>JAMOOV010000143.1 GCA_027065125.1 Campylobacterales bacterium | reverse complement strand
AGCATTTGTATATCAAACTACGAAAAAAGATTGTCAAAAATTTAAAATGGTATCAATATTTTTTGATATAATATATGTCCTAATCGTTACGGCTTATCCGATAGTTTACTATATGAAAAACGGGGTGTGGCTGTAAAGCGAGTGATGAGTTTTTTTGACTTTTAAAAAATGGAGTATTTATGAAAAACGGTTTGATTTTGATTGTGGCTGTTGTATTTTTATTTGTCGGTTGTGAAAAGAGAGAGGTTGCTACCAATATTAGCAAAGATGGGAAACCTGTTGAGATAAAATTGGGTGTAACTATGGATCCTCAGTGCGGTATGGAAGTTGAAAAGATGAAAAATGCTTCCGAAGTGATATTAAAAGACGGGAGGACTTTTGTTTTTGATGACCCCGGGTGCATGGTACTGTGGCTTCACAAAAATCATTATGTTTCAAAAGATGTTAAGCTTTGGACATATAGCGATGATACTCATAGATGGATAGATGCTAAAAAAGCCCACTACACACTCACCGATAGTACACCGATGCATTATGGTTTCGGGGCTTATGAGAAAAATACGACCGAAAAAACGATCCCTTTTGAGGAGATGAGGCTTAAAATGTTAAGAGGCGAAAATCTAACCAATCCCAAAATAAGAAAGAAATTACTCGGTTTTTAAATCGTTAGCTTTGTTTAAAAGGTAGCATATCTTTAAGCCGTAGATGTATATAACCCATGAAAAGTATATCCATATAAAGAAAAACATAACCGTACTAAACGAGCCGTAGATGCTTGTGTAGGTTTTATTGTAGCTGACATAATATATAAATGCGGTTTTTGAGATATACCATATCGTAGAAGCCAAAAAAGAGGAGAATAGCACGGTTTTTGTCTCCACTTTTACATTAATGGATATCATATACATGATAAAAAACAGCATCCAAAATATAAGATACGGAAGCACTACAAGGATATTTATCCAACTTGTATATTGGTAAGAGCTTAATATATGTTGTATTTTGCTTGATGCGAAAAATGATATACCTATACCCATAGGTAGCAGTGTTATGAGTGTCCAGTATGTGGAGATGGATTGCCAAAAGCTTTTTGGTTTTGTTTTGAAAATCTTGCTGACGATATACTCATAATCCATAAAAAACATTACGGAAACATATATGACAAATATAAAGCCGATAACCCCCATGTTTATAGTATTGTTTAAAAATTTATCGATATAGGAGGATATATTTTCCTGTTGGCTTGGCATCAAAGATGAAAATATAAAGTTTTTGATCAATCCGTAATATTTTTTAAAACTCGGAAGTTTGGTAAATATGGATAAAGAGATAAGAAGTATTGGAATAAGTGCTAAAATAGTATGAAAACTAAGACTTGAAGCATAATGCAATAGATCCTTATCTCTAAACTCTTTTATAAAAAATTTTATCTTTTTGAATTTGGTATTCAAAGTCCCATTTTACCCGGATTTAATATATCGTTAGGGTCAAAAGCTCTCTTGATAGACCTAAATAGCTCCATTTCCGCATCGCTAAAAGCGATATTCATAAATGGTGCTTTACTTAATCCTATGCCATGCTCTCCGCTTAAGGTGCCCTCAAGCGATACAGCAAGTTTAAATACTTCCACGATAGCTTCATGACCTCTTTTAAGCTCTTCTTCTTTGCTACCGTCCACCATGACATTGACATGCACATTTCCATCTCCCGTATGACCGAAGCACGGTATTTTGACATTAAATTTTTTAGAAATCTCTTCTATACCTTTTAAGACATCGGGAAGTTTGGATCTTGGTACAGTTATATCTTCATTTAGTTTTTTAGAGCCGTAGATGGTGATGCTTTGGCTTGCATTTCTTCTTGCAAACCATAGATCATTGGCTTCATTTTGATCTTTTGCTTTTTTGAACTCTTTGCATCCGTTTTCTTTAAAAACTTTCTCTATTGTTTCAAGTTGCATATCAAGCTCAATATCCAAATCCCCATCAACATCACATATCAGTATAGCACCGGCATCTTTGGGTAAGCCTTTGTGAAACTTTTCCTCTACCGCTCTTATGCTAAGATTATCAAGAAATTCCATAGCTACCGGAATGACTCCACTTGCCATAGTCTTAAAAACAGCATTCATGGCATCTTCGACTGTCGGAAAAACTCCCATAGCAGTTTTTGTAAGTTTTGGTTTTGGTAAAAGCTTTAGGGTTATTTCGGTGATAACTGCCAAAGTTCCTTCACTCGCTATCAAGATACCCGCTATATTGTATCCGGCTACATCTTTTATAGTTTTTTTACCCGCTCTTATGACCTCTCCGTTTGGCAAAACAGCTCTTAAAGCCATAACAAAATCTTTTGTTATACCGTATTTTGCCGCTCTCATTCCTCCTGCATTTTCGCTGACATTACCTCCAAGTGTGGAGTAGTCTTGACTTGCGGGATCGGGCGGATAAAAGAGTCCGAGTTTTTCGACCTCTTTTTGTAAATCTCTATTGATAACCCCCGGTTGTACGATAGCTATCATATTTTGCATATCTATTTCAAGAATTTTATTCATATGTTTTTCAAAGCATAACATGATGCCACCTCTTTTTGGCAAAGAACCTCCCGTAAAGCCACTTCCTGCACCTCTTGGGGTAATAGTTATCCCTTTTTTGTTGCAATATTTCAATATATCACTTATATCTTGTTCACTTTTTGGGAAAAGTACAAGTTCCGGCTCATATCTTACTTTTGTAGCATCGTAAGAGTAAGCTATAAGATGAGCTTTATCGCTATAAATATTTTCTTTCCCTACAATATTTTCAAAATGAATTATATCTTGTTTATTTATCATGGGCTTATCTTATCAGACTTTGATAATAGTCGTTATAGTTTGTTATCTTGGAATTACCAAAACTAAACCAAGACTCTTTTATGTCTTTAATTCTTGTAAAAAATGGAAATTGTATTTTACCTGAAGTGTTGATTTGTTCTTGTTTTATGATCTTGAAGCTATTGCAATCTACAAAATTACCTTTATCGTTTATAGCAAAATAGAGTAGTGAAAAATTGTAATCTTTACACATTTTTTTAAAATCTTTTTTTGTTGGAGCAGGATTTCCATCAATAAAAAGTTTTGCTGCAAAAAGATCAGGATGAAGCCATTTTATATTTTTATGCTTTTTGTTAATAATCTTGTATGTTTGATAATTTGGAGTTATCGGCAAAGCATAATTGTAAAGATAGTTTAGTATCGCCGTATCGCCTATTTGAGGTAAAATTTTTGGTACAGGCAATACATCTTGCTTTAAATCTCTGAAAGGTACAAATCTGATAGTTGCCGTATCGCTATTTTTGTCTATAACTATAGCTTTTGCAACAATAGTTGAGTGTTTTTTATCAAAATTGTGAATAACTACCCCGCTGGAGCCTATTTTGACATCCGAAAAATTTTTTATTGTAGCAATATTATTATCTATAGATATGATTTTTGTTTTATGCTCTTTAAAAAGTGAATTTGCATTAAGGTTCAAACTCATAAAAATCAATAAAATAGATAGATATTGAAAAAGTTTTTTCATTAAAATCCTTTAATTTTTTTAATATTATACATAAAATGGATTAAAAATTGCTTTTAAAAGAGCAAAAAGGTATAATTCAAAAAAATACAAAGGATTGATGGTGAGATTAGTTTTGATAATACTTCTGTTAATAAGTAATTATCTATGGGGAGCGAGTAAACTTGTGGAAAAAAAATGGGAAAAAGGAGAAACTTTTTTAAATTTTCTTGAAGATCATAAAATGCCACTAAAGCTATACTATAATATGGATGTAACAAATAAAGAGTTAACTTCAGAGATTATCACAGGAAGTAGATATCAGATTTTACAAGATAGCAATGGCACGATTGAGCAAGTTTTGATACCTGTGGGAGAAGAGTTGCAGATACATATAGGAAAAAACGATAAAGGATATTTTGTAGACATGATTCCTATTGTCTATGAAACTGAGCATAAGATATTGGAAACGAGTATAAAATTATCTCCATATCAAGATATAGTCAAACTTACCAATAATTATCTTTTGGCAAATGAATTTATACAATCTTATAAAAAAAGTATAAATTTCAAAAGAGATTTAAGAAAAGGCGATAAGCTTGTTATCGCATATACAAAAAAGATAAGACTTGGAAGACAATTCGGCAATCCTTCTATAGAAGCAGCGATGATAGAAACTAGAGGGGTGAAGCATTATATTTATAAATATAAAGATAGATACTATAATGAAAAAGGAAAAGAGATAGAGGGATTTTTCCTCTCTCAGCCTTGCAGATATACGAGAATTTCAGATAGATTTACTTATAAAAGATGGCATCCTATACTCCATAAATACAGAGCTCACCTCGGTATAGACTTCGCCGCCCCGATAGGAACACCCGTTCATGCGGCAGGAAATGGAAGAGTGATATTTGCAGGACGAAAGGGAGGATACGGTAATTGTATCATCATTAATCATATAGATGGATACAAAACTTTATATGCACATTTGAGAAAGTTTGCAAGAGGTATCAGAAGAGGAAAATATGTCAAAAAAGGTAAAACTATAGGCTATGTTGGCTCTACCGGGCTTAGCACAGGACCGCATTTGCATTTTGGACTTTATAAAAATAATCATGCTATAAATCCTGCAAATACTATAAAAATAGCAAAGAGTGTTTTAAAAGGAAAGAAAAAAAAAAGAGTTTCTGTCTTATATAAAAAAGTATAGAAAAAAGATAGAAATAGCACTCAATAAAGACGATATAACACCCAAAAAAGAAGAAGCATTTGTATTTTATATGAGTGTCAAAAAGGATAAGAACAACTAATCGTCATATCTCTTTAGTAAGGAGGAGTAGCACTCTATCCTCCTATCTCTTAAAAAAGACCAAATATCTCTAAAATTTTTGCTTTGGGATAAATCTATTTCAACGACTTGGGCGGTTTCGCTTTTGTCATCAAGTTTTTTGATGATCTCTCCTCCTGCATTGCAAACGAAAGAGTTTCCCCAAAATCTTATCCCTTTTAAACATCCGGAGTTATCTTTTTCAAAACCTACTCTATTGACCGCGACGACGGGTAGGCCGTTTGCTATGGCATGAGATCTTTGTATCGTGATCCAGCTATCGAGTTGTCGTTGTTTCTCTTGTTGGTTATCCTCGTCAAACCAGCCTATAGCGGTGGGATATATGAGTATCTCGGCACCTTTTAGAGTCATAATGCGAGCCGCTTCGGGATACCATTGATCCCAACAGATTAATACTCCAAGCCTCCCCGCACTCGTATCTATCGGCTCAAATCCCAAATCTCCTGGTGTGAAGTAAAATTTTTCATAAAATCCCGGATCATCGGGTATATGCATCTTTCTATATTTGCCGGCTATTGTACCGTCTTTTTCAAATACTACCGCCGTATTGTGATAGAGTCCGGGAGCTCTTTTTTCAAATAGTGAAGTTACTAATACTATATCATTTGTTTTTGCTACATTGCTCCAAAATTTTATATCACTATCAAAACTTTCCGATAACTTAAAGTTGTTCGTATCTTCGTTGATGCAAAAATATCTATCTTGATGAAGCTCTTG
Source organism: Campylobacterales bacterium (assembly GCA_027065125.1). Classification (GTDB taxonomy): domain Bacteria; phylum Campylobacterota; class Campylobacteria; order Campylobacterales; family JALSKU01; genus JALSKU01. The sequence goes on along the minus strand of JAMOOV010000143.1, from coordinate 30,151 downwards.
AAGTATTACCAAATCTGCACCCTTTTTTTTGGCATTTTCGATAAGTTTTACCGTTTTATTTATGGTGTCTTTACTATTGCCTTGATATTTTTGTTGAATCATGCCGACTTTTATCATGCGATTTGACCTTTTTGCTTTTAATATAATTATATCATATTGCTAAACACTTTTTAGGCACTAATGTTTGATACAATACAAAAAAATTTCAAGGAGGTTTATATGAGATTTAAGTTTTTACTTTTTACTTTTATATGTACGGTTGCTTTGAATGCGGGAAATTACTACATCATAAAAAGTAGTAAAAATTCTGTAGATGCAACTGTAAAAAAGATAGAAAAAAGTGCTAAAGAGAAGGGATTGAGTGTATTTGGTATATTTGATCACAAGGCAAATGCCAAAAAAGCGGATATGAATATAATGGATGCTAAAGTGATAACAATAGGCAGTGCAAAAATGGGTACGAGGATATTAAGAAGAGATCCGAAAGCCGGTATAGAGTTGCCGGTTAGAGTATTTGTTTATAAAGATTATGACGATCATGTAAAAATCGAGTACTTAAATCCAAGAGAGTTTGAAAATAGATTTGACCTTAAGGGGTGCGGAGTGATACCTATGATGGATAAAGTTTTAAACGAGATAACCGACAAAGCTTCAAAATAATATAACTTTTTAAGAGCGATAAAGCATTTTATTATCGCTCTTAAAACAATAATAATATTTAACTTTCTTAAGTTGATAATGATTATCACTTTAAGAGTTGTTTAATACTTTTTTAGCTACAATCCCCCACAAATAAGTTGCTTAGGGAGAAATTTTGAAAAAAATATCAGATTTGAGAATAGGGGATAAGGCTATCGTAAAAAAGATAACAGCCAAGGAGCCTATCAAAGGGCGACTATTTGCTATGGGGATAGTCAAGGGAGCAAAGATACAAGTTTTAAAACATACTCTTGCCAAACAAACTTGGGATATTATGAGCAACGATACTAAAGTTGGACTAAGAGAAGAAGAGGCTCAAAATATAGTCGTGGAGATCGAGGATGAGTAATTTGATCAAAGTTGTCGTTGCCGGACAGCCAAATGTAGGCAAATCCTCCATACTAAATGCTATCAGCGATGCGAGACTTCATACGGGTAATTTTTCCGGTGTTACCGTTGAAAAGACCGTAGTGGAGATAAAAAAGGGAGAGTATGATATACAGATGGTGGATCTGCCCGGTATTTACTCTCTAAATGCTTACACTCCTGAGGAGCAAGTAGCAAAAAATTATCTCTTAAATGAAAAATATGACATAATAGTCAATATAGTTGATGCCAACACTCTATCGAGAAATCTTATATTTACCATGCAACTGCTTGATATGCAAAAAAAGATGATACTTATCGTAAATATGGTGGATGAGATAGAGAAAAAAGGCGGTAAGATAGATAAAGACAAGCTCGAAACACTTCTTGGGATACCCGTTATATTAGCTTCGGCAAAAGAGGGTAAAGGGGTTGATAAGATAGTAGATACCGTTATAGAGGCTTACAATAAAAAAGAGTATAAAAATAAGATATATTATAACGAGAGAGTAGAGATCAGGATAGAAAAACTAAGCAAAGCATTACAAAAATCCCCCCACTTTAAAGATGAAAAGTATGCGAGATTTGTAGCTATAAGGCTACTTGATAGAGATGAGCAGGTTTATAAAATCATACATGATCTTCCTATCTTCATAGAAGTGCATGATATGCTTGAAAAGATGTATAAAAATCTTGAAGCGGAGTTTGATGAAGATAGTACCGCAGATATTTTATCTAACGATAGAGCCGCACTTGCTCACAATCTTCAGATGGAGAGTATATCTTTGCCGGAAATCGAAGAGAGTTTGAGTGAAAAGATAGACAATATCTTGATCCATCCTATTCTTGGACTTCCAATATTTTTATTTTTTATGTGGGCTCTTTTTCAACTCACTTTTGAACTTGGTAATATCCCTATGGAGTTGATAGATACAGCTTTTAGCGAGAGTGCCAATTATCTCTCTTCGGTTTTACCGCAGGGGGGATTTAACTCTCTTTTGACCGAAGGAGTTATACCGGCGGTTGGAGCGGTAGTGATGTTTTTGCCCAATATATTGATCCTCTTTTTGGGTATCAACCTTTTGGAGCAAACGGGCTATATGGCAAGAGCGGCATATTTGATGGATGGATTTTTGAAAAAATTCGGGCTTCAGGGTAAAGCTTTTGTTCCGCTTGTTAGCGGTTTTGGCTGTACTGTTCCTGCATATATGGCGGCAAGAACTCTTAAAAATCCGAAAGACAGGATCATAACGATGCTTGTTTTGGGCTTTATGAGTTGCGGGGCAAGACTGCCTATATATGTGCTTGTGATAGCCGCTTTTTTTGCTAAACACAATCCCGGAAATGTTCTGTTTGCCATCTATCTTGGCGGAGCGGTTTTGGGTCTTATCGTAGCAAAGATACTAAGAACTGTGCTTTTTAAAGGTGAGCCGGAGCCTTTTGTTATGGAGATACCTCCCTATCGTTTCCCCTCTATGAAATCTTTGGCGATGGATCTTTGGATAAAGACAAAAATGTTTTTGAAAAAGGCGGGAACTTTTATAGCCGGAACGGCTATGATCATCTGGTTTTTAAGCACCTATCCTCATCATCCAAATATCGTTAAAAATTATGAAGCAAAGATAGCTGTAACAACTGATAAAACGAAAAAACAGGATTTGGAAAATGAGCTGAAGGCTAAATTGCTTGGAGAGAGTTATCTTGGTAAAATAGGAAAGACGATAAATCCTATTTTCGAGCCTCTCGGATTTGATTGGAGAATGAGTGTGTCTGTCATAGCTGGGCTTGCGGCGAAAGAGACGGTGGTTTCCACTATGGGAACTTTGTATGCGGTAGGAGAGGGCGGTGCAAGTAACGGTCTTATAAAAAAGATGCAAGAAAATATTGACTTTAAAGCTGCGGTGGCTCTTATCATCATCATCATGATATACTCTCCTTGTCTTGCGGCTATGAGTACATTTTATGCGGAAGTTCCTCAATGGGCTTGGAGAACTTTTTATACGATTTATCCCAATGTGGTAGCTTGGCTTTTAGCATTTTTTGTCTATAAGGTATTGGCTTTAATGGGATATTAGGTATAATACGGTTATGAAATCCTCAAGATTGTTGGTTAAAATCACAAAAAACATGAAAATCTTGAGGGTTTTATTCTTGTCGACAGACAAAGCTTTAGTGAGGGGAATTTTCATTGAAGCTTTGCTTTAATGAAAAGGAGATATTTGGGTGAAACTAAGTGAACTTGAAAAAGGGCAAAAAGCCATCATAAAAGAGATAAATTTACCCGAAGAGTTAAAGCAAAGACTTCACTCTTTGGGACTTGTGAAAAATGAGCTTATACATGTGTGTAGAGTCGGTTTTATGAAGGGTAGTTTTTATCTAAAGATAAATTTTGACTCTTGTGTGATAGTCAGTAAAAACGAAGCGGACAATATAGAGGTGGAGCTTGCCGGAAAAGGCATGAGGCACCGCTGGGGAAAAAGATTTTTCGGGGGATGTCAAAGCTGTTGCCAAGAGGAGTAAAACTTTCAAATCTATAAAAACCACCCCGTTAGTTTAGACTTCAGACAAGATACCTCTATGGCTTTTTGGATTTTTGTATTGATGGGTATTGTGAGATTTGTCCGATTTAATGCTCTATAGAGTCGTCGTAAGGATCAAGATGTATAGTGATACTCCATTCGCTATCTTTATCAAGCTCTTTTATCTTTGCCTCTATACTATCGGATATATCGTGAGCTTCTACGAGTGATATGTTGGGTGTCATCACCACATGAACATCAATAAAATTCGTCTTTCCGCTTTTTCTTGATTTTAAAAAGTGATAATCCGTCACACCGTTTTCGCTGATTATAATATCTTGAATTTTTTCAACAATTTCTTTATCAAGGGCTATATCAAGCAACATTAAAACACCCTCTTTTATAATCTCATAGGCTGAATATATGATATATATAGCTATCGCCCCACCAAATATAGAATCAATCAATTGAATTCCGGTAAAATGTATCAATACAAGAGCGATTAAAATAGCACCGTTGCTGTATATATCGGTTTTGTAGTGAAGAGCATCCGATCTTATGACAAGATTGTTTGTCTTTTTTGCTACATAGTTTAAAAAAATAACTAAGCCAATGGTTAATACTATGGATATACTCATTATCATAATAGATATATCAAGTAGTTTTGTTGGTTCATTTTCTATAGCTTTTTTTACCGCTTCATAAAAGATAAAAAAACCAGATATAGTTATAATAGTTCCCTCTATCACAGCAGCAAGAGCTTCTATCTTGCCTCTTCCGTAGTTAAATTCTTTATCAGCAGGTTTTTCAGATTTGGTAATAGCAAAAAGATTGAAAGCTGAAACTATAAGATCAAGCACAGAATCTATGGCACTTGCGATAACCGAAATAGAACCGCTTAATACCCCTACGGTTAATTTGATAATTATAAGTATGGTGGCAATACAGCTTGAAACAATTGTAGCCTTTTTTTCAAGTGTCAAAATATATCCTTTGGTTTTGCAAATCTATGCATAGTTGCACAATGAATACTACCATGTTCTCTTATTAGTGCAGTAGAATCGATTGGAATTATATCAATATTTGTATAAAAGTTTTCAAAAAAAGTTATAACTTCTTTATCGTAAATATCATTATATATCGGAAGGAGTATCGCACCATTGATAAATAGAAAGTTAAGATAAGTTGCTGGAAGTCTTTTTTTGTCTTTATATATCGGATGTGGCAATGGTAGAGGGATAAGATGAAAGTTTGTTTTTTCCAACTCTTTTTCCATTTGGTTTAACTCGAAAAAATGCTCATCTTTTTCATCAAAGCACTTTACATAGGCGATTGTGTTTTCGTTTAAAAATCTTGCTAAAGTATCTATATGTGAGTCGGTGTCATCCCCTGATAGATAACCGTTTTCAAGCCAAATTATCGTTTTGCATCCAAAAAAATGTTTTAATTTTGTCTCTATCTTATTCTTTGAAAGCAAAAGATTTCTGTTTGAATTTAAAAGACATTTTGATGTTGTGAGCAAAACTCCTTTGCCATTTGTTTCTATACTTCCACCTTCTAAAATAAACTCTTTTTTTATAAGTTTGTTTGAAAAAATTCTCTTTTTATACAAAACATTATTGACTAAATTATCGAGTTTTGCTTCAAATTTATTGCCCCAACCGTTAAAAGTAAAATCATAAGAGATGATTTCATTTTTTTTAAATACATCTATTGCCCCATAGTCTCTAATCCAGGTATCATTAGTGTTTATTTCGATAAAAAGTATATTATCATTTATAATGTCGCTTAATTCACTCTTTGCTGAGCTTATTTTGTTACAAATTATCAAACATTTTTCATATTTTGATATCGCTTTTATAATTTCTTTATAACTTTTTTTTATCTCTTTAAGGCAACAATTCCAATCACTATTTTCATGAGGATAAGTGAGCATTATATATTCTTGTCTTTCCCATTCTGCAGGTAGTCTATACACTTTTATGCTCCGATATTTGGATAAACAGGGTAGCCTTTGTTGCTACCCTTTACTCCGGTATGGGATAATTTTCCACTACAAAATCTATATCTTTATCTCCTCTACCGCTTAAGTTGACAAGAATGGACTCTTTTGGAAACTCTTTGGCAAGTTTCATAGCAAATGCGACCGCATGAGAACTCTCTAATGCGGGAATAATTCCTTCAAGTCTTGAAAGTTTATAAAAAGCATCCATAGCCTCTTTATCATTTGCGGTCGCTACTATGGTTCTACCTATAGTTTTTAGATGTGCATGCTCAGGTCCTACGGAGGGATAATCAAGTCCACTTGCTACGGAGTAAACTGGTGCAGGTTCCCCTTTTTCATCTTTTAGCATAATGGAGTTAAATCCATGCATTATTCCTTCGCTACCATAACTTAAAGTTGCAGCATGTTCGCCAAGTCTTGTGCTTTTTCCAAGAGGTTCCACTCCGTAAAGTTTTACCGGATCATCTATAAAACCGCTAAAGATTCCCATAGCATTGCTTCCTCCGCCTACACAGGCTACTACACTATCTGGAAGCGAGGAGGTCATCTCATAAAACTGCTCCTTTGCCTCAAGTCCCACAATCTTTTGAAAATCTCTCACCATCTTGGGAAAAGGATGAGGTCCTACGACAGAGCCTATAGCATAAATAGCAGTATCAGTTTGCTTGATGTAAGCTTCAAAACAGCTATCTACCGCCTCTTTTAAAGTTTTTAGTCCATGACTAACCGGTACCACTTTTGCTCCGAGTATCTTCATTCTTATGACATTGGGTTTCTCTTTTTCTATATCCACTTCGCCCATATGTATCTCACACTCAAGTCCGAAGTATGCCGCCGCAGTTGCAAGAGCCACCCCATGCTGACCCGCACCCGTCTCCGCCATAATCTTCTTTTTACCGAGATATTTAGCCACCAAAGCTTCGGCCATGCAGTGGTTTAGCTTATGAGCTCCGGTATGGTTGAGATCCTCTCTTTTTAGGTATATCCTGCCTCCTCCTACATATTCGGACAATCTTTTTGCATAGGTTATCGGAGTGGGTCTGCCTTGGTAGTGTTTTCTTATATTTTTCAATTCATTTAAAAAGTCGTAGCTTTTTGATAATTTGTCATAAGCCTCGTTTATCTCCGCAAAAGGTTTTTCCAAAACAGGAGGTATATATGCTCCTCCGAATTTTCCGAAATATCCCTTTTCGTCCGGATTTGACTCAAGATATGATTTTTCCATGCTGATCCTTTAGTGAAATTTATTTATAGTATTTACCAACATTCCAACGGCAAAAAAGAGTATTATACCCGCTGAAACGATCGATATGTTTTTTGTTATTGTTTGAGAAAAAAGATGCTTGGTTTTATGTATCGCCAAAGGCATCAAAGTTATCCATAAAAATATGGCACAAAACAGTCCCAAAAGAGTAAAGATAAAGGAGAGATGCTTGTTTGCGATATATACGGAAACACTTATCCAAAAGCCTATCGTATAGGGATTTAGCAAAGTTATGCTATAGCCTTTGAGATAATTTGAGAGAATTTTATCTTTTTCTACCGTCTCGCCTTTTTGATGTATTTCCACTTTTTGATTTCTGCCTTTAAAGATAAGATAAGAGATATAAAATAGAAAAAGTGTACCAAACAAACCCAATCCTATCTGAACGGCACCGTTTTTTGCAAAAACCAAAAAACCAAATAGCAAAAGTGTTAAGTATGTTATATCGGCACTCATAGCACCGGCACCGAGAGCAACCGCATTTTTATAGTTTTTTAGAGCATTTGTCATGATGAGTATATTAACCGGACCCAAAGGCACGGCGGCACCAAGTCCCAATACAAAACCCTCCATAAAAGATGCTATCAATTTTTCTCCTTTTTTTCGGCTATTATGGAGTATGTCGCCGTAGCAAAAGCTACCAAAATATCATTATCAAAAAGCTCCGTAACGACAAAAACCGTCTTTTTGCTTCTGTTTAACACTTTCGAATTCGCCACAATAGTATCCTTGTATGCCGGTTTTAGATAGTTTACCTTTAACTCTATGGTTACACAAGTGTAACCTCTATCTATCTTGGAGACGGCGGCATACCATCCTGTATGGTCTGCAAGAGTCGCTATCGCTCCCCCATGCACCACTCCGAGATGCTGTTTATGGATATCCTCTATCTTAAAAGAGAGTTTAGCCTCCCCCTCTTTAAACTCTACAAGCTCCCCTCCGATATGGTTTAAAAATCCTATTTCGCTTTTTTGAAGCTCTTTTAAATCCATTAAAACCCATCTAAAACTTTTATATTACTCTGTTTTAACAAATCGTAAGCTTTTTTAAGATCTCTTCGAGAAACTTTAAATATAAATATACCGTATGTGTCGCTATCGACGGTATAAAGATACTCTATATTGATCTCGTTTTCACTCAATATCTTGACTACATCGTTAAAACTTCCCGCTCTGTTTTCTATCTCCACACCAAGCACATCGGCAATCGTAAGACTAAACCCGTTCTTGCTTAAAATATCGGAAGCTTTTTTATAATCATCCGCTATGATCCTAAGAAGACCGAAATCACTCGAGTCTATCAGATTGATAGATTTGATAGATATGTTATTATCCGATAAAAGAGATGTTATGCGAGTTAATTCTCCCATTTTATCTTCAACAAAAACAGATAGCTGCTTTATCATGACTCCCTCCTTTTATCTACAATTCTAACCGCTTTTCCCATACTTCTCTCTATGGTTCTCGGCTCGACAAGTTTAACATTGGCATTTATATAGAGGTTGTTTAGCAAAGCATGTTGCAAATCTTTTTTGATCTTCTCTATCTCTTTGACATTATCGCTCATAATCTCATCGCTCATTTCGACAAGAATTTCAAGTTTGTCCAAAAAGCCTTTTTTATCGGCAACGATTTGATAATTTAGTGTAACCCCTTCGGTATTTGCTATGACATGCTCAACTTGTGAAGGATACACATTTACACCGTTAACTATAAGCATATCGTCGGCTCTTCCGACTACACTCTCCATTCTTACGAAAGTTCTTCCGCATCCGCAAGGCTCATAAGTTAAAGAGGTTATATCTCCCGTTCTATATCTGATGATAGGAAGAGCCTGTTTACTTAAAGTCGTTATGACAAGTTCGCCTCTTTCACCCTCCGGCAAAACTTCACCCGTTTTAGGATCTATAATTTCCGGATAAAAATGATCTTCGTTTATATGAAGAAGTTTGGAGTGTTTACAGTTTGCTGAAACTCCGGGTCCGATTATCTCACTTAGTCCGTAAGTTTCATGATAATCAATACCCCAAGCTTTACTAACCTCCTCTTTTAAGCCTTTACTTACAGGTTCTGCTCCGAATACACCGCATTTTAATTTATACTCATCTTTATAGTTTGGTCCGCTTTTTTTAGCTATTTCGGCAAGATGAAGTGCAAAAGAGGGGGTTGAGGCTAAAACGGTAGCACCGAAATCTCTCATAAGCATCAGTTGCCTATCCGTAAAGCCTCCGCTTGCCGGAACTACGGCGGCTCCTATCTTTTGAGCGGCACTGTGAAATCCCAAGCCTCCTGTAAAAAGACCGTATCCGTAAGCATTATGGACAACATCTTCGGCGGTTACTCCCGCCATCGTATAGACTCTTGCCATCACCTCATCCCATACATCCATATCGGCTTTTGTATATCCTACGACGGTAGGTTTGCCGGTAGTTCCGCTTGAGCTGTGTATCCTGACCACTTGGCTTATAGGCACGGTGAAAAGACCAAAAGGGTAGTGATCTCTTAAGTCCTGTTTCTTTGTAAACGGAAGCTTTGATATATCTTTTAAAGATTTTATATCGGTTGGCAGTATGCCTAACTCATCAAACTTTTTTTTGTAAAATGGTGTTAAAGCATAGACTCTTTGCAAAGTCTCACTCAATCTTTTTAACTGTATTGTCTCTATATCCTCTCTTTTCGCAGTTTCTATCTCATTCCATACCATGTTTTCTCCTAATTTTCTTTTATTGCTTTTTCAAGTATTTCAAAATTTTGTTCAGCAAGTTTGGGGTTTATCTTTTTTATCGCCTTTTTTACATCTTCAACAGTAAAAGGAAAATTTTTTTCATTTTTAAGAGCAACTCCAAGCATATACACATTAAGTCCTTGTATAGGAAGTTCTCCGTTTAAAGCTTTTTTGTTTACATCCGCTTTCACCACTTTTATCGGTATATCGGGATAACTTTCATCACTGTTTACTATGACTATACCGTCTTGTTTTAAATAGGCTAGATTTCTAAGACTTTCGTTTTTATCAAGCCCTATAATCATATCGGCTTGATTTTTATCTATTACCGGATTTTTAAAATCTCCGATTTTTATATCGCAACTAACGGCTCCGCCTCTTTGACTCATACCGTGATTTTCGGTGCCTATAAAGGCTATATCTTTCTCTCCGGCACAAATGGATAAAACCTTAACCAAAAAGACGACTCCTTGACCCCCAAAACCCGCTATAACTATCTGATATTTCATTATTTTTCCCTCTTGTCTATTTCAAAAGCACCCGTTGGACATATCACTTCCAAGCATCCAGCACAACCCGCACAAAGAAAAGGATCTATCTCTATCTTTCCATGTTCATTGTAGTGCATCGGCGGACATTTATAAATGGTGGTACACTGATCGCAAGCTACACACTTATCCTCATCCACTTTGGCATAAATATTAGGCACAAACTCTTTTGCTCTTGGATTGTCAAGTATGCAAAACTGTCTTACTACAACTACTGTGGGAGTATCGTTTTGTTCATACTTTTTCTTAACTTCTTTGAAAAAGTCTATATTTTCGTGCATATTGTGAGAGTAGTTATGCTCCAAACACTCTATGCCACATCCCTCTACTATCTTTTTGATATCTATAGCTTGGTGAAATCTCTCAGGAGTTACTTGTCGTCCGGTCATGGCTACGGTGGAGTTGTCTAAGATAACGAGTATGAACTTATGGCTTTGGTATATTGCATTTAAAAGCGGAGGTATGCCTGAGTGAAAAAATGTTCCGTCTCCTATAGTAGCAACTACTGTTTTATCGGGATTGGCAATGCTAAATCCACTTGCCATCGCCACACTTCCACCCATACAAAGAACAGTGTCTATGGCTCCTTGTGCAAGTGCCAAAGTGTAGCAGCCGATATCTGACGGATAGATAGACTTACTCTTTTTAAAAACCTTCATAATGGAGTAGTATATATCTCTATGCGGACATCCGGGGCATAAAGCGGGCGGACGAGCCGGAACTTCGAAACCAAGATCAATTTTAGGAGCTTCATATATGTTTTTACCCTCATAAAATCCTATATTTTGAAGAGCTTTTAAAACACCCTCTTTGCTCATTTCGTCTATTTTGTGTACAGTGCCGGTATTTTTCCCATAAACTTTTTCACAAGCTATTTGCTCCTCTACACAAGGATACGGTTCTTCAAAGACAATAATTTTTTCATACTTGTCAAATGCTTTTTTTAACTCTTTGACAGGTAGAGGATAGGGCATGATAACTTTTAATATATCACTTTTTAGATCAAGGTCATCAAGAGTTTCTCTAACAAATCCGTCAGCCGTTCCGCTTGTTATGATGAGTAGTTTGCCACCCTTTAAATCATCAAGTTGAGGTTTTAAAAATCTTTCATAATTGTATCGGGCAATATCTTCTATTCTTTTGAGTTGGTCATAACCTTGAGAGAGTCGTCCAGCTCTCGGGACTGCTGCCCACCTTTTTATGTCTCTTTTAAATCTATTGTCGGTTTTTGTAAAGTTTGTTTCGCTATTCATATGTATAATTTCTCTTGCATGAGAAACTCTCATAACCGGTCTTAACATAGTGGTTGTTTCAAAAAGTTCCGATACCTCCACGGCAAGTTTTACAAAATCATAAGCATCTTGCGGAGTAGAGGGATCAAAGACGGGAATTCTTGCAAATTTTGCAAAAACTCTACTATCTTGTTCCGTTTGAGAAGAGTGAAAACCCGGATCGTCGGCACAAACAAGTAGCATAGCCCCCTTGTTTCCTATATAACTTGCACTCATCAATGCATCACTTGCCACATTGAGTCCTACTTGTTTCATAGTAGCACAACTTCTCTGGCCGCTTATAGCACCTGCATAAGCTACTTCAAAACCCACCTTTTCATTTGTAGCCCATTGTACATACATATCAAGTTTCAAATCGCTTTGAATCTTTTGTACTGTTTTTAGTATTTCGCTTGAAGGGGTTCCGGGATATCCCGATACCATTTGTATATTTGCATGAACTATGCCCCATGCTATGGCTTCATTGCCCATTAGTGTCTGTTTCATCGCTTCTCCGTTTAAAACATTTATTTTAATTATACATAAAATTTTTTAAAGCCTTGTAAAATAGTTTAAAAGAAGATTTTAAAAAAGAAAATTGTGTAATTATTACACAATTTTTAAAAAATAGTATAATAATTTTTAAAAAATATAAGATTGTTAAGTTAAGATTGCTATAATTTAGAAATTATATTTAAATAAGGAGCTTAAGTGGAGAAAAGTATAATAAAAATTATTTTAGCGATTATGCTATTTTGTGGTGTTAGTTTGATCGCATCAAGTATTAAAATAGGTGCATTGGTGTCTGCAACAGGTCCGGCTTCATTTATAGGTGATCCGGAGTTAAAGACTTTGAAGCTTTATGTTAAAAAGATAAATGAAGCAGGTGGAGTAAACGGACAAAAGATAGAGTTAGTTTACTATGATACCGGTGCAAATCCAAGAAAAGCCGTATCGTTTACAAAAAGACTTATTTCGCAAGATAAAGTTGTGGCTATTATAGGACCTTCTACGACTGGTGAAACGATGGCTATCATTCCTTTTATTCAAAGAAAAAAGATACCTTTGTTGTCTATGGGCGGAGGTATTCCTATCATAAAGCCTGTTAAAAAGTGGGTTTTTAAAATTGTAGCAACTGACAGAATGGCTTGTCAAAAGATAATGGGATATATGAAAAAAAAGGGTATTACAAAGATAGGTATGATTTCAGGAAGCGGAGGATTTGGAAAATCTATGAGGAAACAGTGCAAGGATGTTGCTCCAAGTTATGGTATTAAAATTCTTGCGGATGAAACTTACGGTAAAAAAGATGCCGATATGACAAGTCAACTAATAAAAATAAAAAATATTCCGGGTATCCAAGCTGTTTTAAATCCGGGTTTTGGACAAGGACCTGCGATAGTTACTAAAAATTATAGACAATTAAAAATCCCATATCCTTTATATGAATCTCACGGAGTTGCATCTAAAAAGTATATAGAGATTGCCGGAAAAGCGGCTGAAAATGTTATAGTAGTTGCTCCTCCGGTTGTTGTGGCAGATAAATTAAGCGACAATAATCCTCTTAAAAAAGTGTGTATGTCTTATACTAAAGAGTACAAAAAAGCTTACCATAGTGATATAGCAAGTTTTGGCGGACATGCTTATGACTCTTTGTATGCCATAGTTTCTGTTATTAAGTCAGAGCATTCAACCAATCCAAAAAAGATAAGAGATGGACTTGAAAAGCTTAAAAACTTTGTAGGAATTGACGGTATAGCAAATATGAGTTCAAAAGATCATCTTGGGCTTAATCCAAAAACAGGATTGGTATTGTTAAAAGTTAAAAATGGGGATTGGAGTATTATAGAAGAGTGAATGAACTTTTTCAACTGATACTTTCAGGTATAACGGTAGGTTTCATATATGCACTTGTAGGTATGGGATTTACCGTTATATATAATTCAAGCGGTATTATAAACTTCTCTCAGGGAGAATTTGTCATGGCAGGAGGTATGTCTGCGGTTTTTTTGCTTAAAGCAGGTATGCCTTTTTGGTTGGCTTTTTCACTTTCTATCCTTATAACGGCAATTCTTGGTATAGTGCTTTGGAAACTTATAGATTTATCCAAAGAGAGATCTGTTATATCGATGATTATTTTAACTCTTGGGTATAGTATAGCATTAAGAGGTCTTGCTGAAGTTATCTTTGATAAAGAGTTGCATACCCTGCCATCATTTGTAGGGGATGGAGCATTTGAGATTTATGGAGCTACTCTTACATATCAAGCACTTTTGGTTATATTTATTTCTATCATAATCGTACTGTTTTTATATATTTTTTTCAAAAAGACAAAAACCGGAAAAGCTATGATGGCAACCTCGGACAATATAGACAGTGCAAAACTTATGGGGATAGATATAAAAAAGATATTGATGCTCAATTTTGCAATTTCTGCAATCATTGCTTCTATAGGAGGTTTACTTTTAGCACCCATTACTTCAACAAATTATGAGATAGGTATTATGCTTGGTCTTAAAGGTTTTAGTGCGGCTGTTATAGGAGGTCTTTCGCAACCTTTTGGAGCGGTTGTAGGAGGTTTGATATTGGGTATATCTGAATCACTTGTTGCCGGTTATATATCAAGTGAATACAAAGATGCGGTTGCTTTTGTAGCACTTCTTGGCATACTGTTTTTTATGCCCGGAGGAATTTTTAGCAATCTAAAGGCAAAGAGAATATGAGAATAAAACAATTTTTAAATAAGAAAAAAGGTCAAAAGTGATAAAAAGAAATATTGATATCATTATACTCATATTTATCCTTATTGTTGCGGCATTTGCTATGAAAAATGATTTTTACTATGAGATAGCGGTATTGTCTATACTGAATGCTATCATTTGTATAGGGCTAAATCTTTTGATAGGATATGCCGGACAGATAAGTTTGGGACATGGAGGATTTATGGCTTTAGGAGCATATATATCCGCCATACTTTCATCAAACTATTCTCTATCTCCTATGCTTTCTTTGTTTATTGCAGTTTTATTTATGGGTATTTTTGCATATCTTATATCAAAGCCTATACTTAAACTTGAAGGTCATTATCTTGCTATGGCAACTTTGGGAGTAGGAATTATCATATATATTATCATTAATGCACAAGGCGATCTTACCGGAGGACCCGATGGAATGGGAGTGGATGTTTTTAAAGTTTTCGGATATGAATTTGATACAAATGTAAAATGGTATATTTTAAGCTCTATTATGCTTATTTTAGTCATAATGGCTCTTAAAAATCTTATCAAATCTCCTTATGGAAGAGTTTTAAGAGGTATTCATGACTCAAGTGTTGCAGTGGAAAGTGTTGGAGCGGATGTAGCAAAATATAAAAGTTATGTTTTTGTTATATCTGTTATTATTGCAGTTGTTGCCGGAAGTATGTATGCATTTTTTTCAGGTTTTATAAGTCCGGCTGAAGCTAGTTTTAATAGATCGGTAGAGCTTGTTGTTATGGTTGTTTTCGGTGGTATAGGTAGAATATATGGAGCAGTTATGGGTGCGGTTATACTGACGGTTCTACCCCAACTTTTAACATCTTTTGAGGATTATCAAACTTTAATATATGGTATCATTATCATACTTGTAATGATGTTTATGCCAAAAGGAATTGTTTCACTTTTTGATAAATTGAGGAAAAACGGTGCTGGTAGTTAGAGAACTTTCCAAAAAATTCGGTGGATTAAAAGCTGTGGATGATCTTAGTTTTAATGTAAAAAGTGGAACTGTTCACTCTATCATAGGTCCGAATGGTGCAGGAAAAACAACTCTTGTAAATATGATAACAGGTGTGTATAAGGTAACTTCAGGTGAGATATACTTAAAAAAAGAAAATGAAACATATGCAGAAGATGATATAGAGGAGATAATTCACGGAAAAAGAGAAAATATTACAAATCTTTCTATGAGCAAATTGGTGCACAAGGGAGTGTGTAGAACTTTTCAGCATTTGGAAATTTGCAATACAATGAGTGCTTTGGAAAATATAATGTTAGGATTTCATAAATTTATGAATAAAAATTTTATATTATCTTGTATAAATAGTAAAAAAATAAGAGAAGATGAGCAAAAGTATGAGTATGAAGCGATGAAATATCTAAAAATGTTTTCACTTGATGATGTTGCTTATAAAAAAGCGGATTCACTTTCGTATGGTGTACTGAAAAAAATTGAAATCATAAGAGCTCTTGCAACTAAACCGAGACTCGTGCTATTTGATGAACCGGTAGCAGGATTAAATCCTAAAGAAACAGCAGATATATCAGCTATTATAAAAGAAGTTGCAAATGAAGGTATTAGTGTTATACTCATTGAGCATGATATGAAAATGGTTATGCAAATTTCAGATTGGATTACTGTTGTTAATTTTGGTAAAAAATTAGCCGAAGGAACACCTGTAGAGATATCAAATAATGAAGATGTTATCAATGCATATCTTGGTTCAAGACATAAAAAAAAGTTGGCAAACAATGGATAAAGAAAAATTTTTTGCTATAGAGGAACTCTCTTTTTCTTATGGGCAAATAATGGCACTTAAAGATATAAATATAGAGATAAAAAAAGGTGAGATGGTGGCTCTTATAGGGGCGAATGGTGCAGGAAAAACTACACTCTTGAGGATTATAAGTGCGATTGAAAATCATCAAAAAGGAGAGATATACTTTAAAGGAGAGAATATTTCAAAAAAAAGTTCTACAAAAAGAGTTCAAATGGGCATAGCTCAAGTTCCGGAGGGTAGAGGACTTTTTAATATATTGAGCATTGAAGACAATCTTTTAATGGGTGCTTACTTAAGAAATGATGATGAAATACAAAGCGATATGGAGTATATCTATGATTTGTTTCCTGTGCTAAGAGAGAAAAAAGATCATTATGCCGGTACATTATCGGGAGGGCAACAGCAAATGCTTGCAGTAGGCAGAGCTTTGATGAGTAAACCGGATATTTTACTTTTGGATGAGCCAAGTATGGGACTTGCACCTATTATAGTCGATGATATTTTTGAAGTGATTGAAAATCTTAGAAAAAAAGGAACAACTATTTTTTTGGTAGAACAAAATGCATATCTTGCTCTTGAGACAAGTGATAGAGCATATGTTCTTGAAAATGGCAAAATGGTCATGAGCGGATATTCTAAAGAATTGATAAATGATAAAGAAGTAAAAAAAGCATATTTAGGAATGTAGAAAAATAAAAATTAACTATTTTTACTCGATAAAAGCCATCTCTCAAGGATTCAAGAGGCAGCAATGGAGTCAATTCTACCATCTCTTTTTTTGTTTGATGATACCTTGTCCCATCTTTGATACTTCTATCAATTTTAGGACTGTTAGAAATCCTGTGTCAGTTAAAGTAAAATAATAAAAAAGAAAGAACTGACATGAAGAAATTTGATTTTGAAAAAGCGGTTAAGGAATTACTTTCAGGTAAAAAGATAGGAGGCAAAGACGGAGTATTGGCTCCGTTAGTTAAAGAACTTGTAGAATCAGCACTTGAAGCCGAGATTGAATCTCACATTGCAGATGAAGTATTGCAAGGTAAAAAAAACAGAAGAAACGGATATAACAGAAAAACAGTTAAATCCTCAAGCGGAGAATTTGAACTTTCAACCTCCCCCCGACTTAGGACACGAACTCCCTATAAAGCCCATAAATATGGACTTCTCTAAAATATTTAGGCACTACATTTTTTACTATCGTAAAAAGCGATTCTCTTGTTTTCAGGAAACATTTTTACTATCGTAAAAAGCGATTCTCTTGTTTTGGTTTAGAGTCTTTTCATTTTTTAAAACTTCTAACACAAGTTTTACTTTAAATTCGCTACTAAATTTTCTTCGCTTATTGCTCATCTTTTGCCCCTTGTTTTTATTTTTATTATGCTTTAAAAAAATTAAATTTGTCTTTTTTCTTGGGGTATTATATATACCAAAAAAAAGAGATACCAAATATCAAAAAGAACAAAAAAGAAAAAAGTTTAAAAGAAGAGCAGCAATAGAACCTATTATCGGTCATGTTAAATCAGATCATAGAATGCAAAGAAATTATCTTAAAGGCTTTATTGGTGATGAAATCAATCTCTTATTGGCTGCATCAGCATTTAACTTCAAGAAGTGGATAAACAACTTCTTGAAACTTCTTTTTATACTAAAAATACTCAAAGAGAAAAATATTTAGCACTATTTTTAATGGTTTTAAAATTATGGTAGAATTGAAGATGTAGAATGGTTAATCTTTGGGGATTTGGATTTTTCAGGGTTGACTATATACATATTTTTGATTTTTAAAATTAGATAGAAAAGAATGGAATTGATTACCGTGTTAAAAAATAACCAAAATTGACATTTTTTTAGTTTTATAATATAATTTGATTAACAAGCAGACTAAGAGGTGGAAAGTGACCTCCCATATGCCTACAGCAAAGGAAACTTTGCCCAAGGTGATAGATGCCCGTAACAGTTCGGCTGACGAGGATAAGAGATTTCGGATTGGTCTCCGAACTTAGTCTGCTATGTATCTATCTATAAAATCTTTAAAATCCTGTTTAAATAAGCGAAAGCTTTTATCTATATAGTATTTTCTTAGTGTTTCCGGTCTTAATGAAAATATTGTACTGCAAGATGTATGATGCTTCTCTCTTTTTAGAGCAAACAGTATAAATTTGTTTTCTGATTCTACAAAAGATATAAAGTTTATGATAGATTCATCTTTTTTGTAATTAACAGAAGCGATTATAGAGCTAAGTAGGATTGAAAACTCTTTAGATTGTGCAAATTTGGCTATATCTTTATGTTTATCTTTGATTTTTTTATGAACTCTTTTGCTCATATATATCTTTTTATTTGAAAAAAAGTTTCTATGAAAATGAAGTATTATATCTGCAATAATGCCAAGGTATATTCTGTTTTTACTTCCCAATTATCAAACCTAATTTTTTATTGGAAGTTTATCTAAAAAAATAGATAGTTGCAAATATTCTATGCGGTTTTATATCTTCTATACCAAGTAGCCCTGCTGATGCCAAGCTCTTTCCAAGGCTGTTTGTGTGAAAGTGACTTTTTTAAATACTCTTCTCTTGGTATAACACCTCTTTTTCTTCTCATTTTTTCCATTCGTTTAGCTGCACTACTTTTATTTGCAATTTTTTTAATCTTTTCTATTTTGTCAAGATCGCCTTTTATAATTGCATCTAAAATAGATTTTTTTAATTTTTTATCTTTAATAGAATTTACCTCGTTTCTAAAATATTCGACGACATTCTTTTTTTTATGCAATACTGAGTTTATTGTTTTATCAATACTGTTCCAACAAATTATATCTATATAAACAACATGTCTATTTTGTCCGATGCGATAAATTCTATCTTCTGCTTGTATTCTTTGTGAATATTTAAAACTATTATTATAAAAGATTGCATAATTTGCCTCTGTTAAGTTCAATCCAAAAGCTCCCGTAGATTGCATTGCAACAAAGAATCTAATACTCATATCAACTCTAAATTTGCTTATTGTTTGATTTTTTTCTTTTTCATTTAATGTGCCATCATATATTACAAAACTATTTATTCCGAACTCTTCTTCCAATATCTCTCTAATAAGCATAATATCTGCTCTGTATTTTGTCCAGATTATAACTTTGTTTTCTATCCCAATCTCTTTTAATATATTGCTAAGAAATATTGCTCTTCTCTTATCGATAATTTGTATTTCCCCATCTTTTTTATACCGGAAGCCTGATGCTATTTGTTGCAGTTCATTAAACAATGGAAATATAGAATCTATATCATAGGAAAGAAATTGTTCGAAAAATTTCTCTTTTGCATTATTATATAAATGTTCTTGTTCACAACTCATTGTAAAAAAATTTTCAATATAATTTTTTTCCTTCAGATCCAAACACTCTTCTTTGCTTACTTGATAAACATAAGGATTTATTTTTGCAGCAATATAATCCTCGTTATGTTCAGAAATAATCCGTCCTACAATGTGTTTATCATATTCAAGATGATTTTTTGCAAATTGATAAAAATTTTTATAACCTAAAATCTTAGGAGATAAAAAATACATTTGACTATAAAGATCTACTATACCTTGACTTATGGGTGTTCCGGTTAATATCATTCTGTATTTTGTGTTTTTTGTTAATTCTATTATTCTTTTAACTCTTTTAACTCTTCTTGTGTTGCCCTTTATAAAACTACTTTCATCTACCACAATAAAATCATCATCTTTTATCATCTTTTCTAATGATAAATAAACTCTATCGGAAGATGCTATTGATTCAATTCCGACAATTATAAAATTTTGATTTATTATTGTTTTGTCGTTGGTTTTATCATCAAATAGATAAATATCTTTTCTTGATAAATTTGTATGTTTTAAAAATTCTAATAAAATATTATGTTTTAGAGATACTGGTGTAATCCAAAAAACTTTTCTATATTTGTTTTGTCTTATTTTTAATATTTCGATAGTTGTTCGTGTCTTTCCGGTTCCCATATCCATAAATAATGCACTGTATTTTGCAGGAAGAACTTTTGCAACCGCTTTTTGTTGATGCAAAAATAGTTTTGTTTTTGTTTGTAACAAACCGATTTCATTATAATTATTATTATCATCATCTTTTAGTGACTTATCAATAGTGATATTTTTCGGAACTACTAATTTATCCGGAATTAATTCAATAGAAAGCTTTTTAAGAGTTAATTGTGTTGATAAACAATGTACATACAAATCAATACTATCAATCTCTTCAGTCTTTTCTTCAAAATTATCATCTATTGTTATTCTTTTATACTTCTCATCCCTTTTTAAATAGATCCATATCTCATTTTTAGTTTTATAACAAATATCTTTATTTACCCAAAATTTAAAGAAATTGCGATCCATATCCATATAGCCAAACAAATAAGCTTTTTCTGTTTGTGCAAGAATATGTCCTTTTTTTAATTTAAGATTAATGGGCTTTTCTATAATTTCTTTTAATCCTGATATCCTTACGATTTTCTCATCATAAT
The DNA here is from genome assembly GCA_027065125.1 of Campylobacterales bacterium. GTDB lineage: Bacteria > Campylobacterota > Campylobacteria > Campylobacterales > JALSKU01 > JALSKU01. The sequence goes on along the minus strand of JAMOOV010000143.1, from coordinate 9,704 downwards.
TAATCCAGTTTTCATTCTCTTTCTTTGATTTGAAAAGTCTAAATTTAAAATTATCCGTATATAAAATTTTTATTTTATCTTCATCGGGTATATGTTTTACAATTTTTGCAGGATGCCAAAATTTATAATTGCTATTTGGAACTTTAAACAAACAAGACTTATTGTTTTCATATAGTAAATATTTACTTTTTATATAATAATGATACCAATTAGCCATTTACCTCTTTTTCCCAACCTTGCGAAAATTCACTATTTGCAAAAAGTGCAGCAATTCCGCTTATCTGCTTAAGTCTTAATAACTCATCTGCATCCATTCCTAAATTTTTACTTATCCACTGATCACTCATCCCACTTTCTACCAATTCGCCAACCATTTTAACCATAAGGTCTATATCGTGTGTTCCTCTTGCTCTGTTGTGTCTTATAGTTGATGCCATTCTATTGCTTTTATCTTTTTCTATAACAACTACAGGAAGTAAACCTTTTTCTCTATCATAGATTTTTTTGGATTTTTTCATAATTGTATATCTATGAAATCCATCTACTATCTCATAAATATCTTCATCCTCTATATAGTAACATACTACAGGTTGAGTGTATCCATCTTCCCATATAGATTTTTCAAGTAGTTTCATCTCCGGTGGTGCAACTCTATTAGGATTATAAGAATTTGCTCTTACTTTTTCAACCGGCACAGCTTTTACATTATATATTGGACTTTTAAAGCTCATCTCTTTCCTCCTTTTTTAATTTCTCTCTCCCATCTTCCAAATTCTCCTCTATTTCTTGGAGTAAATTTGAATTTTAACTTTTTCCATACAGCTTCGCTTTTTCTATCGTTAGTCCATACTGTCTTAATATTTTCATTTTTTGCATCTTCTATGATCTTTTTAACAAGCATCTCTTTTTCATTGGGAGCACCATAAACAAATCTTACATGGATTGCATTTGTAGATTTAGTTTTTCTGTATAGTGCAAATCCGGTTACTACATTATTTAAAAAAGAGATATACCAAATATCCCCATCTTGAGATGTAATTGCCATTCCAAGTTCATCATGTACTTTTTTATTTGTTAGCCAAGATCCGATATTGCCAAATATCTCTTTGTTATCAATACCTTGTACATATTTTTTAACTATTGTCATAATCTATTCCTTAAAGGTTTCTATATTTTTCAAGAGCTGCTTTTCTCTTAGCCATCTCTTTTTTTGTTTGAGAAAATCCCATATATTTTCCAACATGATCATTTTTTAAAATTGTTATGCACAATCTTTTCCAAGTAGGAATAAGTGTAAAATCTCTACTGTCTATCTCATCTATATATTCCATTCTAACAGGTTTTTTATCTGTTTTATAGTTTGTCTTTTCTCCCACTTCAAATTTAACTCCTGCATCTCTTAAGTCTTGTATAGCTTCATCACTCAAAACTCCTCCTTTATTTCTCCAAAACTTTATACTTGTTTCAAGTTTTGCTCTATAGTTATCTGCTATCTCTTTAGGCAAAGTTTCCAGCAAAAACACAGCATACTGTTTCCAAGTAAAATGTTTAGGTTTAGAGATATTCTTCCATCCCATTGCTTTTGTGCCACCATAAATTGCCGTAAAATTTACTCCATTTACCCTACTAACCATTTTTCCCCAAACATTTGGATCAATAGCTCTGTATAAAGATAGATTTGCTTTTGCTGCATCATGAAAAGGAGATGCAACCCTCATGCTCCCAAGTGGCACTCCTGCATAATAGAATAGATCATATAGTTTATTATAGTCCCATCCAAATTTTGCATAAGCAGTCCAAATATCTTCTGTCGTCCAGTCATAAATCGGATAGGCATTGTAAACATTATCATACATTTTTGTAGTCCATGGAGTATTTTTATATTTATTGATATTTCTATCACTTACTATAGTTCTCCATCTATCTAAACTTTCTTCAGCTCTTATACCTATTAAAACACAAGTTTTTTTAGCTTTTCTCTTTTCGTGATACCACAAAGAAAATCTTTTTTGAAAATCATAATCGCTCATATCGTCAGTTATAAAATCAAAATCCTTTTTAGATAGATATTTATCAGGCAAATCTCTTACCCAAATATCTTTTTTTGATTCTTCCCAAGGTCTCCAGTAAGTTTCAAACATACTTGTTGATGTAGGACATTTAAGAGGAACACAACATCTTAGATTTTCAACTTCTTTAGGCAATGAACTATAAACTCTATCAACATAATTGGTCGTCTCGCTATATTGAGCTTCGTAATCTATATGAAACACTCCAAGTTTGTGTAACATACCTGTCTCACTTGCATATTGAAGAGTCAAATTAAGCAAAACTCCGCTATCTTTACCGCCACTAAAAGAGACATAGATATTATCAAACTCATTAAATATATATTCTAATCTTTTAAGAGTTGCTTGATATACATTATCTTTTAAGTTTTCTATTCTGCTCATCTCTTTCCTCCTTTTATATTTATAATTATAACATAAATACACTTAATCATAGATTAAATATTTATGTTATAATTATCCTTGTTAAAATGGTTTACCATCCAAAATCTGATATTTTTTCCCAAGGTCTAAATGGTGGTATGCCCGCATTTATACTTGTTTGCACTTCTATCTTTTTATCTTTATTTGCAAAAACAAAAAATATTACCAACTTTCTTTCTGCTGTATTTTTTTTAAATTCTGGATATCTTCCCTCCCTAAATACAGTTTTATACAACTCATATAAATCATCAAATGTTTTATGATGTTTTTGATATAGCATCTTCATAACTTTTGCAAACTCATCCTTTGATAGTTTTGGATTTCGTTCCGGATCCAAACTTGTTATGCCTTTTTCATATATTTCTAAATATTTTTTATACTCATTTATTGTAACTTTATATTTTTCTCTGTTTTGCTCTGTATTTAATTTTTTTGCTTCATCCGGTTTAGATACTGCTTTTGGTTTTAAAGTCTCTGTATTTTTGTTTTGAGAGGGGTTTGAGGTATTTTTATTATATATATCTTTTTTTACTATTGTTTCGTTGGAATATATTTCTTGAGATGATGAATTTAATATCTTATTTCTATTTCTCCGAATAAAATTATAAAAATATTTTTGTGAATATCGTATATCGTAGTAATCTTTCAAATATTTATAAATCAATGCGATTGTAAAACCATCTTCCAATAATATTTTTATATCATCTTTATAATTCCATAACTTTGATTTACCAAATATCATATTTCTATGTTTTTTTCTAAACTCTTCTATGTTTTTACTCATCCCTTTCATACTTTTCATCCTTTTATCATGTCTTCATCATAATTATATCATAAATACACTATAAAACCACCATTATTTACTAAATATTCACTATAAGTCTACCATTATACACTATTTATTCATCTTATATTTATCATTAATACACCATATATTCATCATATAATTTATAACCATATATTTTTAAAACTATCATTAATAACCACAAAACCCCTATATATAGGCTTTTAAGAGCATATCTTAATAAGATACATAAAAAGCAATAAAATTACATAAGAATTTTCTTAAGCCTTTAAACCCCTATATATAGGCAACTATTTTACATTACACCTAAGCAACGAAGTTGCGAAAGGTGTCTAACGATTAAAGAGCTGCTTTTTACAATATTTTGGATGAAAAAGGATAATTTTAGAAAAAAAGGGCAGGTTAGGCTGCTCGTTTGTGGCTGGGTAAAATTGTGAAGATTGTCTATTGTTTTTCAAGATGAGATTTTATTGTTTGTAATGTTCCTATCAAATCATTTATATGACTTTGACAAATATCGAAGATTATCTCAGCATCCAAATCAAAGTAGTGATGAGATATAAAATCTCTAATTCCTATAATTTTTTTCCATTCAATATCTGGGTAATTTTTAAGTAGGTTTTTGTCAGTTACTTTGTCTATCTTTTTCAAACTTTCGCCTACCGCAATAAGTTTCATACATATACTATCAAGTTTTTCTTTTCCTGTGTCGCTATCTAAAAAATCATCTACATCTTTTGCAAATTCACATCTTCTTTTAACTGTGATTACCGCTTCTATGATTTGATCTAAAATTTCTAAAATGATTTCTTTATCATACATGGACACCTTCTTTATTGATTCGATTTTTAAAAACACTATTCATTTTATTTCTCAATCTAACCAAATCAATTTTTTTATTAAAAATCTTCTCTAATTCATCTTTTAAATCATACAATAAAAAATAGTCACTTACAGGGGTTTCAATGGCTATATCAATATCACTATCATCTTTTTCCTCTTCTCTTGAGTATGATCCAAAAAGTATTATTTTAGATATTTGATATTTTTCTTTAAAGTAATTTTTGTGGCTTTTTAAATATGATACTATATCCTCTTTTGTCATTTGCATAGCCTTTCTCTGTTTTAGCGATAACACCTAAAAAAGATTTTAACAGATTATTTCTTTTAAGCTTTTTTGTATTATACCAAAATTTATATTTTCAGATGCAAAATCAAGTAGAGTAATATCTTTATAAAAATAAAGGAGTTTATAACTCCCCTTTTTTAGACTTTTACCATATTATTTATTGCTTGCTACCTTATCAGTTTTTGACAATAACATATCAGCTTCAGCAACATATTTTTTTAAAGTTACAAGATCATCTATCATCTCTAATTTGTCAAAAAACATTTATCTTCAGGAGAATACTCTATACTTCCTATATATCTTTTATATTCTATTGTATTAGCCATTGCATACCACCATTGCTGATGCTCTACACTCTATTTTTATAAAACGACAATATCTCAAAAGTGTTTTCAACTTAGTCGTCATAGTCATCATCATCCACATAGTCACTATAATCATAGTCATAATCATCACTATCCAAATCTAAAAAATCATTATGAAGATAATCATCGTTTTCTATGCAGTTATGATTATCATCGTCCGTATAACCTCCACAAGAGCCTCTGTTTGTCATGGAGGCACTACTTCTTGAAGATCCAAATAAAAATGATAGAGTGGCAAACATCAGGATAAACCAAAAGAGTTTTGAGAGGAAACCCTTTGAATTTTCAAAGTTTGTAAATATATATTTGATAAGATGCATATATACAATCAGAATAACTCCTATGAGTAGTATTATCTCAAGTGTATTTATCATCTTTTATCTTTTTTCTCTTTTATTAAGGTTCTAATGGGATAGCTTATCACTATGGCAGTTCCTTCAAATAAAATAGTAGCCAATCCTCCTATAAATATCACAGGATATAAAGGGATAGCTATAATTTTTGATAGAGTTGATGATCTATTATCCGTTTTAGTTTTATTTTCATTTGGATTGTTTGTAGCAAAAAGAATAGTAAAAGCTATAAAAAGTATAATCAGTTTTTTCATAGTTATCCTTTTGTGTTTTTGTTTGTTATTATACATAAAAAGTGTCACTAAAAGTGTCACTAAAATCAATAAAAATATTGATAATTATAGTTAATTGCGAAAGACTAAACCCCCTAAATATCGTAGTTTCAATATTTACATCATCTCTCATAAGCCGGAGGTCGGGGATTCGAGTTCCCCCTCTGCTACCACTTTAGAAAGGCTATTTTATATAGTTTCATACTAAGATAAGATGGTTGCTAATTACTTCGGTTACTTATTTTATTCAAATATATAAGTAGCGGAAAGTCCCCAAAATTGGTTGTTTTAAGAAAATCTTTTTGAAGTTTATTTTGCTTATATTTTTATTCTATCAAAGAAAAAATTTAAAAAATAAAATATAAAACTCAAAAAGCCAACATCTCTGTAAAATTATAAATATCATTTAAAAAAGGACATAAAAAAGACAAAAAAGGCACTTTTTGGGCACCCCAATACTTTAAAAAAGGCACCATAAATTTATGTGGACTGATACTCAAAATTTAACTATAAAATAGATAGTAATCATAAATTATGTATAATAATGAACAACAAGAAGCAACTATGATCAAAAGAATTATCTTAATCTTGCTGTTATCTTTGTCTTTATTGAATGCAGCAGACTATAAAGAAATCAACCAATCCAGTGATACAAATACTCTATCTAAAATTATAGCTATCCCTTTATATCCCGTGATATTTATAGGAGGATTGGCTACTATTTTATTTGAAGGAACTGCTGTAGTGATAAGCTATCCCATTAGAACCTTAATAAAAGAGAAAAAAGATAAAAGATGATAAATGCACTTGAGATAATACTACTCATAGGAGTTATCTTGATTGTATATATGCATCTTATCAAATATATATTTACAAACTTTGAAAATTCAAAGGGTTTCCTCTCAAAACTCTTTTGGTTTATCCTGATGTTTGCCACTCTATCATTTTTATTTGGATCTTCAAGAAGTAGTGCTTCCATGACAAACAGGGGCTCTTGCGGAGGTTATACGGACGATGATAATCATAACTGCATAGATAACGATGATTATCTTCATAATGATTTTTTAGATTTGGATAGTGATGATTATGACTATGATTATAGTGACTATGTGGATGATGATGACTATGACGACTAAACAGCCACTTTCAATTTTACCCCAAGAGAATTTATCACTTTCATAACCGTTTCAAATTTTGGTTTGGTTCTACCTGAGAAAGATTTGTATAGACTCTCTCTGCCAAGCCCTGTATCTTTAGCTATTTTTGACATTCCTTTAGCTTTAGCTATATGTCCTATGGCTTCTAAAAACTCTTCATTGTTGCCATCATTTAAAACTTGAGTTAGGTATTCCGCTATTACTTCTTCATTATCTAAATATTGAGATATATCAAAGTTAGTTAAATTATCCATCTTGGTACTCCTTTGCAAAAGTTTGAGCCTTTTTAATATCTTCGTTTTGAGTGGATTTATCTCCGCCTACCAATAAAATTATAATATCACTACTTTTTAAAGTATAATAAACTCTATATCTGGGTCCAACTGTTATCCTGAGTTCATAAACACTACTACCGACAAATTTATAATCCCCAAAGTTTCCATTTTTCATTCTATCAATTCTACGAATAATAGAAACTTTACCCTTTATATCTTTGAGCTTTTTTAGCCATTTGTAAAAATAGTCTGTTTGTTTAATCAAATGCATAGTGGTATTGTATCCTAAAAGATACTAAATGTCAATATAATTTATAACTCATTCGCAATCTCCGGATTGGGAATGCACAAAATTAGCTGATGCTACAGGACAATCCCCTGAAACAGTTTGGAATGAAGCCGGTTTGGTTGGTGGTTATACTGTTAATAAAATGCTTGGTGATCCGATAGGGAGAGGGTTTAAGAAAGTAGGGGAAACAGGAAAGAAAATATGGGGCAAAAAGAAATCAGCCTCTCAATCCTCTGAATCTTTCGATTCCACCAATGATGAAGCCACCAATGAAACCAAATACAACAGCAGCGACAAGTCCGATTACAAAGAACAAAGATCCCAAAACGAAAATTTCACCAAACATGATGACAACTCCTTTTTCATTCAAATTCTAAAACTAATTCTACCACAAAACAGGATTTAAAGCAACAAATTTCAAAAAAACAAGACGGTTTGGATGATTTGTATGACAAAGGAAAAATCAGCGAAGATGAGTATATAAAAAAATATATGCACTATGATGATCTAAAAGAAAAGGTCAATAGCGATCATATACACTCAAAAGAGCTCAATAAAGCCGGTATAGACACAAAACACTTATCAACAAATGATAAAGGCTTTATAGACTTTGCAAAGAGTGATGAAAGTGCTTTGAAAGCGGATATGAAAGCCGGATTAACATTTAGATAAAATAGATAAAAATTTACATATGAGTTAAGTAGATCGAGGATATCTATCTTTGTCACAATTAAGCGACAAATCCGCCCTCTTTTAATAATTTTATCCATTTTTCACTCTAATTCGGCTCTATTATCGTTAGACACCTTAAAATTAGTAGAGATTTTGATCCATTTGGACATGGTGACATACTTGGTGACACTCTTGGTGACACAAATAGATTTAATGCATCTTGATAATCTTTGAAAATCCCTTGTTTTAGGGCTTTGAATTGGTTGCGGGAGGAGGATTTGAACCTCCGACCTTCGGGTTATGAGGAACAACTAAAAAGCCTAAATTAGGGCATATAATTCAAATGTCACCACAAACTGTTACATATTTGTTTATTTTTATGATAATAAATAGTTTATAAATTATTTCACTTGTCCGCACTTGTACGAAAGTAGTTTTATCTTTCAAACTCCCATAAAATGGACTTGTACGACTTGTATCACTTGTACGGGTTATATTTACATATTTTTGTCTATCCATTTGAAAATATCTAACAGTACAATCTTATTTTTATCGCTGTCAATCAAATAAGGAATCGTATATCCTTTAAAAATCAAATCTCTTACATTTTCACTATCGTAATAAAAAGATTTTCTAAATTTATAAGGCATATTTGATAAATTTTCTATCTTTTTAAAAAGTGAGTTATTGAATTTTTTTGCTTTTGTTTTGCTGTCTATTGAAATATATTTAAGTATATTTTTGAGATTTTTTTCAAATACACTATCTTGAATAATTTTCATAATTTATAAACTATCTATATATTGATCCATCTCTTTTTTAAAGTTGTCATCATAGGAGCGATAGATATCTTTTTTGTTTTCGTATCTCTGCACGGCATCAAACACTCTTTTTTTAGCCTCGGCAGTTGATATAGAAGGATAGTCATCATTCATCAAGTCATATATCATGTCTTTTAATTTTTCTTGAACATTAATTCCTTTATCAATAATACTCTGATATAGAGTATCTTCTATATCTATTTTTATAGTTTGCATAAAACACCTCATACGATTTATATTTGAAATTATATCATATATTTACTTGCGAAACTATATTTACCAAATACTGTTTTTTATCTCTATAAAATAATATAAATATGGTTAATAAATTTTATGTATAATAACAAACAAAAACACAAAAGGATAACTATGAAAAAACTGATTATACTTTTTATAGCCTTTACTCTTCTTTTTGCTACAAACAATCCAAATGAAAATAAAACTAAAACGGATAATAGATCATCAACACTATCAAAAATTATAGCTATCCCTTTATATCCTGTGATATTTATAGGAGGATTGGCTACTGTTTTATTTGAGGGAACTGCCGTAGTGATAAGCTATCCCATTAGAACCTTAATAAAAGAGAAAAAAGATAAAAGATAAAAGATGATGAATACACTTGAGATAATACTACTCATAGGAGTTATTCTGATTGTATATATGCATCTTATCAAATATATATTTACAAACTTTGAAAATTCAAAAGGTTTCCTCTCAAAACTCTTTTGGTTTATCCTGATATTTGCCACTCTATCATTTTTGTTTGGATCTTCAAGAAGTAGTGCTTCCATGACAAACAGAGGCTATTGCGGAGGTTATACGGACGATGATAATCATAACTGCATAGATGATGACGATTATCTTCATAATGATTTTTTAGATTTAGATAGTGATAATGACGACTATGATGACTAAGTTGAAAACACTTTTAAGATATTGTGGTTTTATAAAAATAGAGTACAAAAGATCAGCAGTGGATATATGCAATGGCTAATACAATAGAATATAAAAGATATATAGGAAGTATAGAGTATTCTCCTGAAGATAAATGTTTTTTGACAAATTAGAGAT
>JAMOOV010000142.1 GCA_027065125.1 Campylobacterales bacterium | reverse complement strand
ATCCAATTGCCAAAGAAGATCATCTTTTTTATTTTTGACTAAATCTTTAGATATTTTTTTAAAATCTTTTACTCTATTTTTACTTTCGTAATTACTTGATTTGCCTATTGAACCAAGATTTGGTGTAGTACCGGCACATCCTGCAAAAAAAATCGCACCTACTGTTACGGCAATAACATTTGTTATTTTCATTTTTATCCTTTTATTAAAAATTTTAATCATTCTTTTACCATTCAAAATGCACATTACAATAAATATATAATCCAAAAATTTTATTTTATGCTAATTTAAATTATATTTTGCTTATGGAGATTAATTTTTGAGGTTTCTTAAGATTGAGTGAGATTGTTAAAATGGCGGACAGGGAGACCGTCTTAATATGCCTTGATAATCCCTAAATTTAGGGATTTAAGGTTTCATTCTAAAATTATAAGTAACTTCTTAAGTAACTAAAATTCAATGCTTGAAATTTTTTTCAAAAGGATTTGCTATGAGTACAAAGGCAATTATATCACAAAAAAGTAGTGATTTTAGATATGTAAGCGGTTCTATCAATACGATAGAAAAAAAGATATCTGCTCTTTTGGTTATTGTATCAAATATAAAAAGTTTAACTGAAAGTGAAATGGAGGATACAGAGAGATTTAAAAAAGAGGGTATGGACTGCAAAATACTTCTTGGCGATATACTTAATGCTATGGAGTTTAACATAAATGATTTAGATGTGTATTATAATTATATGTGTGATATTTTATCTGAATTAAGAGAGTTATCTAAAAAGTTAGATAGTAACGATTGAGATATTTATCCATATAAAACGATTGTAGGCATTTGAGAGCTTGAAAAAGATATTTTAATACTTTGGATAGCTCTTAACTCTTTTTGTACTGTTAGTTGTCTATGGTCAATTTTTATACAGTTTTCCGTATAAAATATTGACTACTTTTTAGGCATTTGCAATTTAGTGGAAACACTCTTAAAAAAAATCGGGTTAGACAATCGGCGAAAAAATCATACCAATTTGAGAGAGTTCGGGGAGATGCCGACCCCCACAACCAATCAAGTCTTAAGGAGTACCTTGTCGCTCCATTGTATCTTTTAAATCAATCTTCTCTTTTTTGTATAGTTCCACAAACTACATCATAACAATAGACATGTTTTTACCGTTTGCTTGTTGAGATAGAAAAAAGAAACAAAACGAAACATCATAACAATAGACATGTTTTTACCGTTTGGCGGTAATTAAAAAGCTTTCTATTTTGCTAAAAAGTGTAAAGGTAGCACCTGGTATATTATAATCTATACTTTTGGATTTTTGCACCCTTTTAAAACTCCCTTTTTATCGTGGTTTGAAAAAAGTGTAAAGGTAGCACCTGGTATTATGGTATCCCCTCTATAATGCTCTACCGGTATCGTTCCAAAATCCAATAGCAAAAGAGAGTATTTAATCCAAAATATAAAAAGGGTCATTTTTAGTATTTTTGAGATAGTTACTCGACTAATATTCATCTCTCTACTTATAGATGTTATATTCGGTCGCCCATTTGCTTTTAGATGATAAGGTATCATCTCTTTCACTTTTCTAACTCTCTCTTGATACTCTTTGCTTATCTGCTCCCCTCTTTTTTGTCCGTTTTCTTTTTTTATCTTTGCTATCTCATCTTTTGATTTTATATTTTGGCGGCTTTTTGTATATTCATAAGCTGAAACGGCTTTTTTAAAAAGCTCTTTTTGATTGTATTTATCTTCCAAATGAGAGTTCATCTTAAGAGCTGTCGCATAAAGTATCTCTTTATACATCAATCCTTTTTTATTGACCCTCATAGCAAACCATACAAGCTTTCTATAAAGCTCTTTTTTGGTCGCCGGATAGTATGGCTTGGGATATCTTATAAACTCCGATTTAAACACTTTGCTTAACTCTTGAAGTGAATAAATAGCTCCCGTGCTTATGGTGGTATCTCTTATATAAACCTCATCTACATACTCAAAGCTTATCAAAAGATTTCTTTTCCAAATAACTTTTATATCGTTTAGCCATTGGTATTGATGCGGGGTATGTAGGATATGCTCTATCTTGAAAGTGATGACTTTATAAGTTTCATATCTTGAATGAAGTCTATTTATATGGCTCGGGGTCGGTAGTATCCCCTCTACTTTTTTGTAGTCGGCTTCTTTCATCTGAAGTGAGATAAAAGCTCCGTTTAGAAGTAGAGGGGTCAAACTTTAAACCTTAATACCTTGTAGTTTCATAAGGTATGCTTCGGCTCGTCTTATGTTTTCGATACTCGGATTTAGTCGTCTCTCTTTATGTCTGCCTCTGTTTGTCTTGTTTGGCTTCCAAACTTCGATAAGCTCGATACCGTTTTCTTTTATGGTCTTGAAATACTGATTAGTATTGACCCACCTTTTATCGCTACTTGTGAGGATTTTGCCGTCCAATAGCTCCGTGAGGATTGTAATGAGATAGCTTTTAATTCTCATGATTTAATCTCCATCTCAATTCCATTGCAACTATTATCGCAATAATCCGCCCATAGGGTCTCAATCTCATCAATCATCTCTTGATTTGATTGCAAAAGTTTTTTGATACCCTTTTTTGTAAAGTGTATTTCAAGCTCTGCCTTTAATTCTGTACCAAAAGAGACAACTTTTTTAATTTGATAATCTCTTTTAAATTTTAGATTTTCAAAGAGGCTATAACCATACTTTTTATATAAGGTTGCTGAATCAAATATCTCTCCGTATCCCTCTTTATAGTAATGAGTTTGTAACTCTTCCCATTTGTTATAAGCATCTATCACTTGAAATTTAGATAATTTTAAAACCATTTTTTAAATCCTTTTTTATTAAATTTGCCTATTTTTAGGCAATACGATAGCCTTAACGATAAAGGCAACTTTTAAAACTGAAAAACTTTGAAATAGTATTGACTTATGAAGTGAGGTTTTGGTAGTATTCTATTTGCGATAAATACGACCTCATTGCTTCATAAGCCTTTTGTAAGTGATGAGGTTTCAACTGCTATTCATTTTTTTACCTCCTACTAATTTTTTGATATGGCTACACTCTAAGCCGTTTATCTTTTCGGTCAATGTTTCTATCTTATCAAGGATAGTTTTTGCCGATAGAGGCTCACAATCTCTTAAAATCGATTGGTCTAAAACTCTCTTTAGAGCATTTTGCAATGAGCCGTAATATCCTCTTTTTATCTCCGTTTTCTCTCCCTTTTTATTTACCGTTTTTTCGATAATGATAAAGTTGAGATTATCAAACTTTCTAAGATAAAAGTTGTCTATGAGATGCAACTCATTCATCATCAAGCCTCTACTTTGAAAAATTTGTGTAGCTCATCAGCATTGAAAACGGTAACTTTATCCGATATTTTTTTAGGGTGTAATTTGCCTTGTTTGGCATAAGCCCAAATTGTCGAAAGCCCAACTCCGAAAACTTTAGCCGCCTCTTTTGCCCGATAATTCTTTTTTTCTAACTTTTCCCTCATTATCGTCCTTTATTATTTAGATTGATTTAGCTAAATCTTGATGAAATTGTATATTTTCAAGTTGAGGATAGTCAATAGCTTTTTTTGGCAAAAATTAAAAAGTCTTTTTTTCTTTGAAAGTTCGTATTGTAGGGGTTTAAAAAGTTTTTTGTTTAATTCTAATAAGCTATTTTTAAGTTTTTATTGACCACTTTTTATAAGTTTTTTTATCCATAAGTATAGAAGATAGACGATAAATATCTTTTTCTTTTTCATCATATTCTAATTCACTAAAAGTTAAATGTAAAATTCTTATTATTAAACTATTGTTATCAATTTTTTCAAAATGTTTAAAACAAGCAAACAATGAAGATGATAATGCTCCAATATCATTATCTCTAATACTTGAATTTTCAAATAAATTATTGATTGCCATAAAAGCTTTATTAGACTGTTTTTTATAATAGTGATTTCTCCATTTTCTTAATATTTCGTTTAGAAAATTACTATATTTATTAATTGTCTCCGAATTATAAGATTTCTTCTTTAACATAGTAATACTTTTTTTAATAGTTTCAGAAAGAATGTGAAACTTTATATCGGACGAATTATAGATACTATCCGTAAAGCTTTTTTTATATTTTTCAAGTTCGTTGTTAAATTTATTTAGATACCTATCATATAAGAGTTTTGAAATATGCTCTACTGCTTCATAGCAAAAAGAAAATTCATCGCTCTTTGTTTTTTTGTAATTTTCTCCTCTTATACTACTTATCAAATTTGCTATTCTGGCTACATTTTCAAAAGAGCAACTACTTTCTATAAAGTTGTCTAATGTCTTTTTTGCAATTTCTAAAATATCTTCACAATTTATAACATTTTCAATTTGTTCTATCTTTAATTTACTCGCTTCTATTGCTGTTATATCTTTATTTAAAGGTATCATGTAAAATTCTTTAGCTTTAGAATTATACTTATAATTATTTAGCATCACTAAAATTAAAAATTCATAGTATTTTGATAACTCTTTTGTTAGTTCTGCAATAAAGATATCCATTATTTTACTCATTTTTCGTTATTCTTTTCTTTTATCAATAAAACCTATTTTCTTTTTTCTATGTTTTTTTTAAAAGCTCTATACTCCTCAAACCTTTTCAAGTTCATAACTACATATTGAGGTTTGCCTCTGTATGTGATTATTGCTTTGTTTTTATCTTTTAACTCTTTTTCTATCGCTTTTATTCCTTGAGTTCTCAAATCGTTTGCACTTATCATTTTTAATCCCTTTTATCTAACATTTCAACGACAAATCCGCTCCACCACTCCATAAGTTCCCTTAGTTGAGATAGATAGTCGGCTTTATTTTTATATGATAGTGCTACTTGATTGCCTACTCTATGGTCTAATGCTATCTCCATAACTTCAAATCTTGCTTTATGCTCTTTTCCGTATGTATCGCATAGGCTTCTAAAAGTTCCTCTAAAAGAGTGGGTTCTTTGTTTTCTTTCTCCATAGTTAAAACCCATTCTTTGTAAAGCTCTATTTGTCGTTTCGGGGTTTATATGCTCTCCGCTATCGCTTACAAAGATATACTTACGATTGCCGGTGAATGTTTGCTGCTCTTTTAGTATCTTGATAACCTCATCAGTTAAAGGCATAGTAAAGTCGGGTAGATTTATATCTTTGTTTTTCATCTCCTCTCTTGGTATGGTTAAAACTCTCTTTTCAAAGTCTATGTAGCTCCATTGTATAGTTACAAGATTGGAGGCTCTTAATGGGATATGCAAAACAAACCTTAAAGCATTTTTGATTGAGGGGTGTCCGTTGTAGTTGTAGATAGCATTTATAAGCTCTTTTAGTATATCAAGGTCGGTTATCTTAGGATAGTTTTTTACTTGTCTCTTTTCTATCAAATCTTTAGGGTCAATATTTGCTATGATATTGTATTTAACACAATCTTTATTTATTGCAAATAGCCATATTCTATTGAGATATTGGAGTAGTCTTTTGGCACTCACGGGGGCGGTTTTATTTTTTTTGATGATTATTTTAGTGATATCTTTATGTCCGATATCTTGTATAGCTCTATCTTTCAATGCAGGTAAAGCATCATTGATTATAAGGCTTTTTACTCTTTGATATGAGCGGGGCTTTAACTCTTTTTCTCTTAAGATTAACCACTCATTAACTACCTTTTCAAAAAGACAATCATTCTGCATCTTTTCATTTTGTTTTTTCTCTCTGAAATAGTCTATCGGGTCAATATCTTTAAAGATAAGTTCTCTGTATTCATTAGCTCTTTCTCTTGCTTGTTTTAGAGATACTTCGGGATAGGTTTTAAATGTAGCTTTTCTTCTCTTTCTTTTTGTAGGACTTGTATATACAAACTCCCATACTTTTCTACCGTTTGCTTTTATGAGTAATTGCAACCCTTTACCGTCAGTCAAAGTAAAATCTTTCTCTTTGGGCTTAGCTCTTTTTATTTCAATCTCTGTTAATGATTTTGTAACCTTAGGCATAATTTTTCCTTGCTATCAAAACCCTTTATTTAGGGTTTGATAAGGTTCATTGTTACTTTTTTTAAAGTCGCTTTTATACCTTTTTGTGAAAAGTAACAACCTATGTAACTAAAAAAGTAACATTTCATAAGGTTATTTTAGGCTAATTTAGATTATAATTTGCTTACAAGTATCGGATTTTAGGGGATTTTGTAGGTTTCTTAAGATTGAGTGGGATTGTTAAAATGGCGGACAGGGAGGGATTCGAACCCTCGGTACCGTTACCAGTACGCATCCTTAGCAGGGATGTGGTTTCAGCCAGCTCACCCACCTGTCCGTAAATTTAGAATGTGATTATATAAAAAATTATATAATACTTTACTTAAACAGACCTCTTGAGAGATCTGTTTAATCTATTTTACTACTCCATTATAAAAGACTTTGCATTTGGTGGTTTTTTTACTGTTTGAACCGGAAGGCATCAATCCACCAAAAGAGCCAAGTAGTGACTTGACGGCTCCTTGAACGGCACCTGAAGTTAAGGTAGAAGCATCAAGCTTTATCTTCGGTTTATTAAAAGAACCTCCTACCTTTTGAGATATTTTCGCACATCCTCTTTTATCCAAAAAAGCTACTCTTACACCAAGAAATCTTTCTCTATATAAATCAAGCTTACCTTTAACGGCAACTCTGTACTTTCCGGTAGATAAAGCAACATCCTTAAGAGTCGCCACACCTCTTTTTATAGAGGTATTTATCACGGCTCTTTTAACCGCAGTAGTTTTTCCTTCCCCGAAATCCGAAACAAGACCGCCTTTTGGAGTAGAAGCATTTAGTAAAAAAGGACCGATATTTTTCTTATTTAATTTTTTTACTTTATCATAGCTTTGTAGCATTTGATTTAAATCTACACCTTTTATCCCAAAATTATTTCCATCGACAAAAATCGAACCATTCAATGTTCTTTTTATAAGTTTAGGATCGGTTCCGATCATCGAAAGCTTTATGTCCGTTTTGACATATCCATCAAGTGAAATCTTGTCGCTTTTGATAAACTCTTTTGATATTTCTTTTAGATCAAATTTCGCTGTATACTCTTGGATATAAATCTTCGGCTTTCTACCCTGCATATTATATATAAGTTTACCGACGGCTTGAGAACCAAAAGTGGTAAGTTTCATAGGGTCTATAGTAGCTATCTTGTCTTTAAATTTAAAGTTTGCGGATACATCTTTGATGAGATATCTATCATATTTTATACTACTGATACTCAATAATCCTTTTAAAGATAAGGCTTTTAGTATATCTTTATTTTGAGAAAGAGCTATATCATTGATAGTCAAATTAAGTCCGTTTATCTTAGCTTTTATTTTTGCTTGTTTGTCATTATAAACTATATTGACATTCTCAACCAAAACCTTTCCAACATTTACAGCAGGCAACTGAGCAGCTTTTTGATCTGCTGGAGCTTTTTTTATCTCTTTTTTTTGCTTTATCTCTTTTTTTGCAACTGAAAGGTTTAAAATACCTTTTTTATTTTTTTCAATAAGAAGATTTATATCTATCAACTTTACATAATTTACTTTTATCTGTTTGCTAAGAAGTGGAGCAAGTTGCAAAGATACTGCGGCTCTTTTCATTTTAAACATATTGCCATCACTAAAACCTTTAGGATTTTTAACGACTACATCATTTATACTGACACCAAAAGGAGCCAAAGAGAGTCCTATCTTTCCGTTGATTTTTAGCTCTTTTCCGGTAGCTTCATAAACCTTTTTCTCTATTGTAGGTTTATATTTATTCAAATCAAAAGACATTATCAAAATAACCAACATTACTATAATAGTAGTCATAGCTATAATCGAACCGAAAAGAATCTTCTTACCTATGTTATATCCTTTTTAAAATTTTTTGCACCACATATCTTGGATCTTCACTTAAGTATATAGGTCGCCCTACTACAATAAAATCAACCAAATTCTCTTTTGCTATTTCGAGATTGGCTACTCTTTTTTGGTCATTACTATCTTCTCCAAAAGGCCTTATACCCGGAGTTAAAGTCAAAAACTCAGATTTAGTCAACTCTTTTATATCTTTACTTTCATAAGCTGAACAAACGATACCGTCTAGTTTACACTCATAAGCTTTTTTAGCAAATACCGCACTTTTTTTCTCTATCGTCGAACCGTAGATATTTTTAAAGGTTTGATTGTCAAAACTGGTCAAAATAGATACTCCAAGTACTAATGGTCTATCTTTTTTGTTGCTTATTCTTTGCATAACCGTC
>JAMOOV010000141.1 GCA_027065125.1 Campylobacterales bacterium | reverse complement strand
TTTTCGTTTTTTGCTTTTTGAGCAAACTCTTTATCTGCTAAATTTTTTATTTTTTTATGTAACTCTTTTAAGGGTAAGAGTTTTTTTATGATAACAATATATAAAATGAACAGTATCGCCATAGTGAAAAAAAAGATAATATAAAAGTTATTTTGATCATAAAATGGAGAGTGATTATCTTTTAGAAAAAAACTTTTATGAGGTGTTTCAAGATAAAAGTAGTAATCATTGCCATGTTTTATATAGTGTATAATTTTTCTTCCTCTTTGGAATGTGTATAAAAATAGAGAGTTTTTCGCAAAATTAGGATCAAACTCTTTGTAGTTATATCCCAAATCTTTTAAATTTTCTCTATATTTTATTAAAAATTTATATCCAAAACTTGAAGCTTTGAGCTCTATCTGTTTGTATCTTTGTAAAGTTAAGTTTTTGTGGAGTTGGTAAAAGCCGAATATCACAAAAATAAAAGTTATTACAAAAGAGAGAGAAATAACAAAAAATATGGATTTTTTTTCTAACATTGCAGTCTGTATCCCACACCTTTAACAGTTTGAATATGTTTTTTTCCTATTTTTTTCTTTATTCTGTTGATGATAACATTTAAACTTCCGTTGCAATCTTCGCTTTTAAAAAAATCACACTCATCATAGATGTCAAATCTGCTGACAATGCAATTTGCTCTTTTTATAAGTAAAGTTAAAACTTGTAATTCTGCCTGAGTTAGAGATAAAGGTTTATCTTTATAAAAAACAGTATTATCTTTAATCTTAAAAAGAGTATCTTTTTGTTCATCTTTTAATAGAGGTATCTTTTCATATCTTCTTAAAACGGCTCTTATCTTCAGCTCCAACTCCCTTGGTTCATAAGGTTTTGCAAGATAGTCATCCGCTCCCATTTCAAGAGTCTTTATCTTATCTTTTATATCGCTTCTTGCTGAAGATATAATGATGGGTTTATTATATTTTATCAATTTTTCACATATTTCGATCCCGTCAAGTCCGGGAAGACTCAAATCCAAAATAATAAGATCAAACTTTTCTATATTTGATTCTATATAGGCAAGCCCTACAAAAGGATCAGGATGATTGCATACCTCTATATCATATCTTTTTAAGTATGAGCTAAGCAGATATGCCAACTCTTCATCATCCTCTATCATTGCTATTTTTATCATTTTTTTATTATATCATAAACATTAATAGGCATTATATCAAGTTCATCGGCAATATCCTTTATCCTTCTGTTTGGATCTATATCTTTTACTCCTTTTGCCGCTAATACCTTTAAAGCATGATTTATATCTATATATCCCTCTTTTGACAACTCTTTTAAAGTTTTTCTTCCAAGCATAGACGGAGTGCTGTTTTCGTGGTTTGTAGAGTTTGTCGGCTTTATGATGAGATATAGTTTTTCAGGGCTTAAGCCGTTGTTTCTGGAGATGGTTTTTAAGTTTTGATTTGTATTGAACTTTATCCCTCTCTCTTTTAGTTTCTTTTGAGCCGTTTGCAAATCTATGCCGGCT
>JAMOOV010000140.1 GCA_027065125.1 Campylobacterales bacterium | reverse complement strand
TTTTATTATTTACTAATGTTACAATAATTTTTTTTGCTGTTATTTTTGTTGAAAATTTTAAATAACGTCTTTGATTAATGCGTTTATAGATCATCTTTCCGTTCATAGCATGCATGTTAGGATTACTTTGAACATAGTGAAAAAATTTATCAAGAATTTGAATATTGGTTCCATATGCCATGAGATGCGTATGAACAGAGAGAGTATATATCCCATCTAGATTGATAACAGTATTTAACTCCTTAATCATATTATCTAAGATCTGTTGTGAAGACCAATCAAGTTGAATAAGGTATGAATAATCATCTGTAGCATGTCTTGGAATAATTAGAACTCCATTTTGATTAAAAAATGGAGTAAGTCTATTTTCTGTTTGGTATAGAGTATATTTGTATCCGCCAATATTTAAAAGTTGAGTGAGTTTTTCATCAATTTCTTCTCTTGGTGCACGAAAACCAATAACTTTTTTTCCTGTTAGTTTTTCGAGTATTTTTTTAGAACCTAGAGTCTCTTTTTTATAAACAGCATCACTTTGACCTACAATTTTTGCATGAGAATAACTATGAGAACCGATTTCCAAATAAGGCGATGATGCTACTTCTTTCATTAAAAGTGGATGTTCTTTAGCAAGTTTCGCAACACAAAATGCTGTAACTGGAAATTTATGCTTGAGTGAAATATCATAGAAGTGTTTAAGATTTTCAAATTTGTATTCTGTATCTTCTGAAACAAAAACAATATTTTTACTATCTATATAAGGATAAGGAACAATAGAAATAGTGTTTTTCAGATATGAAAGCATTCCTTTAAAGAGTTCTGTATAAAAATGTTGTGGTGTTTGCATAAATACATAACTAGGAAATGTAAAATAGATCCACTTTCCTTTTCCTTTAGTCCCATGCCATATTAATGCACTTTCTTCAGCATTAAGTTCCTGCTTCTTAGAAATATTAATATAATTTGTTTGTGCCCATATTGTTAAATAAGCATCAGGTTTTATCTTTTTTTGAACATCAAATATCGGAAGAGGATCATAAACATTAAAATCAATAGCTTGACCCATTGGTAAGTTTTGTGTAAGCGGAGAAGCAAGTCGTGTACTTAAAAAAGTTGAAGATTGAGAATCAATTTTAATAGTATTAATCTTTGGATTAAGAGTAAAACCGGTAATTTGATGCACTAAATTATCACTTCTGTAGTTAAGCGATTTATCTAAAAAACCACTAGTGAAATTAAAGAGGATTTTACCTCCATTATTTACAAATTGTTCAATATCAGTGATTTCTTTTTTTGAAAGGGACATCATATCTAGAGCAATTAAAAAGGAGTCTTTTGGAATATTTTGTAACTTATCAGCACTGATTGTATGGATAGTATAGTGTTGATCTTGTGCTAATTTTTGAAAATAAGCAATTTCTTTTTCATGATTTGTATAATCCATATTGTTTTTATTATACATGGCTTTAAGCGTATTTGAATCTAAAAAGTAAAGATCTTCTGGAGTGCTCATATCAAAAAATGATTTAGAATAATAGTTTTGAATAAGATAAAAACTAGTAAATGATAATAAAATAAGTAAAATTATAAATGAGAAAAGTATCTTTAACCCATAGTAATCTTTTGTTGGTGTTGCCATTTGTATGGAAGCTCTAAGCATTATTCTTCCTTTGTAAAGTAGAGTAAGTCACGATCTTCATTTTCGAGTATTTTTTCATATGTCAATTCTGCACTCTCTTTTTTCTTTTCACGTGCTTTATATAAAAAGTAGGCTATTATACCAAAGACCATAGTTAATAAAGTAATTGCTAAAATTAAAAATGATAGAAATGATAGTAAATTCATCCGATTCTTCCTTTTCGTTCAAGTTTTCCCCAATTCATCTCAATTGAGAACCATTCTTCTATTGTAGCAAATATTTTTGCAATATTGATAACTGTAATAAAAACAAGTCTATAAATAATTGCATATGGAGCTAAAGAGAGAGGTTCTTTTGTTAAGAGAAGACAATAGATTGCTCCAGCAACATCAAGTACAGTAAAGAGAATCCACCAAAAAAGCAGGAGTTGACTCATTCCCGTTGAAAGAGCAAGATAGATCATAAATATATCTCCCCATAGTTGCATAAATGGCCAAAAAATTGATTCAAAGAGCATATACCACATTACAAATGAGATAGATGGTTTTTTTGTTATATGCCACAGGTATTGTCTATTTTTTTTGATGGCTTGTAAAATTCCTCTTGTCCATCTGTAACGTTGTTTTAAAAGATCTAAAAGATTTTCAGGTGCTTCGGTATAGGCAATTGCGTCAGGTTCAAAATCAATTTTATATCCTTTTGCAATAAGCGTAAGTGTTAAATCACAATCTTCTGCAAAGGTATCATGAGAATATCCTCCAACTTCAAGCATAGCTTCTTTTCTAAACATTCCAAGTGGTCCGGGAATGATATTAACCAGTTTTAAAAAAGCTTGTCCATTTTTAACCATATTGAGGCCTTGAATATATTCAAGAGCCTGCAGCTTTGTTAAAAAGGTATTGGTATTTACCACATTGACACTGCCTGCAACAGCTGCAATTTTTGGATCTTTAAAATGTTGTACAAGTAATTCCATGGCATGCTTATCGAGTTTGGAATCTGCATCTACACAGCAGATGAGTTTGCCTTTTGCGTGTTCAAGCCCATAATTTAAAGCTCTTGATTTGCCCCCATTTGTTTTACTTAGAACACGTAAACTTCTTTGTTTATCAGAGAATTCAAATTTTTTTGCCAGATCATAGGTTTTATCTTTACTCCCATCATCAATAACTAGAATTTCAAGATTTTGGTAGGTTTGGGCTATGATACTTTTTAAAGAGGGGATAATAACATCCTCTTCATTGTAACATGGAACAATAACAGTTACTTTGTCCTTTTCATAAATAGTAAAATCGTTATCTGCTGTTCTTTGTATTGTCTGTAATATAGAAAAAAACATAAGCAACAGATAACGAAGAATAATAAACATAGTAAAGACAAAGATCAGTATGACACCAAAGCTTACAAAAATGTTATTTGTTTTTACAAAGATTTGTTCAAGATTCGTAACACTAAAAAAGGTAAGCCATAATCCTCCAGCCATGATTGCAAGAAATAAAAATGTATTAAAAAATTTTACCATGAATACCCCAAATCAACTTTACACTCTTGATAATTATAAGATGAGCTTGCTGATATTCTTGCGCTATTGCTACGAAGACACCCTAGAGAGTAAGAGAGTTTTTTTTGAGGATTTCCAAAAAACCATAAGCCGAATTTATAAGCTTGAGAATTATCTTTAAAGGAGTATCCTAAACCTGCTTTTGCTTGTATCCCAATATATTTTGAAAAAATATATTGTGGATCAATTCTAAGTATTGTTGTATCTGCGAAGCTTGGAGAATAAAAACAGCTGTGTTGTTTTGTATGTGATGTGTACCATCCTTCAAGTGCAAGATCATAATTAAATCTTTTTTGATAAGGCTTGCTATAGTAAAAACGCCAATCAAATTGGCCAGTTATTTCTGTATCACCGTTATTAAACTTATTGACTGTAAGATTTGTCCATAGATTTTTTTTGTTTTGAAAGCTAATATAATCTGATAGACTGAAATGATCTGCAGAAATTCTTTTTTTATAGGAACAAAGAGAATAGGTATAAAAAAGAGAATTTTGATGTGTATATTCAATAGAATAGTTATGATTTTTATAATTGTTTTCATATCCAATAGTTGGAACAAACTCGCTAAAATCATCAAATTTATTTACCCCTGCACGGAAGATAAAATGTTTCCAAAAAAGTGAAGCACCATATCGCATGCCGTTATAACGTGTTATACCATCTTTTTGTAGATAAAAGAGTCCGGCATCTGCGCCCAGAGCTATATCTTTGGTAATATTTTGACGTGTGTAGAAGATATCAGCTGAATCAAAAGTAATTTTTTCACTATCATGAAAATGGTATCCTCTGAGAAAAAAAACATTTTTTGTTTCTATTTGAACTGTTCTATTAGGATATTTTATCATATCTTTAAATTTTGTGATTGATATGGGTTTTGCATAAGCTTTTGCAAAAACTTCTGATATTTTTTGAGGATTTTTACTAAGAGTAGGGGCTAATTCAATATCATGATATCTTTTTGGTTTAGCTAGGATAGAAGAGTTTTTTTTTTACTAAAACGCATTGTCAATGGAGTAGATTCAAGTCTTTTTATCTCTTTTAAGGCATTATCTATATATGGAGAGAGAAGTTGTTCTTTTTTATATTTTGCAGCTTGCCATAGTTCTTGTGTTATTTTACACTCTTTTTTTGTATTATCACAACGAAGATAAAGTGTTTTATATCCTTTGTCACTTTTTTTATCTGTTGCATATTCTTGATAAAATCGGATTATATATTTATTGTGATTAATCTCTTTAGAAACAGGATCATAAATACCGACAGCAATATATTTTGCATCTTTAAATATTTGTTGTTTTCTAAATGCCCATAATGCATTGTTTGTAAATGATTGATCATAAAATGAGATATATGTTTTAAAATCTTCTGATTGCCATGCTTTTTGCCATTGCAAAAGAAATTTATGTAATTGTGGATCAATTTTACTAAAAGAATCTTTTTTGAGTTCTAAGAAGAGTTCTTTTGCTTTTTTAAGTTTATTGTTTTTCATAAGATTATATGCATAATGATAACGAATTTCATCTGAATTTTTTGTCCAAAGCATAAGAAAAAATTCACCTTCTGCTTTTGCATACTCTTTTGCATTTTCTAATGCAAATGCATATCGGTAACGGACATCATGATCATCAGGATGTTTAGAAAGATATGCCTCATAATAGTTTAGTGAAGATTTATAATGACTGTTAAAATAAAGCGAATCTGCTAATTGTAACTGTGTAGATGTGATTTTTTCAAAATAAGTACTAATTGTTGCTCCACTGTTGCTTGTGGTAAAACGAGGTGATATCTTTAAGATCTTTGCTTTGAGTTGGAGTGCTTCTTTAGCATTTGGATATTTTTGAATTGTTCTGTCCAAAACATCCAAAGCTTCTTTTGTAAATCCATACCAATAGTAATTTTTTGCTAAGAGTAAGTTGCTTTGGAGGGTTCTTGTTTGAGCAGTATAATATTCTAGGTAGCCAAAGCCTTCATAATATTCTTTGTCTGCAATTAGTAAAAGAGCAAGTTGTTTTGTTGTCTGAAGGTCCTGTGGATCGATTTGAAGATATCTTTTTAAGAGTTTTTTTGCTTTTTGAGTATTTTTGGTCTTAATATAAAGATTTGCAAGGTATTTGAGATCTTGAGGATTATGACTTGTTCGCACTTTTCTTTCATAAACATTTAAAAGAGCTTTATAGTCATGTTTCAGTTCCATAAGGGCTTCATTGACTTCTCTATCATTTGCATTTTCTTTTTGAAGTTTTGTAAATAATTGTTTTGCTTTATTTTGTTCTTTATTCCACATATATACAAATGCTAAAGCTTTGTGCGCATTGTAAAGGAGATCTGTATCTTGTGTTTTTTTTATAACTTCATTAAGATAAGTTTTTGCTTCTTTAAATTTATGATCCCAAGAGTAGATTTGACCTAACATTAATTTAGCTTGCAGGTCACTTGTTAAAGATGAATATTTAAGAATATCAAGAGCTTTGTTTGTTTGATTGTCCCATAACAGATATTTAGCTTCTAATACGAGAGAATCATTTGTCGCATTTTGTGTATTAAAATGATGAAGTAATTCTATAGATTTTTTTAGTTTTCCTAATTCATTAAGAGCTACAGTATAAGGTTTTAATGTTTGGAAAGAGGGGTCTTGCTGAAATGCTTTTTTGAGAGTATTAATATATCTATTTTGGAGTTTTTGGAGTTTTTTCTCGATTTTTTGAAGTTTAGAATTATTTGGATCTCTTCTGTGTAGGTAACTGTAAATTCTTTGTGCTTTTGTTATTTCTCCAAGGTAGATATATGAATTGATAAGTTTGAATGCATATTCAAGTTGATAGCTAGCATTATAAAGTTTTTCAAAAAGTCTTACCGCACAGATATAGTCACCTTGATAGTAACAAATAGTTGCTTTGACTTTAGCTACATCTATATTGTTTTTTTGTTGTACTCTATCGAGTGCTTCTTTACTTTCTGTATAGTGTGTATCCCAAAGATAGATATAAGCTGCTTTAATATGGTACTCATCATCAAGGGATACATTACTTGAAATCAGTGCTTGATAGAGAGTGCTATAGAGTTGATAATTATTTTGAGTATAATAGCTATCAAGTCTTTTTTGTGCTTCTTCTTTTGTAATTGGTTGTAGAAGATTTGCTTCTCTAAAAATTTCACGAATATGTCTTTTTTGTTTTATTCTTTGTCGTATCGCAAGTGCATTTTTATTTTTTGGATGTTTTTTCAAAACATCTTTAACAAGTGCTGAAGCTTTTAAGTCATTTGAATGCTTTTCGTAATATTTTGCAAGTAAAATTTTTTCTTTATATGCAGATGGATTATTTTGTATAATCTCCTGTAAAACCTGCGGATTAAGTTCTACTGCTTGAAGAGAAAAAGTAAGAAATACTAAAAAGAAAGTTTTTTTCATCATTTGATACACTCCTCTAAATGAGCACTGTTAATAGGTTCCCAGACACATCTATAGTGTAGATCAGGGTTTGTTTTTTTAAATTTTTCTGTAATTTTAAATATATCTCTTGGTATTGTGTTTATAGCCAGATAATACATTCTATTTTTCTCTTGATAAAGATAATCTGTTTTACGACTTGTTTTTCTAATTTTTGGGAATTCAGTTTTACTTTCTATAACAAAAGCAGTGAAAAAGATAGATTTTTCTATACATTCTTCAGCCAATGTTTTGAGTTCATTAAGATTTTTTAAAATATTTTTATGTTTTGGTAAGATATGAAGAGTATCTGTATAAAAGAGTGAATGAATAATCTTTTCAAGCGTAAGGATTAGGGTATTAAAAGTAAAGCTATTAGGAAGTACTTCATCTGCTCCATAGCTAAAAATTTCATGAATATCTTCTGAGCGAACGAAAGGTTGATCTAGCATAACAAGAATAGAAGTATTTGGAAGTTGCATCTTGATAGCTTTAATTGTTTCAAGATTCTGCTTTTCTCTTTTCATAAGTATAAGAATGAGATCAGGACGAATAAAAATTTCTTGAAGCATCCCTTGCAAGGAGTTGGCATTTTTAATAATAAAGTTTGATTTGTCAAAGATATATGTTAATATTTGGTTAATATTATCATGGACAGGATCCAGTTCTGCAATAAGAATATTTTTAATATGTTGTGTATTGTTATTTGCTTCAATATCTTTTAGATACTCTAAGAAAAAATTATTTTCATTGATACTAAAACGTAAAGTGGGATACTCTTTATGATGTAACATATTCATAATATTAAGTATCCTTTCATTTTTTTCATTTTTGCTAACTTCTATACTGACATCTGTAAACTCTTGAGAAACTTGTTCTATATGTTTAAAATTATCATCTCTTTCGTTTGCTATAAAAATTATTTTTTTATCATGCGTTTCAGTTATCTTTACAAGTGTTTTATAAAAGTTGTTAATTTCATAGCGATCTTGAAAATCAAAAAAATCTTCAATATGATGAATAACAATAATTTTTTCATTGGATTGAAGAATGGTTTTTTCCATCTCTTCAAGTAAAAAAGTATATCCATACTTCTGTTTTACTTTAGTAAAATCTTCTCGTAAAAAGTAAACATCTAGCATACCTTTGATATGTTCAAATTGTTTGAATTGCTTTGAGAGTGTAGCAATTTTTTTTTGAAAAATATATTTCTCTTGTGTGGTAAAAAACAGTGCTTTTTCTTTATAAAAATAGGCAATAAGATACAAAAGAAATGTTGTTTTTCCATGTTTTTGACTACCAGAAATTATCATAGAGTGAATGTCTGATAGAGAAGAAAAATCATTTTGTATCATATATGTATAACCTTTGCAAGAATTAAGAATTATACTCTAAAATTAGTGATAATTTAGTGAAGTTTGCTGTCAGATGGCAATAATTAATCAAAATGGAGTAGATCTTTCGCTTGTATCATATCTTTATCTCCACGACCGGAGAGGTTTACAATAATAAGCTTATCTTTGATATTTGGTAGCTTTTTGAGATATGCCACTGCATGAGATGACTCAAAAGCAGGAATAATTCCCTCTTTTTGACTCAACCATACAAAAGCATCCAGTGCCTCTTGGTCTGTAATATAGTCGTATGTTACAGATTTGTTG
>JAMOOV010000139.1 GCA_027065125.1 Campylobacterales bacterium | reverse complement strand
AACAGCTTTTGAAAATTATAATGTTGCCTTGGTCGCTTTTATTCTCTTGAGTGTTCTTTTAACTTTGTATTGGATAATCTTTAAAATAATACGCCCTAAAGAGTGCATCAAAAGAGAGTATAACTATGTGCAAGGAACAGGAGTTTTCTTCTTTACTTTAGTGCTATTAGTTCTGCTTGCAAGAGGTTCACTTGGACTTTTTCCTCTTATTCACGATACTCCAGATCCAACGGCAGAGGTCTTTTTGAACAAGGTCGCCATGTCTCCTATTGTCAGTATGAAACAAGCATATAAGGATTATAAAAAAAGTAAAAATGGCAGTTATGATTTGATTAAAGAGAGCGGATTTAGAGGCAAGATGATAGAAGCTTTTAAAATTCATACACAAAAAGAGCACATAGATACAAAAAATCTTTTAAAAAACATTGCTTACACAACTGCTAAAAATAAGCTTTTAGAAAAAAAGAAGCCAAATGTTGTTGTTGTTATGGTTGAGAGTTTTGGTCTGCCTATCTTACAATACCAAAGTGAAAAATTTAATATTATGGGACACTTAAAGAGACATTTTGATGAAGATATACTTTTTAAGCATTTCATCTCTTCTTCAAACGGTACTATTGTCTCCTTAGAACCAACACTTTTAAATATTACAGCACGTCCTCATTCAACCTCTTTTGGACAAGGGAAGTATGTTAATACATCTTTTTTTCAAGCGAGTGCAAAAGTGTATCAAAAAGCGGGCTACGAGACAACTTTTGTCTATGGTGGTAATCTTTCATGGAGAAATGTAGGAAACTTTATGTCAAAACAGGGCTTTGATCATGTGTATGGTCGTATGGCAATAGCAAAATCTTTGGGAAAAGATGCTTCAAAGATTTCGCATGACTGGGGTGTCTTTGATGAATATCTCTATGCATTTGTAGAAAAAAAGTTACATGAAGGTACAAAACCTCAGTTTATCTTTGTTTTGACAACAAACAACCATCCCCCTTTTACTATTCCCAAAGAGTATAAATCGAACTCTCTAATTTTCTCTCAAAAGTTAAAAAACCATCTTACCGGTGATATGGATTTGGCAAAGAAAAGATTTCATGACTATGCGTATGCTTTGGATTCGCTTGGAGAATTTTTAGACAGTGTCAAATCTTCAAAATTAAAAGACAATACCGTTGTAGCGGTTACTGCGGATAA
The DNA here is from genome assembly GCA_027065125.1 of Campylobacterales bacterium. Classification (GTDB taxonomy): domain Bacteria; phylum Campylobacterota; class Campylobacteria; order Campylobacterales; family JALSKU01; genus JALSKU01. Next base: position 340 of record JAMOOV010000139.1, on the reverse strand, counting down.
TAATACAGTAGAGGGAATTATGAAGTATGATGATTATTACAATACAACAAAATTAATTCCATTTTATCTCTATCTACCGCATTATCTTTTGCCAAAATCAAAGATTGATGTTAATGTGGCTTCCTCTCATAAAGATATTTTTCCAACATTATATAATTTAACGCTGAGTGATGCTAATTACACGGCCATAGGTACAAACTTACTAGATACAAAACATATACATTGTGGTTTTAATGATGCTGGAGTCATTATCTCAAAAGATGGGGCATTTAAATTTACAAAAGCTAAAACAGCCGCTCAAAAAGAGTGTCAGCAATATTATAAAGCTTCCTTGGCTGTT
>JAMOOV010000138.1 GCA_027065125.1 Campylobacterales bacterium | reverse complement strand
TAATAGTTAGAAAATAGGATTTGGGGTTGAGGATTTGGGATGCAAGAATACTGCTATCCTCTAAATAAAAAAAGGATTATAAAAATGAACAAGCTAAACTTGCAAACAAAAGATAAGATAAATGAAAATATCCAAAAATTAGCAGAGCTTTTTCCAAATGCGATAAAAGAGGGAAAAGTTGATCTTGAGATTTTTAAGCAACTTTTTGAGAGTAGTTTAGTTGAAGATTGTCGTGAGAGATATGGATTAAATTGGGTTGGTAAGAAAAGGAGCATATTGAAGGCAAATACCCCAATAAAAAAGACTTTAAGACCGGCAGTTGAAAAATCAGTTGATTTTGATAATACCAAAAATCTCTATATCGAGGGAGATAATTTTGAAGTATTAAAAATCATTCAAGAGAGCTATCTAAACAAAATCAAAATGATCTATATCGATCCTCCATACAACACTGGAAAAGACTTTATCTACAAAGATAACTTTACTCAAAAAAAGCAAGAATATGAAGAAGAGGTTGAAGCAGTAGATAGCGAAGGAGTAAAACTATATAAAAATACCGATAGCAACGGCAGATTTCACAGTGATTGGCTTAGTATGATGTATGAAAGGTTACTGATAACAAGAGATTTACTAAAAGATGATGGAGTGATGTTTATAAGTATAGACGATAATGAAGTGCATAATTTAAGACACCTTTGCGATGAGGTTTTTGGTGAGGGAAATTTTGTGGCTCAGTTTGTGTGGAAAAAAAGAAGTGGTGCAAATGATGCAAAAAATTTTGTTTCAGTTGATCATGAATATATTTTATGTTATTCAAAACAAGATAATTTTTCATTAAAAGGAATTGAAAAAGATTTTTCCAACTATAAAAATCCTGATAATGATCCAAAAGGAGATTGGGCAGTCGATAATTTAACTTGCAACAAAACAGCATCGGAAAGACCAAATTTATTTTATGATATTACTGATCCTAAAACAGGAACTATTTACAAATGTAATCCAAATAGAGTATGGGTTTATGAAAAAAATAGGATGGAACAACTAATCAAAGAAAATAAAGTTATTTTTCCAAAAAATCTAAATGGAACACCTATGTACAAAAGACATAAAAGAGAAGTTAAGTCCTCTTTTAAACCTATAAGCTCAATGCTTGGAGATTTTTTAAATGCTAATTCTACTAAACAATTAAGAAATATAATCGGAGGACAGTATTTTGATTATCCAAAAAATATAGATTTAATAAAAATATTGCTTAAACAATCAACCTCAAAAAACGACATAATCCTCGACTTTTTTAGCGGTTCAGCCACGACAGCCCATGCAATAATGGAGCTAAATGCGGAAGATAATGGAAATAGACGATTTATAATGGTGCAAATCTCAGAAAAGGTAGATGAAAAAAGCGAAGCTTACAAAGCCGGATACAAAACAATCTGCGATATAGGTAGAGAGCGAATAATTAGAGCAGGAGAAAAAATATCTCAATCCCCAACCCTAAATCCTAAAACCTCAAATCTTGACTTTGGCTTTAGATACT
>JAMOOV010000137.1 GCA_027065125.1 Campylobacterales bacterium | reverse complement strand
ACTTTTTGTTTGGGGCTACCGTCCGGATTGTAAGCAAGATATTTCACATAAGTTCCATTCGGATGCTTTAGGGCTTCTTGGATAAGTAGCCTAATAACCTTTACTCCATGTCTTTCAAAATTCCATCTATTTATAGTCATATAGTAATGATTTGGGTGATACAATGTATTGCCATGATAATCAAATATAAAAATATATCCTCTTTTTTCCCATCTCATTTCAGCCAATACTTTTTGTATAAGTTTAATGGTTTTATTATAATCTTTTTGATCTTTATATAGAGCATCTATGATATTATAAGTAAGCTCCACTCTTTGTTTTGTTGTTTTTTGTAAATTATTAAAAAATTCTTTAGTTATATTTTGCTTCTGTTTTTCAAAATTATTTTTAATCGTATAAATACCCACCGTACTCAATAAAATAGTTGCAACCAAAATCCCTACAACAGGTAAAATCATGATAAATTTTGGTATATTTTTTGAGGTTATAAATCTCATTTTTTACCTTTAAGTTATTTGCAAAACAGTCAATTAATTTCTACTCTTAAAAAAGTCTAACTTATGTAAAATTATACCAACTTTATCAAAAATATAGCTTAATTGACTATTCACTAAAAGGTTACTCAAAGAGCGATAAAACAGCAAGTGATTTGAAAAAAATAACATAAATGAAATTGGCAGAGCCGATAAATCCAAATCACCGCTAAAAATAAAAATTCTATTTCCCAAGTTGAGGAAGTTATATCAACGAGTACCCCATCTTAATAGCCAATATATACAAAAGTATAGCTATGATCTTTTTTATCTGTTTGGCATCAAGTTTAAAGTGCATAATTGCATTGCCTATATAGCCTCCAAGTATAGCAGCAACCGCGGTAACAAAAAGAAGTGCCCAATCAATTTTTACAAAAGATATATAGGATAAAAAGGCACTAAAAGTTGAAAACGGCAATACAAAACTTACTGCAACGGCCATTTTTTTAGCATCAAAACCCAAAAGTATCATCAAAGGAAGTATCAATCCCCCTCCGCCTATACCAAGAAGCCCCGATATATAGCCCACTACCGCACCTATAAGATATAGTATCCACTTTTTTTCATACTTAAATTTCGCCTCTTTTTTGGCAAAAAGCATCATACTCGCACTAAAGATAAGAAAAGTCAAAAATCCCCATTTTACATAGTGAACATTTATAAACTTAGAACTATATGCACCCACAGGAGAGAGAAGCATAGAGCTTATCACAAGGGGAAGGGCAAATCTAATATCCAAAACTCCCCTTTTTAGATTCATTAAACTTGCCGTAATTGTCGTAGAAGTATTGACAAAAAGGGCTATAGCTTTTGCTATATTAAAGCCAAGCCCCAAAAAGTCAAATATCGGCACAAGTGCCACGGCACTTCCAACTCCTCCAAGTGCAAAAAAGGAGGAGACAAAAAGTGTTATAAAAAAATATTCAAGATAGTGAACAATCATACTATGCCTTTATATCCTTGGACTTACCGCCGCTAAATCTTTCAACAAGCTTATTTAAACCTCCCAT
>JAMOOV010000136.1 GCA_027065125.1 Campylobacterales bacterium | reverse complement strand
CTCTCCAAAAGCGTCGAAAAGATGCTGCAAAGCGACTTCGAGAATCTCGCTTTGGAGAAGCTCACCGCCATCCACGGCCTCGGCCCCGCCAAGGCGATGCAGATCCTCGCCGCCATCGAGCTGAGCCGCCGCTATCTGATACGCCAAAATATCAAGATCGCCTGCGCCGAAGATGTCTGGCACCATCTGCGCTCCTACACCGACAAGAAGCAGGAGTATTTTCTCACTATCACTTTAGATGGCGCCGGGCACATCATCGAAACCCGCGTCGTCACCATTGGCACGCTGAACCAAACCCTCGTCCACCCCCGCGAAATCTTCGCCGGCGCCGTCACCGATCGGGCTGCGGGCATCGTCATCGCCCACAACCACCCCAGCGGCCAGTGCTTCCCCAGCGCCGAAGACCGCCGCATCACCCACCGCATCAAGGAAGCGTCGCAGATCATGGGCATCGAACTAATCGACCATGTGATCGTCGCCAAAGAGGGGTGGTATAGCTTCGCGGAGGAGGGGGAGTTGTGACACATGATGTGTGTTATAATGACAAAAAAGAGAAGGAGCGACGATGACGGCCACCAAAGAGAAAAAGGTACGAACCAATGTCTACCTCGACGCCGCAATGAAGGAGGAGGCGCAACGCATCTTCAAACGATACGGCCTTGGACTCAGCGACGCGTTCAATATCTTTCTATCGCAGGCGGTGATGGAAAAGGGCATTCCGTTCGAGGTGAAAATCCCCAACGAAGAGACCGCAAAAGTGATCGAAGACGCCAGAAAGGGTAAAAACATGAGTAAAGTTTCGCTGGAGGAGTTAAAAAAGGAACTCGGTGCTTGATCTGGCGGTACACAAAACCTTTATCAAAGATTTGAAAAAAGCCGGACTCAATCCGACCAATACGGCAAAACTTTTCCTCTATATCTCTTTATTGCTGGAAGAGAAGATCCTTCCACAAGAAGCCAGAGATCATTCATTAGCCGGGAGTTACCAGGATACCAGAGAGTTTCATATCAGCGGAGATTTGCTTGTCGTCTATCGTATAGAAGCACAAACACTGGAACTTTTGCGAATCGGTACGCATGCGCAGCTGTTTAAATGAAAAGGAAATTTTTAACATAATGCAAAGAGAACCTACTCATCCCGGTGAAATCCTCCTCGAAGAGTTTCTCAACCCTTTAGGGATTACCCAAAGCGCTTTGGCCAGAGACTTGCACACATCCTTTCGTGCCGTCAACGAGCTGGTCAACGGCAAACGGGGCATCACCACCGAAATGGCCCTGAAGCTGGCCCGCTATTTCGGCACCACCCCCCAGCTTTGGCTCAACCTGCAAAACAGTTACGACCTCTACCGCGTCGGACGGAAAAAGGCCGACGAGATCGAAGCGGTCAAGCGTCATGAAGTGGCGTGAAAGTTGCAGACAAGGGAAAAGAAGGTGAATATTATTGACTTTTTGCTGAGTTCTTATATCAAAAGCCCATTTATCTAAAACAGGAAAATCTGTTTATGTAGTTATCAGTTATCACCAGACCCCTTATTTCCTGCTATCATTTTTCACGGATAGACTTCCTTCTTCTTTTTTTGCACCGGGAAGTCTATCTCAAAATTGCGAACTTAAGTGTACACTATCTTTATCTGCTTGCTTATATCTCGTACAAACCATCTATTTAACTGTAATAGTCTTATGACTATAAAACTGTGAGCCCTATTTCCGCTTAGCAAATAAATTTTGGTTTTGCCTCTTCATCTCTTCGATCATCCTATCCCGCTCCTCTTTGGAGATCTTACCGCCCTCACCTTGGGGATCCTTGCTTCCCTCTTTTGCAGCCGGTATATCCTCTGTGTCAGTTATCACCAGACCCCTTATTCCCAAGTAGGTATTAGGGATGGAATGGGGTAATCAACTCTAAATTTTTGGTTATACTCTCTTGTAAAAATTTATATAAATCATCTTTATTATTTATAGCTTCTAAATACTCATCTCTACCTTCATTTTTAATTAATAGTGGAACTATATTATTTTGTATAGCTTGATATGCCATTAAAAGTCGTCCAACTCTACCATTGCCATCTGCAAATGGATGTATTCTTTCAAATAGTATATGAAACTCTGCTATATCTTCTAAGTTCATATTATTACTTTTAAATCTATACAAAAGATTTTCTATATCATTTGAAATCATATGTGGTAAAGATAGTTTTATATCTACTCCTTTGATATATCTTTCATCTAGTCTGTATGCTCCAATAGGTTTAGAAACATAATTTGGAGCTACTTTAAGAGTATCTTCAAACATAATAGCATGTATATCTTTTATAAAACTACTATCGATTATATTATTTGGATTAGTTGCTTCACGAACTATCACATCATAAGCTTTTGCAAAGCCTAATATTACTAGTTGTTCTCCAAGTGGTTTATGACCTGCTGTATGACCAAGCTCTAATAACTCTTTTGTTTCTCCAAAAGATAAAGTTGTTCCCTCTATTGCATTTGAGTGATATGTGATAGAGATACGAAGTTGTCTAAATAGTTCTTCTCTTTGTTTTAATGATAGTTTGTTCAATCGATATATTGTTTAAATCCTTTAATCTGTGCAATTGCATGGCATATTTTGTTGCAAATATTCCATATCCTTTTTATTTTTTATAATTTCATAAGAAATTTTTCCATCAACCCCAAAAAAATTAATATAAGGATTAATTTCTTTTGTTGTTGTATTTCTTCCTTCAGCTTTTAAATCTCTTTGATATTTTTTTTCTATATTTATCCACCAATCAATATTTTGTGGTGCTAATTCATCAGTTGAAGGTTTTATAGAACTTAACTTATTTGCCCCTTTCATAAAACAATATATACAATTTCCAAGGCTTCCATCATAGGGAAGCCCCAAATCAAAATCTTGATTATCCCAAAAAGTTTTTATTTCTTTTTGAGTAATACTAAACTCTACAAGAGGTGCATAAACATGTTCGTTCTCCTCTCTTAGGTATGCAATATCAATATTTTCATTATAATTTTGATTAATCCGTTTTTTCATTTTCTCCAATCTTAAAGGTTCATCTGCTCTAAAGCCTACAAAACTACAAAATTCAACTCTTTTTTTATGTGTATATATAGTTTTATCTATTGTAACATTTGTGTAATCGCAAAATTTTTGTTCAGGTCTAAATAATGGACGAGTCAAACAATACTCTTTTTTGTTTTTATAAATTGGAAATGGCACTTTGCCACCATTTTTTTGATGTTTTTGATATAAGATTTCTATATCTATTCTGCTTTTTTTCCCATAATGTCCTAATCTTTCTATATAATCAATCGCGCTAAACCAATCATTTAAAAAACCATATGTTACATCCATTTTCATTTTTTTTGTGCAAGTTCTACCGCTCATCAAAGACGGCAAATACATTTGCCAAGAAATTAGCTCTTCAAAAACTTCTCCTTTGTGATGATACCCGTTTGGATTATCTTGTGAATATGGCTTGTCATTTACAAGCTTATATGTGGCAAATCTGTCATATATACCATTTTTACAATCTTCAAAAGTTTGAAACTCTGTAAGAAAAAAAGGAATATTATATTTTTCTTCGCATCTTCTTTTGCATTCAATTACAAACTCATAAGTTTTCTGATGTTCTGCTGAAGTATTGTTAAAAATTATCACATCACCACGATTTGCATTTAATAAACCATTTTCTAACATTGAAAAAAGCAAAGCTCCGCTTGACCTACCACCTGAGAATTTAACTACATGAGGTAGTTTTTTGTGATATTCTTTATAATAAAAATGCTCTAATCTCATGCAACTAAACTTTCAATAATTTTTTGATTTTCATCTGGGCTTAAAGCTCCCATTGCTCTCCAAGATGACTCTATCCCTATAGTTTTAATAATTTGCTTAAATTTTTTAGTGTCTGTAATATTGTTATCTATAAAATATTGAAAAAAACCATCCCTTATATTTTTATCTGCAATAATTGTTAATTTTGAACTCATTCGCATTATGAGTTCATTATAGTTTGTTGGATTTTTATCAAAATATTCATAAATTTTGACTTTATCTAATTTTGTTCTACTACTAATTTCTTTTGCTAAATAAATCCTCCACCAAGTTATTGCAAATGGTATATCCTGATATATTCCTTTTTTCCCTCTTTCTTGAATAGCACCAAAAGTATGTCTTAAAATTGCTCTACTAATATCTAAGAGCTTTTTATTATTGCCATTTTGTGAAAGTCGCAAAGCTTCTATAATATTTTCTTTTCCATTTTTATTATTGTTTTCAAAAGCTAAATAATGAGGCTTGATTATATTATTTTTAATTGCCTGATAACTAATAGACAACCAATAAATAGGATTTGTAGCTTGAATAGATGTAAAATTTTGACTTTCCAATGTCTGCCAAAGAGCTTCATAATGGTATTTTGGATGTAACTGTTGAAATTCATTTTCTGATAATTTTTCCTTAAAATCTGAAAAATCTATCAAATCTAAAAGCTCATTTTCTTTAAAATAATCCAAAATATAATTTAAAAAATCGTTTTTATTAAGTGCTGACTCGACTAATTTTTTAGCTTCTATTTCATTTTTTGTAATCTTTTTTAATCTTTCTAACGCACTATTCATTATCTTGCTCCACTTCTATTATATGTTTTAAAAAATAACAAGCTGCTTGATTTGGTTTAAAATCATCATCTTCCCAAGTAGATATCCCTTTGCTTTTGAGTTCTAATTTTATACCTTTAAGATTTGTAAGTTCACTATCGTCCTCTTTAAATCTTTCTTTTAAATCCATAAAACCTAAGCATAACATATGAATAACAATACTCCTTAGATGATCATTATCTTTTGGTAATAACTTGATTTTGTCATATAATGTTGGCTCTACAGTTGCTAAAAATCTTCCACCTTCATTTGTTATTACAGTTACATCAAAACCATATTTTATACTTTCATCTTTTTTGACTGTCAATAAATCACTTGCACTATTTTCTAACTCTCTCCATCCACCTTTTGCTAATATGGCACCTTTTTTAAGTTCAATTTCAATTCCATTCCAAAAATCATCAAGCCCCATAACTTTGGAGTTTAATTTGATGATTTTATCTTCTCCAGTATAAACAATAGCACTAAAAAAGTTTTGAGTTTCAAAAGTTGTTTGAAGTGGTATTTTTTGTTTAATGTAAGTCGGGTTAATTTCTTCCAACACAGTATCTATAGTTTCCCTATACATTGCTGATTTTAAAACAACAGTTGTAGTGAATTTTGCTTCATGATTTTTTAACAATTGAGAAATTAAACTCTCCCCTAATAATTGATACTTAAAAACAATATAATTTTCTTTATTATCAGTTTCTATTTGTTCTATATTAAAAATTATATCTTCATTATAATCAAACTTATCTTCTTCTAAGACTGGATATGAATATGATGCTGTTAGTTGATTCATTTGCTATCCTTTTTTAAAGCACTATTTAAAAATTCATAATCAATTATATAATCGCCTTTGATATTTGTTTCATATTCAATATCTAAATCTATCAATGTATCTTTATTAACTTTTCCAATATCAATAGTATCATCATGGATTATGGGGTATTCTTTGCCGTTATTTGATGCTTTTTTAATTTTGAGTCGTTCAGAAATTCCTAAACTATCACATGTAATATCTGTTCCATCTTCAAGTCTTAAACAAAGTAGCAAATTAGTAGATTTTTTATCTGGAGTAAATCTTACTTTTGCTGTTTTAGTTTTGGGATTATGAAATGAGCTAAATTTACCTATATTAAATGGATTTCCAACTCTTTGCTTTGTTTTGCTTTTATCTTTTTTACCTTTACCATCTTTAGACTTTTCATCACTATCAAGTATAGGCTTTTGTGGTCTTGGTTGTTTTTTTGTTTTATTTGATTTTCTTTGTGATTGTTGTTCTTTTTTTGTTTTGCTATCCCCTATCATATTGATCGATAGTTCAGGAATATTAACTTCAAATGAGTCATTGTCATTTTTTTCTACTATCCTTAATAAAAAATCTTTTATCTCCCCCAGAGCATTAGATAGTCTTTTCCTTTTTTCTTTACCAGCTTTATCATTACTAAATCTATTAAGCTTTATATCATTATGTAAATTTCCCTCAGCTCTTCTAATTAAACTTGAAAATTCAGTTCCTCTTTGAGCCAAAATCAAACTATTAAAAGGTTTGTTTTCTACAAAAGTTGCTGGGTTTAATGGCGAAGGGATGCTGTCTTTTATCCACATTCCATTTCTGCAAATTGCTAATTTAGTTTTACTATCTGAAAGTTTATAATAAACTTTTACATCACCCTCATGAGTTGTTATAGTTTTATGATGTCCATTTTCGAGTATATCATAAAATCGTTTTGCTATATCATAATTTGGGGTGCTTTTTTGCTCTTTTGTATCTTCTAAGATTTGATTAAGTGTTTCTTGATTTATCAATTTTACTTTATCATCTTGTATAATTTTCACTTCTAAGTTATTCTCATAAATTGCTACATAAAAGTTTCTAACAATTGAGCTTGAAATCAAATCTATAACTTTTTGATTTTCATCATTGCCAAAAAAATTAAATCCTAAAATTGATACAACTGCTCCACTATTTTCAATCTTATCAAGATTATTATCTATAACTTTAGGAATATTATCATTTTTGTAAAATATATCGTTTTCTACTAAAATTGGCTTATCTTGAGTTAATAAAAACCCAGTTCCAAGCTTTAATTCTCCATTTTGTTTGAAAGTTCTAAGCAATGCTTGACCTGAGCAGAGCTTTGAGCCATCTTGTAGTTTTCCGCCATACAAAATATATCTAAGATTTGAAATATTAAATGCTGAAAAATGCCCATTACCATAAGAACCACCAGCATCTTTTGGGTTGTCTTTATCACTTATACCATCACTTAAAATTGCTACGAGTTTATTTTGTGAAAAACCTATACCATTGTCAATTACATGTAAAATAGGTATTTTTTTATATTGTAATTGCTCAATAATAGTATTTAGTATATCTTGCTCTTGCTCTTTATCTGAAAAATCTTCGTTTTTTATTGCCTCTAATGCCTCTTTATATTCATTAATGCCAGGTATATCATTTACATTTATATAATCAAGTATAAATTTAATTTTCGCTTTTTTCTCTTTTGCTTCGTTAATAGCTGAATCATAAGAGTTTTGCAGTATCTCTCTTATGATAGTGGAGCTATCTTTATCATTTGAAGCTGATGTAGAAGCATTTGTAAAGCCACTTTGAACTTGAGCTGAACTAAAAATTAATTTTTGCATATACTATTCTCCATTTTGTATATTTGTCTAACGCCCTAACGACCAAAGTAAGCTATAAATTAGCCGCAGGGTAATTTGTTAGCTTCTTTGATTTATTGTGTGATTTTTCATATAAAAGTTCAGGATCTAAGTCAAGTTGATTAGCCCATTCTATACTATCAAAACATACTTTTACACTTTTAAATAAATTTTCATCTTTTAACTCTTTAAATTTACCAATGTCTAAATATGGTTTAACATCAAAAACTCTTTCTTCATTATTTTCAAATTTTAAAAGTAGACAATAGTTTTCTAAAGGTTTTACATCCTTTATGGCCAAATACATATCAAACCTCCTATTTTAATGGGTCTATTTTAAATGGCAATTCACCATTTTGAGCTAAAGCCCAGATTTGGACTGCTAAAAAATTTCCAGAAGTATGGTTTTTATTGTCTAATATTTCAATTTGAGCATCTATGCCTAAGTCAATATCAAGTAATCTGCAAGGCCATTGAAAATATTTTGAAATCCAATATGCAAAATAATATTCTCCCGCATTTCCTGTTGCTAATGTTTCTTTGTATTTAATAATAGTTCCTTTTTGTCATATAACTAGTTATTGATCCGATATTTTTTTGTCTCTATCACGCCATATCGATGAAATACCGACCTTTTTTCTATCGTTTTTATCCAAAATATCTTGATAACCGTACATTTTGGGCAGACTATCCTTGCTATTTCCAGATGAAATGCCTTTCACCTTTTCTTTGCCGGCAGGGCTTCCGTGATCTTCTTGGCCTTATAGTGGCGATCTTTTGTTTCGATTATATCTTAAAAAGGTCTGGTTTCAGCGAATTTTACCGCTTACTCTATCCGCCATAACGAAGTATCTTAACGTTGTAACTTTTAGATCAAAAAATAGAGCAGCCGTTGTGATCGTCTCAGATGAATCTCTTCAAATGGTTTCTTGCTTCGCAACTTTGGCACTTTTGTATCGAGACGCTACCATTGCACCATGCATCGGAATTTACCCATCCATGCGATCCTTGACGAGTGGAGATTCGCTATCTCGATATCAAAACCACTCCATCGGTCTGTTATCACCTCTTATTTCCGTAAGCAGTTTGCCGGCGTCCCGAA
>JAMOOV010000135.1 GCA_027065125.1 Campylobacterales bacterium | reverse complement strand
CCAAAGAGACGAAGAGATAGAAGAGTATAGAAAAAAACTTGAACTCAAAAAAGCCCATATGCAAGAAGATGCTTACAAAGAGATAAAAAAACAGATAGACAGACTCTCAAGAATGCATCCCGATTCAGCTGATGCCAATGTCATACAAGGCTATCTTGACTGGGTTTTAGAGATACCTTTTGGGGCTTATTCAAAGAAAAAACTTGATATAAATGCAGTACGAAAACAACTTGATGCAGATCACTACTCTCTTGACAAACCGAAAGATAGGATAGAGGAGTACTTTGCAGTAAAAGAGCTTTTAGAGCTAAGAGGTATAAAGGATCAAGAAAACAAAGGAGCTATCATCTGCTTTGCAGGACCTCCGGGAGTCGGTAAAACATCTTTGGCAAATTCCATAGCAACAGCACTCAAAAGAGATCTCATAAGGATAGCTCTTGGGGGACTTGAAGATGTAAATGAATTAAGAGGACACAGGCGAACATATATAGGAGCAATGCCCGGAAGGATTGTTCAAGGTCTTATAGAGGCAAAACAGATGGATCCCGTTGTCGTACTTGATGAGATAGATAAAGTTTCAAGAAGTCATAGAGGTGATCCCACAAGTGTTCTTTTGGAGATATTAGACCCGGAACAAAATAACAAATTTAGAGATTACTATCTAAACTTCAATATAGACTTAAGCAGAGTTATTTTCATAGCCACGGCAAATGAGATAGGCTATATACCCGCACCACTTAGAGATAGAATGGAGTTTATATTTTTAAGTTCATACACTCCAAAAGAAAAATATGAAATAGCAAGAAACTTCCTTATACCACAAGAACTTAAAAAACATGGTCTTAAAACCTATGAAGTAAAGATACTAAAATCAGCCTTGGATAGGATCATTTCTAACTACACAAGAGAGGCTGGTGTTAGAAATTTAAGACGAAGAATAGCTGATATATTGAGAAAAGTGGCAAAAAAACTACTTTTAGATCCATCTATACAAAAAATAACTATCTCTAAAAAAGATTTGGATGATTATTTGGATAAAGAGGTTTTTGAGATAGAGGAGAAAGAGAAAAAAGATATCATAGGAGTTGTAAACGGTTTGGCTTGGACAGCTGTCGGCGGAGATGTTTTGAAGATAGAAGCTATAAAGATAAAAGGCAAAGGTTCACTGCAACTAACCGGCTCTTTAGGCGATGTGATGAAAGAGTCTGCAAAGATAGCCTATAGTGTTATAAAAGTTCTCATTGATAATGACAAGATAAAAATACCCAAAAAGATAATCCCTAAGAGTGAAAAAGAGGAAAGCGAAAAGAAAGATTTGCCAAGTAGTGAAGTTTACAGAAGATACGATCTACACCTCCATGTTCCTGAAGGTGCCACTCCAAAAGATGGTCCAAGTGCCGGTATCACTATGGCTACGGCAATAGCTTCTATACTTAGCGAAAGAAAAGTGAGGGCGGATGTGGCGATGACCGGAGAGTTAACACTAACCGGCAGAGTTTTGCCTATCGGCGGACTTAAAGAAAAAATGATAGCTGCATATAAAGCTAAGATCAAAAAGATTGTCATTTGTAAAAAGAATTATGAAAAAGATTTGAACGATATACCTGATGAAGTTAAAAAGAGTATAGAGATAATCCCGGTAACAAGAATTGAGGAAGTTTTAAAAGAGGCTTTAGTTTAATTGGTTTAGATATTAGATAGGTTCGAGGTAAATTCGAACCTATCTTTGAAGTATTTTATTTTAATAGCTCAAATGGAGTAACTGCAACATTTTTTCTATCTACAATATATGGTATAAATGCTGCTTGTCTTGCTCGTTTGATAGCTTTTTCGACCATCTCTTGATGTTTTTTACAATTTCCAGTAAGTCTTTTTGGCATTATTTTATATCTCTCTGAAAGAGTTTGCTTTAACAATCCCAAATCCTTATAGTCGATCATTTCAACTTTTGCTTCACAATATTTACAATATTTTTTTGAATATTTTCTTCTCTCTGCCATCATATTTCCTTTTTTCTATATTTTAAAATGGTATCTCTTCTTCGTCAATATCTATCTCAGGTATTTTTTCTTCTGCCTGAGGTTTTGGTGAAGAGTAGTTTTGATTTTGCTGATATTGGTTAGTGTTGGAGTAGTTGCTCTGTTGAGATTTTCCATAAGAAGAGGCACTATTTTGAGCCTCAGCTTTACTCTCCATAAACTGTACCGTATCAGCTCTAACAGTATGTTTGCTTCTATTTTGACCGTTTTGATCAGTCCATCTATCAAGCACAAGTCTTCCCTCAACAAGAACTTTGTTGCCCTTTTTTAGATATTGGTTGACGATTTCGGCACTTCTTGCAAAAGAGGTAACATCTATAAACATAACTTCCTCTTTTTTTTCATTGGTATTTTTATCGGTCCAACTTCTACTTGTGGCTATGCCGAAAGTAGCAACTGCCGTTCCGCTTGGTAAATATCTAAGCTCTGGGTCTCTTGTAAGTCTGCCTACGAGAATAACTCTATTGTACATGATGTCTCCTATTTTTCTTCTTTGGCTTCCTCTTCTTTTTCTGAAGATTCTTCTTTTGCTTTTTCCTCTGTGTGTTGATTGGTTTTTTTAACCTTCTCAATAAGAGTTTCCCAAAAAGCTATCTCTTTTTTATTTTCATATTTTACCGTCATGAATTTTATAATATCTTCATTAAATCTAATAACTCTCTCTATCTCTGATATTGCACTACCCGGAGCTGTAAAATAAATCACATAGTAATGACCTCTTTTGTGCTTTTGGATTTCATAAGCAAGGTTTCTTGTGCCTTTATCTTCTATAACTTCTATCTTTGCACCGTTTTTATCAAAAGTCTCTTTTAAAGACGATACTTGAGCAGCCTTTTCCTCTTCCGTTAATGTTGGCTTTAGTATTACCAACAATTCATATTGCCTCATTTTTTCTCCTTGTGGTTCTCTAACTCTTGAATTTGGCTTTTCAAAAGTAAGGACACTTTGTATTATTATTCCGTCTTTGCAGAATAAGAGAATATTATACTATAAAAAACTTTGTAATTTTATTAAAGAGGATATGAAAAATGAATTTTTATCGATCTGAGTAGATTTTTTTAAAGTGAGTTCTATTTTTGCAAGCTCCATAAAAAGTCTCTTATATATAGATAAGTTTATTTTTATACTAAGTTCAGCTCTTTTACTGGCAAGCTGAGGAGGAAGGGGGTATCCGAGTATCTCTTTTGCATTAAAAGTTCCATGAGATTTTATATATATATGAAACATAAAAAGTTGTGTTAAAAAATTTTCAAACGAATTGATGATAAAAACTTCGTTAGAATTTACTGTCTCTTGCATTTGGCTAATGATATCTGAAATATCCTTTTTTAAGATAAATTGCTCCATCAGTTTATCCAATGTAGCAATTCCAAGTCCAAAAGAGTACCTCTCGACATCTCTTGCATCAATCTTTTTTTTCATTATAGATAATTTTTCCAATTCTTTAACACATAAAGATAACTCTTCATTTTGCATACGATACAATACTTCTATAGCATATCTATCTATATCAAGTAAAATATTTTTTGCATACTCTTGTAAAAAATTGACAGCTTCATAGCTATTTGGCTTGAAAAATCTAACAAAATCTGCAGAGAATTTTTTAGAGAAAATCTTAGATATATCTTTGGCTTTTGCTGATGTTCCGAAATACTCAAATATAAAATAGCTATTTTTATTTGCCTGACAAACTTTCAAAAGTGCTTCAAGTTCTTTTTTGGGAATATTTTTTTCAGATTTGATAATGAGGATATTTAAATTTCCAAAAAGAGATGATTGAGATATAAAATTTTTTGCACTCTTAAAATCATACTCATCAAAATAGTAAACAAGCCTATCCTCTTTTGGTCCATAAAAAGAGGCTATTTTTTCAAGATAAATATCTCTAAGATATGTACAATCTCCATATAGCATTACTGATTTTGGAAGTTTTTTTTGCATTAAAAGTTTATCAAGAGCCTGTTTATACATTTTCTTTGCCTGTTATCTTTCCTATAATTTTAGTAGTAGCTATATCTGATCCTATAAGTTTTACCTTAATATCTTCAAAAAGTTCACCCTCTTTATCACTTAAAAATATCCTAGCTCCCTCTATATTTCCTCTGCTTGAAGCGATATAAGTGGAACTCGTGCTTGATATAACAGCATCTACTATCTCATCAAGATTCTCTTTTGCCCATCTTGCATACTTTCTGTCCATATAATCATAAGCCACTTTATCGCTTTCTCTTTCGAGTTCACTAAGTTTTTCGCAAAGAGGCTCTATATCTTTTAGCAAAAACTTCTTTAACTTCTCATCTTTTCTTATGATGGCTTTTAAAAGCCTATGAAGAGTCAAGTCGCTATATCTTCTAATGGGTGAGGTAAAGTGAGTATATCTATCAAATCCAAGCCCAAAATGCCCTACATTTGTAGCACTATAATGAGCCTGTTTTTGAGCTCGTATGATGAGTTTATCCACATGCTCTAAGAGATTTAACTCTTTGGCTTTTTGTTGAATCTCTTGTATGAGAGAGTGCAAATCGGTCTTAAAATGGACAAATATACCAAGCTCTGCCACCTGCTCCAAAAGAGTAGCTATACTATCATAAGATGGGGGCTCATGCACCCTAAATATACCAAAATCAAACATTTTAGCAGCAGCTTTATTGGCAAGTAACATGCACTCCTCCACCAAAGAGTGAGCAGGAGTCTCCACCTCTTTAACGGTTTTTATAAGATTTTGATCACTATCAAGTATCATACTTATCTCCGAAGAGTGAAAATCATAGCCCTTTTGCAATCTTTTTTTTCTAAGCTTTACGGCTAAATTGTTCAAAGATAGTATTGACGAGGATAATTCGTCATCACTTTTACCCGACTCTAACAAAGTATCTACCTCATCATAAGTAAATCTTCTTTTAGAGTTTATAATGGTTTCCAACAACTCCTCTTTTTCGACTTTTAGAGTTTTGGGATTTATCGTTATCTTGTATGTAAAAGTAAGTCTATCTTCATTTGGTTTTAAAGAACAAATATTTTCACTCAAAGACCTTGGTAACATAGGTATGGATTTGTGCGGAAAATAGATAGAAAAACCTCTTTGTATCGCCTCTTTATCTATGCTTCCTTTATAAAATACATACTCACTTACATCAGCTATAGCAACATATATCACACTCTTTTTGGTATCAAAATATATAGCATCGTCAAAATCTTTAGCAGTTTTAGGATCGATGGTACAAAAAGGCAAATGTGTCAGATCAATTCTATTTGGATACATGTTTTTATCCACAAAATTTCCAAAACTTTTTGCCTCAAGCTCACTCTGTTTGGTAAATTCCTCTTTTTTGTCAAACAAAGCAAGAGATATCTTTTCATCTACCTTGGAATCACCCAAAACACCGAGAACTTCGACAACAGAAGATGTTTCTTGATCGATTTTTAAAACACTATTTTTAGGCAGAAGCTTTAAAGACTTTTGAGATGCGGATATAGTGTTTTCAAACCCTGTTTTTACATTGACACCTACGACTCTTTTGTTTACGATTTTTGTATAGACTACTTGATAGCGATCTTTTCTCTGAACTATATAAATAACTTTGGCTTTAGGTCGCCCATGAGAAGCATATATTCTTTTTGCTAAAACAAGATCACCTTTACTTGAGTTTGCCAAATCCTTTGTTTCGACAAATAAATCTTTCATTTTCTCTTTTGTTATAACTTCCAAAAAGCCAAGATTGGATCTGGTTATATCTATAGAACCAAACCTATAATCCGATTTTAATTTATAAAAATCTTTTTTCTGTTTTATTGATTTTAGTTTTATAAAATCTTTTATAAGGTATTGGTATTCTTTGGGAATATCATTTTGATGGATACCTTCGGTTAGAGCATATAAAAACTCTCTCACTCTCCCATATTCTCCAAAACTTTCATAAACTTTTCTTTATCAAGATCGTACTTCTCGATAGTCTTATATGCATCTTGGAGTCCCTCTTTTTCAAATTTGCTATTACTGTTTACTGCATTTTTTACTATATTCAAAGCTACACAATACGGTTTGATATTTTCATCAGCTTTCTCAATTTCCATCGAATATTTTATAGCATTAACCATTTTGGGATCAAGATTCCAATGTTTAAGTATAGCAGCAGTCATCTCTTCGCTATTGATATTTAGATAATTCTCTTCAAGTTCGGATATTTCATAAGCTGTTTTTTTATCTTGAATATCTTTTGAAAAATCTTCAGCCTTATTCTCCTCTTTTAACTCTTCGGCAAGTATAATTTTTCCAATTTCAAGAAGAAAAGATGCAGGCATTAAAATATCCAACATACTTCTATTTACCCTTGAATACCATGCAAACATAAGAGCATTTTGTGTTAAACTAGTATTTAAAAATTGCTCTTTTGTTAAATTGTATGGACTTAAGTCGATTTTGATATTGTTTTGCATTGTAGAAGATAGAGCAAAACCTTTGATAGTAGCCATTCCAAAAAGAGATATAGCTTGCTGTATGCTTTTAATTTCTCTGCTAAAGCCATACATAGGTGAGTTGGTAGCTTTAAGTATATTGGCGGTAAGCATCGGATCTTTTTCTACAACTTCGGTTAATTCCTTAATTGAACTATCTTTTTTATTTGCAATTTCTTGTATCTTTACAACAGTTTCATCCAAGGGAGGAAAATTTTTAACCCTTCTAATCAATGATTCATTCATATGTCCGCCTTTTTATCAAATTTATTTGTAATTTTATCTTTTAAGAGTTTATATTTTGCTTTTATTTTAAATACATATAAAGTAAATTTTTTGTAAAATTATGAAAAATTTAGTATTAAGGACGAAAATGGCTTTAAATGTTTATTATGATAAGGATTGTGATTTATCACTTATAAAGAGTAAAAAAGTTGCAATGATCGGCTTTGGAAGTCAAGGTCATGCTCATGCGGAAAATCTTAGAGACAACGGAGTCAATGTCGTAGTCGGCTTAAGAAAAGGTGGTAGCTCTTGGAAAAAAGCCGAGGCTAAAAATTTTGATGTATTTGAAGTAGGCGAAGCTGTAAAAGATGCCGATGTAGTTATGATACTACTTCCCGACGAGACACAAAAAGCAGTTTATGACAACGAAATCGCACCAAATCTAAAAAGTGGAGCTACTGTAGCTTTTGCACACGGATTTAATATCCACTACGGAAGAATCAAGCCTGCAAGCGATATAAATGTCATGATGATAGCCCCAAAAGCTCCCGGACATACTGTAAGAAGTGAATTTGTTAGAGGTGGTGGGGTACCTGATCTTATAGCTGTTTTCCAAGATGCAAGTGGCAATACAAAAGATTTGGCACTATCCTATGCAAGTGGTATAGGCGGAGGAAGAACCGCTATCATAGAAACAACTTTTAAAGATGAAACCGAGACTGATCTTTTCGGAGAACAAGCCGTACTTTGCGGTGGTTTAACATCTCTTGTAAAAGCCGGATTTGAAACTCTAACTGAAGCCGGTTACCCGCCTGAAATGGCATACTTTGAGTGTTTACATGAAATGAAGCTTATAGTTGATTTGGTATTTGAGGGCGGACTTGCAGAGATGAGATACTCTATCAGCAATACTGCAGAATACGGAGATATGGTAAGCGGTCCTAAAGTTATAAATGATGAGTCTAAAAAGGCTATGAAAAAAATTCTTGAAGAGATACAAAACGGTAAATTCGCTAAAGACTTTATACTTGAAGGACAAAGCGGATATCCAAGAATGACTGCTGAAAGAAATATGTTAAAAGAGCATCCTATAGAAAAAACCGGAGCAAAATTAAGAGAAATGATGCCGTGGATAAAATCCAACAAACTTGTCGATGAAGACAAAAACTAATCACAATATAGACGGGTAACTCCCGTCTATACATCTGCACAAAAGATAAAATATGGCAAAAAGAAAAAAATCTGTAAAAAAAAGACACAAGAAAAATAGTTACTCAAAAAAGCAAAAAAGTTTTTTATGGTTTCTTGTGATAATTGTTATATTAGCACCTCTCTCATATATAACTTACAATTATATAGAAAAAAATTTAAAAGTCAAGAAAAAACCGAAAAAGAAAGCTTATTTAGATAAAAAAATATTAGAAAAAATGAATAAAATGCTACAAGTAGAAAGAAAAAAAGTAGATATTTTGAAAGAAGAGTTGCAAAATAGAAAAAACAGAAAAAAAATCATAAAAACAGATACTAATAAAACTACTATCCTAAAAAATAAATATTCATCAGAAGCTATAGATTATAAAAAAAGTTTAGATATAGAAACAAAAAAATCAAACAAAACAAATAAACACAAAATTATAGTAAAATCAAAAAAGCCTCTTTTGGCTATTGTTATGGATGATGTCTCTTTTCAAAACGAAGCAAATAAGATAAAAAAATTACCGTTTAAAATTACTCCATCTATATTTCCCCCTACAAAAATACATCCAAATACACCCAATATTGCCAAAGAGTTCTCTTTTTATATGATTCACTTGCCTCTACAAGCATATAATTATCCCCACCCGGAGCCACACACACTAACAACATCTTCTTCTCTTTCTCAAATACGAAAAAGAATCAAAAAGATAAAACAGTGGTTTCCTAAAGATAGATTTATAAACAATCACACAGGAAGTAAATTTACTTCAAATTACAATGCTATGATGAAGCTTTTTGAAGCTTTGAGAGAAAACAAAATGGTTTTTATAGATAGCAAAACGACTGCTAAAACAGTTGCTCTTAAAGTAGCAAAAAATTTTAATGAAAAACTTTTAAGCAGAAATGTTTTTCTTGACAATAAACCCGATATAACTTATATAAAGAAACAACTTAAAAAAGCTGTAAAGATAGCCAAAAAAAATGGATATGCTATAGCTATTTGCCATCCTCATATACAAACTTTTAAAGCATTACAAAGCTCTTCTGATATTTTAAAAAGTGTTAAAGTTGTTTATGTGAAAGATATATATGAAAACTCTTCTTACTCTTCCAAATGAATTATCAAAAATAAAAGAGATAAAACAGCTCTATTATAAAGGAAATATTTCATTATTAGAAAAGGAAAAAGTAACGATTGTAGGTTCCAGAAGACCGTATAATTATACTAAAAATATAGTATATGAATTATCAAAAAAACTTTCAAAAGCAGGGATTTGCATAGTTAGCGGTGCAGCCATGGGAGTAGATGCGATAGCTCATAAAGGAGCAGGTAGCCAAAATACTATTGCGATTATGGGAAACGGATTAAACCAAATTTATCCAAAAATCAACACAAACCTCATAAAAGACATAGAAAAAAACGGACTTTTGCTTAGCCAATTTGAACCGGATTTTAAGGCTACTCCATGGAGTTTTGTTTTAAGAAATAAAATCATAACCGCACTCGGAAAAGTTGTGATAATCGCTCAAGCGGATACAAAAAGCGGTTCAATGAAAAGTGCTGAATTTGCTATAAAACAAAACAAAGAGATATTTGTCTTACCGCATAGATATAAAGAGAGTGAAGGAACCAATGAGTTGTTAAAAAATGGCTATGCTAAAGCTATCTATGATATAGATGAATTTGTATCAAATATTGCTCATGCAAAACAAAATCAATCCATACAAGATGAATTTTGGGAATTTTGTCAAAAATCCCCTAGATACGAAGAAGCCATAAAGGTATATGGAAATAGAATATATGAAGCTGAATTAAACGGAGAAATTATGATAAAAAACGGAATAATACAAATATGCTAATAGCCTCTATCGATGTGGGATTAAAAAGGATAGGTGTCGCTATATCTCCTGATGGAAAAATCGTTCTACCCTCCTCTGCAATTATCAGAAAAAATAGAAACCAAGCCGCAAAAGAGATAACCGAATTTTTAAAAACAAATAGAATTGAAAAGTTGGTAGTAGGTTTACCAAAAGGCGGTAGTAGCGAAGAGGAGATGCAAAGACGAATTAAACACTTTGTATCTCTAATTAATTTTGACGGAGAAGTTTTTTATCAAGATGAATATGGCTCAAGTGCTGAAGCAAAGGAGATGACAAAAGGTATCATCAAACAAAAAAGAGATGGTAAAATTGACTCCATTGCTGCCGCTTTAATCCTTGAGAGATGGCTTTTATAGGCAAAGAGTCGTAAACTCTATCAATATAATTGGTTGTCTCGCTATAATTGAGCTTCATAATCTATATGAAACACCCCAAGTTTGTGTAACATGTTTGTCTTATCTGCATATTTAAGAGTCAAATTAAGTAAAACTCCGCTATCTTTACCGCCGCTGAAAGAGACATAGATATTATCAAACTCATTAAATATATATTCTAATCTTTTAAGAGTTGCTTTATATACATTATCTTTTAAGTTTTCTATCCTACTCATCTCTTTCCTCTTTTTATAATTATATTTTCTTAGAAAATTTAAATTTAAAATAGTATATTTCTTTATTTATTTGTATATTGTATGACAACACATTGGCATATAAAGGCAATTAGGCTTTTATGATCAAATAAATAAGTAGTTAAAGAAGTCCTGCTTTAGGGGTTATTAATACAAAAATCCAAATAACCAAAGCGGTATCTTATTACCGCTTCCTATTTCTATATCATCAGCTACAACAAAGGAGTCTTTTATATCTTTAATTTGTTTGAAACTTTTGTTTTTGCCATCTACTTCAAAGATGTATTTGTCATCAACTAAAAAATCTCCTTTTTTTGCGATGGTTATAGTATGTTTTTCTTGCAGCATACTTGTTGTAAATACTTCTCTAATTGTTCCTGTGTTACTGTTTTGACAATAGGCATAATGAAGATTTGTATTATTTAAGTATATTTTATCCGGTTTTGTAAAGATATTATCCTCTTTTGTAGTTGATTTTAAAGTGTTAAATATCTTTGCACGATTTAAGTACTCTATAAATCTATATAGCCCTTTATAGTTATCTTTCATATCCATTTTAACAAGTAGCTCTTTTATGTTTGGAGTATATGGATGTGATAAACATATAAGTCTAACAAGTTTTTTTAGATTTTGGATACTATTGTATTCTATGGGGAAAATTGACGGAATATCTACTTCTATAACTGTATTTATCGTCTCATTTAGCTTGATTAGATAATCCTCTTTATCTTCAAAATAGAATGGATAATAACCACTTTTTAAATACTCTCTAAAAAGCAGAGTAAGATTAAATTTTGTAAGTAGCTCGTAAGATATATCTATATGGTTATTTAAAATCTCTTCAAGTTTATATGATGATAAAGTTATATTTTTTTCTAACTCTATAAACTCTCTAAAGGATAAACCAAAAACATCATATACTATGGCTCTTCTGCTTAAGTCTGCTTTTGCATTGTCAATTTCTAATGCACTACTGCCACTAAATATAACCTTTAAATCCAAAATATCATATATTTTTTTTAACTCTATCTCAAAGTTTTTGTATTTGTGTATCTCATCTATGATTAAAACTTCTCCCTCTTCTTTAGAAAAAGCATTTGCTACTTCAAAAAGCGATGGTATAGTGATAATATCTGCACTAATATAGAGTTTTTTACTAAAAGGTATATCTAACTCTTTTAGATATTGGAGTAAAAAAGTTGTCTTTCCTACACCTCTTGCCCCAATTATTCCCACTAACTTTTTATCAAGGCTGATAGTGTTGTGAAAATATCTTTTATAAGTAAAATTGTTTTTTTTAAAAAGTTTTCTTTGGTATTGTCGTATCTCATTAAGCATTTTACATCCTGTATTGGAATTGTAAGTTTAAAATATTATACCATAATTAGATTTATAACTCTAATTTATTCTCTTTTTAGTAAATCCATAAAAGCATCAGCTATAAAAACCCTTAAAGTAGTTAAAGTAGTTAAAGAAGTCCTACTTTAGGGGTTTAATATATATTAGTATTTATAAAGTAGTTAAAGAAGTGGATATAAAACAGATATTTGACTTTTTAATTTTTGTTAGCTATAATTGTATTATCTAAAACCGATAGAGTGAGCGGCTTGTACCGTTTATGGGATGAAAACTCTCGACATCTATAAATTTGTAGCAGTTTTCGGTCTGCTACTTTTTTATTTTCTGTACAAAGTCTTCAATGATAAAAACTTATATTTAATAATCCTTATAGCTATCATTTTTGTAATATCTTCATTAATTTTCTTTTCAAACACTAAGCTTATATCTGTTTTACCAGTTTGACTATTTCTTGTCAAGCTTTTTTCTACCTTATCGAATGTATTTAAAATAGTCTCTATCTTAGATAATAAAAACAAATCCTCTTCATGTCTATTTCTAATATGTCTAACATATTGAGCTTCTATTATAAATCTATATTTTTTTACATTTAATCCTGATTGTTTTTGTATTTTATCGCAAACTTCATCCGATATGTTTAATTCAAAGATTTCGTTAAAATATGCATTATCAAGAGAATTTTGTATAAAAGCTTCGATACTACTCATTAAATACCATTCTTAAATTGATTAACTTAACACTTGCCACTAAACAATCCTGTTTATTTTGTTAAAATTGTATTATAACCTAATCATCATTTTTTTAACAACTCTAAAAAAGCATCAGTACCAACTTTTGCCATTTCTTCTTTCATATTACTATATCTTTGGGTTGTTTTTATGCTTTTGTGTCCTAATGCTCTACTGATAACTTCTATCGGCATATCATTATTTATCAAAGAAAAACCCAATAAATGTCTAAAGTCATGTATTCTCATTTTAATGCCAAGTTTTGACTTGATTCTTGCCCAAGTTCGTCTTGGTATATCGCTCATTTTTTTACCTGCAACAAGTGATGTAAAGATGATCCCTTTTTTTTCTTTTTTAAAAGTTTAAAATGCTCTATTAACTCATCGTCTAAAAGATGGGTTTGTTCTTCGCCTATTTTGTTGTTTTTATCTCTTATAACATATCTTTTTCTCTCAAAATCAACATCTTGCCACTCAAGACTTAATATCTCTCCTTTTCTCCGTCCTCTTAACAAAAATAGAAACATAAGTCTATACTTGTCTTCTGGTATCTCTAAAATCTCTTGATAAAGCTCTTTAGCTTTTTCCTCTGGGAGATAAAATTTCCTCTCATTATTAAACTTAGGAAGTTCAACATTGTTGGCAGGGTTTAAATCTATATATCTTTTTTTGATTGCATAATTAAATATAGCCTTGAGTAAATTCCTAAGATGTTTTGCCGTTTGAGGTTTATATCCTTTTTTTATAAGAGAATTTACAAATTTTTGAATATCATCAGTTTTTATATCTTTTAAAAGTTTGCTTTCTAATTTTTTGAAATGTTTATTGAAATAATATACTTTTGTTTTAACTGTAGATTCTCTTTGTATCTTTGATACATGCTCAATATACTCATCAAATACAGTTCTTAGTGTAAGTTTCTTATTTATTGGTTTTCCGGATTTTATTTGCAGTATAAGTTCATTTGTTTTATACTCCTTCTCATACTTTTTCCCACACTTTTTTATCAATATTTGGTAAAAAACAGTATAAAGTAAAAATGCTTAATAAAAAGTAAGTGCTTTAAGAAAGCCCTAAATTTAGGGCTTTCTTAAAAAATAAAATCACAAAAAAATTCCTCCTATATTTCTATTATCGCTATTTTTGGATATATTATTTTCATCAAATCTCTTATTTTGTATATAATCGATAAACATTTTTTGCAATATAAGCAAAGCTGATAGCGGGACTTGAACCCGCGACCTCTTGATTACGAATCAAGTGCTCTAGCCAACTGAGCTATATCAGCATATGTGTGATATAATTTTACAGCTTTATATTTTAAAGTACAATATAGTAGGATATAAAAATGGATTGTTTAGATAGTTTTATACAAGCGGTGAGAGAAGATAGGTTTGTGGAAGCTCACGAGATACTTGAAGAGTCTTGGAAAGAGTTAAAAAAAAGTGATATGACGGAGGCAAATTTTCAAAAAGGGTTGATAAACGGTGCTACGGCTATTGCTTTATATATAAAAGGTAAAAAAGTACAGGCTCTTAGGGTTTGGACGACTTTTGAAAAATATAGAGATATACTGAAACAAAATGAGTTTAAAGATAGTTCCAGATACAAAACAGCCGAAAAATTGCTTGATGAAAAGTATGAAAAATACAATCAATTAAAAATATAAAATTTGTATAATACATATTTCTTTTTTATTTTTTAAATGGTAAAATTTACAATTATATTTTTTAAAAAAGAGAGAAGATGGAAAAATTTGATATTTGCATCATCGGTGCTGGTCCCGGGGGATATAAGGCAGCTTTAATATTGGCTAAAAACGGCAAAAAAGTTTGTCTTGTGGAAAAAAAAGAATATCACATAGGAGGAACCTGTCTAAACGAGGGATGTATTCCTGCTAAAAACTTTCTTGAAAGCTCAAACTATATCAAAAAGTTTTCATATTTTCAAAACCAAGGAGTCCAAGGAGATATTAAAGGCTTTGATTTTAATTGTTTAAAAGAGAATACAAAAACCCTTATAGATACTCTAAGAGGGGGGATAGAAAAAAAACTGCAAAGCAATAATGTCAAGATAGTGTATGGTAAAGCTGAATTTTTATCAGAAGATGAGATTAGAGTGGAGAGTAGAGGCGAGACTATCAAAGCGGACAAATTTATCATAGCTACAGGCTCCATAAGCAGAAAACATCCGGTTTTAGAGTTTGATTCCAAAATGATACTATCGAGTGATGATATTTTCTCTCTTGAGGATATACCGGATAGTTTACTTATAGTCGGGGCGGGAGCTATAGGATGTGAATTTGCCGATTTTTTCAATGCTTTGGGATCAAAAGTGCATCTGTGTGAATTTACTCCTTCTATATTGCCTCTTGAAGATAGTGATGTTTCAAGTATTGTGCAAAAAGAATTTAAAAAAAGAGGTATAGATATAGACACTTCTGCCAATGTAATCTCATATAAAAAGACAAAAGATAAAGTTGAAGTTGTCTTTGAAACAAAAAGAGGCAAAGTTGTAAAAAGTTACGACAAAGTATTAGTTTCTATAGGTCGTATTCCGAATACTTCTTCCATGTCAATAGACAATGCTAAGGTGCAAATTGATGAAAAAGGGTTTATAGAAACTGATTTTTCGTTAAAAACTACAAATAGCAATATATATGCAATAGGAGATGTTACAACATCTGCCGCATTGGCCCATGTGGCATACTATGAGGCAAAAAAAGCGGCTTACGATATACTTGGATTTAAGGCTTTAAATGACTCTGTAGTCCCAAATGTCGTATTCACTTCTCCGCAAGTGGGAAGTGTAGGTAAAAATGAGAGATATCTAAAAAGCAATGATATGGAATATGATGTTAAAAAACTATTTTTAAGAACACTTGGGATGCCCAAGATAAAAGGTGATGATAGTGGTTTTGTAAAACTGCTGTTTGACAAAAAGAGAAAACTCCTCGGGGCATCTATGGTGGGATATGATATGACTGAGATAATCAATCAAGTGATGATATGTATAAACACAAAGTTATCACTTGATGATATAAAGTCTATGATATTTGCTCATCCTACAATGTCAGAGAGCTTTTACAAAGCAATAGAGGGATAAGAAAAAACAATGACAATATGATATTTTTCAACTGTTGTTTTTTATGCTTTTTATTTACTTACTGATATTGCGATATAAATTAAAAATAAAAAATATCTTTCTAATATTTGTTTTTCTATTTTTACCCAATTTTTTATAAAGCAGTGATAGTTTGGGCTATATTGATGATGCAATAATCAATCAGAGAGAATTTTACGAGTTGCCTAAAGATATAGAATTTTTTCCTGAGGATTTAGAGAATGAGAGGGTGTTTTTAGAGAGAATACTCGAGAGTGAAAATGGATACTATTTTTGTTGAAACTTTAAGTGTTGAGATATCGATTGATGGTGGAGAAAAATAGAGTTCAAAATTACCAAATCAAATCCTTCTTCTTTAAAACTTAAAGACTTTAAAAAAAGTATCTCAATAAACCATAAAAATATCACCAATTTACAAACTTATACACAAATAGAAAAACTTTTTTTAGAATCATAACAAATCTGCTGAAAGTAAAGCTTAAAAGCCTATAGCTTTACGAGGCGATCACAAAACCTTTGAATCTAAAATTAAAATAAAGGAAAAATATGAAACGAATTGAAATAATAATTTTGATATTGTTTTTTGGATTTGGTTTACTATATGTAAGAAACTATACATATCAAATAACAACTCCAGTAGATATTGATCCTATTGTGAAGATACACACGGAAACAGTTGTGTGTAGATTTTATCTTCTATGATCGAAAGTATTAAATATAATGATCATGTAAAACTGGAGAAAAAAGAATAATCTTTGTGCTTGATAAACGATATGGCAACATGATGTTCTTATATCGTTTATTTTATTTATCGGTTAGTCAAATAAACTTTGTGTTTGTTTTGACATAATTCTTTTATATATCGCTCTTAAAAGCAATTCAGCTATGAATGCTCCTAAAAAAGAGAAACTAAGATAGTAAATAACTATAGGTGAGTGTTCGTATGTATAAAAAAGTGTTAAAACGACGATGCTAAATATAGCCAATATGGCCAAGATGACTATAAAAATATTGGCTTCAGTTTGTTTTATCTTTATTAGATGTCCTATGTGAGTAAAACCTTGCACTATCAAAACAGATAGTGTTGCAACTGTTGTAATTTCCGTCAAATTAAAAAATATAATCATAGGAATAATTAATAGAGTACTGACTATTAACCCCTCATTTGAATTGTAGATATTATACTCATAAATCTTTGGTAGATTTCCTTCTTTTGCCATCGTGTAGCCTATCTCTGTAGTGGCATACAAAGAGGCATTTATGGCTGAAGCGGTAGATAGGAGTGCCGTTGCTGCCATGATCTTAAAGCCAAGTTCGCCAAATATAGGCTTGGCGGCTTCTGCCAAAGCATAATCTTTCGCTTTTATTACCTCCGGCAGAGGGAGGTTTCCAAGGACTGCAAAGCTTGTCAATATATAAAGAAGTGCCACTAGTACTATAGCTATGGTCATAGAGTATATCATGGTCTTTTTGGGATTTTGCATATCCTCTACAGTATTGGTTATGACACTAAAGCCTTGATATGCAAAAAAAGTTAAACCTATGGCAAAAAGCATATCTTTCATAGGGGGCATATCCTCTACACTTAAGAGTTTGGGGTCTATATTGAAAACTGCAGCTATGGCAAACACCACTAAGATGGTTAGTTTGATGCCGACTATGATATTTTCGGATTTTGCTACGATGCTTGCACCTACAAGATTTATAAATGTAAACAGGCAGACTATTCCTACGGCATAGACATTTATCCAGAATTTATCTCCATGGTGCATAAAAGTAGAGGCATAAACTCCAAAAGATTTGGCGACCGCGGCTATAGTTATGAGTCCTGAAAAGTAAAACAGTACTCCGGCTGAACCAGAAAATACTCCCTCTCCGTAAGTTTGCACTAAAAACTCCACTATTCCTCCACGGGATGGGTATCTTAGAGATAATTTTGCAAGCGAATATCCACTAAGAAGTGCTGTTATGCCACCAAAGATAAAAGATATCCATACGGTATTGCCCGCTATCGCTCCGGCTTGGCCTATGATGATGAATATACCCGCACCCACCATAGAGCCGATACCTAGCATTACTGTGCTGATGATGCCAAAAGCTTTGTTTTTCATCTGTAATTTTCTTTCTTGATTATCTTTGTTGTTTTGTGATCTCGACTCTTATTTTTTGAAACTTTCGAAATAGTGATACATAGCAAACTCACCGAAAAAAGCACTAAAGATATTTATTATAGGCAAAAAGTTAAATATGGTTGCAATAAGAGATATTGTATATATAGCAAATTTTCTATCATGTTTTATTTTTATGAGTTCGTCTTTATCAAAATACATATATCCTATATCATAAGTAAAGGTATCCTTTATCAAAAATATCCACACAAAAACTTGAATAAATACATTTGCTATGGGGATAAATAGGATGGGAAAAAAGAGTATGCTAACCAATATAAATACCAAAGAGTTTCTTAATGTATAGAAAATGGCTTTTATCTCTCCTTTTTTTCTTATCTCTCTATTTGATATATGATTGATAATTTTTTCACTACTGATACTGGAAATTATAAGTAGCGATACAACAAAAAGACCATATAAAATATATATGGCAAACATATAGGAGATAGATTTTTTAACTGTTTCAAAAGGAAACCATAAAATAATTTTTGATAAAGAATCGTGTATATAGTTATAATTATAAATCCAGATAAGAGACCAAAAAACTATTGTTATTAAAAAAATTACAAACATATAAGATTGTGTACCTTTACTTTTGCGATCATTTGATATGAAAACAGAGAAAATAATAATAGCAAAAGCAAGTGTTATAAAAATTGCTTGTATAAAAAATATAGATGAAAGCATTGATGCACCATCGGATTTGATAAAAGAAAATGGTATAAACTCCAATAATTTTGAGGTAAAAGATGTTAAAGGAATCCAAATGACATATCCTATTATAGCCCATATAGATAGTAGTACAATACCATACAAAATAGCTGTTTTTATAATATTTTTATTTGTCAAATCTTCAAATGCAGTATAAACTGCATAGATAATCTCATTCATTACAACTCCTATAGATTTTTTAAATTTCTCCCCATAAATAAAAGAGTTAAGCCATCAAAAAACAGACTTATACCTACATATATACCTATAAGCCATGCTTCTTGAGAAAGAGAATTCCAAGAAAATAAAAATACCATAGCTAAAACGATAGATATAAAACCGTTTAGATACCAAAGCCACCATCCATTGTTTCCTTGCATGGAAGAGCCTATTGCAATCCCAGTGAAACCGTCAAGGAAAAAGTATATAGCAAAGAGTATACCGACTGTTGCGATACCAAGTGCAGGATCAAGAAGGATAAAAAGTCCCGTTCCGATGAGAATAATAGTCTTAAGCCATCCAAGCCAATCCTCTTTGTTTGAGATAAAAGTAAAATATCCGGTAGTCAAACCGCCAAATATCATCATCCAAGCTACAAATGCTACTGTTACCAATGAAGCATAAGCAGGATATATAAAAGCTCCTATGCCAAGTAAAGATAGTACGATACCGGCTATTGTAGAATATTTGCCAAGTTTGTTTAAAAGATCTTTCTCTTTTGGAAACATTGTATAGTTCCACATTTTTGACTCCTTTTTTACATAATTTATAAAGTTTTATTAGAGTAAAATTCCAATAAAATACTTATTTGACTATTGTATAGTAAAAAGATATAAATAAAAATTAAATAGTTTACACTTATCTATTAGTTCGTAAATATTTGGAGTAAATATATGCACCTATTGTCAAAAGCATATAGATAATCGCTATAAAAATCAACTGCTCTACATTGTTTTTATATTCATACAAAAGTATCAATATAGAGCCTATACTTAAACCTAAAATTGTTACTATGCCCATCACGGTAGATGATCTTGTTAAATTTCTGATTTTAAAATTTGCTATCGCCATAAGTAATGAAACAAATAAAAAAGTGATACTTCCAAATTCCAAGATCACCCTTAAACCTCCGGCTATTATCAAAGCGGAAGCGGTTAGAGCCATCGCTATAATAGCATTTACAGGTATAGTGCCTCTTCTTTTGGTTAATATTTTTGGTAAATATCCGTCATCAGCTATTCTTGCCATCTGTCTTGAAGATCCGTACATCGTGCCACTGATAGCGGAAGATGTTGCCAATACCGCTCCAATGATAACCAAGTCCTCGCCAAAACTGCCCATAACATCTTTTGCTCCGGAAGCTAATGCATACTCTTTATTTGCTATTAGATCGTGTGCCGGTATAGAAAGAACGGATGCCAAAGCTATAATAAAATATAAACCAGTAACGATTATCAATGATGCATATATGGCACGAGGAATGTTTTTATCGGGGTTATTCATATCTTTTACGGCATTTATAACAAGCTGAAACCCCTCATAAGCAACAAAAGTTACGGAAGATACGGTCAATATTGCCAAAATGGAACTATTTTTAGCATCGCTATATATAATTTTTCTAAAATTATCAAAATCCACATCGGTATGATAGATGAGCATCATAGAGATAATAAATAAAATAGTAAGTTTTATATAAACCATCACATCTTCTATCTCACCCATGCCTTTTACACTCCAGATATTTATCAAAGCAAAGATCAAAATGATCAAAATCGCAACACCTTTTCTAACCAATTCATTATGTGCAAAATCCCCTCCGCTCAAGCCATAAGCGGAAAAAGTATAAGCATACAGAGCAAGTGTGGAGATATATCCAAATATTGTGTACCAACCTATAAAAGAGGCGGCTAAATGAGAGTCTTTATATGTTCGTTTAAAAAAAGCATATGTAGCACCTTCATCTTTATAATACAATCCAAGTTTTACATAAGCATAAGCCGCAAAAAAGGCTACCAAACCGCCGAGTGCTATCGCAAAAGGCGCAAGTGTCCCGATCATAGATACCGAAATACCCAGAATGGTAAAAATTCCACCTCCAACCATTCCCCCAATTCCTATGGCTATAAGCTCTTTGAGTCCCAATTTTTTTTCTTGTTGAAGTTTTTTCACTTTTTATTCCTCAAATATATCACACTTTTTCATAAGTTCTTTTAAATTTTTTACGGCAAGATAACCTCTTTTGGTAACAATAGTACCTTCTTTTTCAAGTTGTTTTATTTGTGTGCTAACAACCGATCTAACCGAACCTATGAGTTCAGATATGGCTTCATGAGATAAATCATTTATAAGTTCAAGCGGATAGTGTTTGTCGTCTTTATCTTTTTTTGGAATTACATGCTTTAATATAAGTTTTGACAATCTTGTGACCGTATTGTCAAAAACTAAAGATTCGCTAAAATCCTCAAGCTCTCTTAATCTTTTTCCAAGATACGGAAGAAAGTTTTTATTAAATTGAGGATACTCTTTTATGATCTCTCTTGCTTTGTGCAATGGTGTTTTTATAGCTGTTATATCATCCATAGCTATCGGGAAAGCTGTATGCTTTTTGCCGTCAAGAAGTGTAAAAATGTCATATATATCTCCAACATGAAGTATAAACAAAGATATACTTCTGCCGGTTTTCGGATCTATCTTTGTAATTTTCAGTCTTCCTTCTAAAATTATGTATAGATTTTTCATACCTATATTACTCTGTATTGATTCACCTTTTTGCCATTTTACGGGTTTAAAATCTTTTATAATACTTTTTAAAATTTGATGGTCAATGTCTCTAAATAAAAAAGAGGATTGTAAAATTTTTAAGGAGTGGTTTAAAAATAGCAAATCATCATTCATTTTATTCCTTTTGCATTTTGCTGAATATGAAATTATATCTAAATTTTTTTATTTGTAATTGATGCTCTTTGTTGGTCAACTAACGGATATACAAAAAGCAATTATGATAAAATCATAACCATATTCAATAAGAAGAAAATAAAAATTGGAGTATAATTTCAATAAAGAAAAACATAAAGGATGTAAAATGAGTCGATATATCAAATGGTTTGGAGAGATTGGCATCGAGGATGTAGCCCAAGTGGGAGGCAAAAATGCTTCTCTTGGCGAAATGTATCAAAATTTAACAAGTGAGGGGGTTAGAGTTCCTAACGGATTTGCTATAACTGCGGAAGCTTATAGATATATGCTGGATTTTAACGATACTTGGAAAATACTTCATAAAGAGCTTGATGATTTGGATCCTAATGATATAAAACAGTTGCAAAAGAGTGGAGCGGCTTGCAGAAAAGCTATACAAGAGTGTGAGTTTCCGAGCGATTTAAAAAATGAGATTTTAGATGGTTATGAAAAATTAAAACAAGAGTATGGAGAGACTCTCTCTATGGCTATTAGATCTTCGGCGACTGCGGAGGATTCTCCTGAGGCATCCTTTGCGGGACAAAATGACACCTATCTAAATATAACTACAAAAGAGGAGCTTTTAGAAGCTTATAAAAGATGTCTTGCATCAAACTTTACGGATAGATCGATACACTATAAATATGATAATAACTTCGACTATTTTAAAGTCTATCTTAGTGTTGTTGTTATGAAGATGGTAAGAAGCGACAAGGGTGCAAGTGGGGTAATGTTCTCTTTGGATACGGAGACGGGATTTAAAGATGTTGTTTTTATAAATGCTGCTTTAGGGCTTGGGGAAAATGTCGTTCAAGGCACTATTGATCCGGATAGTTTTTATGTGCATAAGCCAACTTTCAACAAAGGAAAAAGAGCGATCTTGAAAAGAAGGCTTGGTAGCAAAAAACTTAAAATGGTCTTTACTGATAAATTAAATACCGACAATATAGCGGTAGAATATACTATAAATATTCCTACAACCAAAGAGGAAAGAGAGAAGTTTTGTATAAGTGATGATGATGTTATGGTTTTGGCTGATTATGCCATCAAAGTGGAAAAACACTACTCAAAAAAAGCAGGATACAGAAAGCCTATGGATATGGAGTGGGCGAAAGACGGACTTGACGGACATCTTTATATGGTTCAAGCAAGACCGGAAACAGTTCAATCTCAAAGAAAAGGGAATATTTTAGAAATATATCATCTAAAAGAGAGAGGAAAAATTTTAGTACAAGGCAGAGCGGTAGGAACAAAGATAGGAGTAGGCAATATACATATCATTGATGATGTTAAAAAGCTTAGCGAATTTAAAGCAGGTGAAGTTTTAGTTGCCGATACTACTACTCCGGATTGGGAACCTATCATGAAAACAGCTTCTGCTATCGTTACAAATAGAGGCGGAAGGACATGTCATGCGGCTATAGTTAGCAGAGAACTTGGTATCCCTGCCGTTGTAGGGTGTGATAATGCTACCGAAGTTTTAAAAAACGGTATGAAAGTTACGGTTAGTTGCGCAGAAGGAGAAAATGGAAATATTTATGAAGGAGAGTTAAAATATGAGCTTCAAGAGATAGACCTTAGCAATCTTCCAAAACCAAAAACAGATATTATGATGAACCTTGGCAATCCAGACCAAGCTTTCTCTCTCAGCTCTTTACCTGTTGTGGGTATAGGTCTTGCGAGGATGGAGTTTATCATAAATGAGTATATAAAAGCTCACCCTATGGCTTTAAAGCACCCTGAAAAGGTGGATGAGACTACAAGACAAAAGTTAAAAGAGTTAAGTAGGGCTTTTGAAAATATGGAGGAGTTTTTTGTAAAAACCCTAAGCGAAGGTGTAGCCACTATCGCTTCAGCGGTATATCCCGACCCTTGTGTAGTTAGAATGAGTGATTTTAAATCAAACGAATATGCTACTCTTCTTGGAGGTAAATTTTTTGAACCGGAAGAGGACAATCCTATGATAGGATTTAGAGGTGCGGCAAGATACTCTCATCCTGCCTATGAAGATGGTTTTGCTCTTGAGTGTAAAGCTATGAAAAGAGCAAGAGAAGTTATCGGTATGGATAATATCATCTTAATGATACCTTTTTGCAGAAGAGTGGATGAGGGTAAAAAAGTGCTTGAAACTATGGAAAAATACGGCTTAAAAAGAGGAGAGAACGGCTTAAAAGTCTATGTTATGTGCGAAATACCCAACAATGTCATACAGATAGATGAGTTTAGTAAAATCTTTGACGGGTTTAGCATAGGAAGCAACGATCTAACTCAGCTCACTTTGGGAGTGGATAGAGATAGTGAGATAGTTGCATTTGATTATGACGAGAGAGATCCGGGAGTGATGAAGATGATAGAGATGGCGGTAAAGGGTTGCCAAAGAAATAAAAAACATAGCGGTATCTGCGGTCAAGCACCCTCAGACTATCCCGAAGTGGCTGAATTCTTAGTAAAACTTGGAATCGATTCTATCAGTTTAAATCCAGATAGTGTACTTAGTACTATGCATGATATTGTAAAGATGGAGAAAAAAACAGGAAGAGGAAGACTGTAAAATGAAAATTGCATTTTTTGAAACTAAAACAGAAGATAAAGAGTTTTTTTCAAAATATTTGAACGAGCATAAATTATACTTTTTCAAAGGTACGATCAATGAAGAATTGAAAGAACCGCAAGATTATGATATTGTATCGGTGTTTGTTCATTCGCATATCACCGATAGTATTTTGGCACTACTTCCTAAATTGCACTATTTGCAGACACGCTCTGCAGGGTATGACCATATAAAATGCAAAGAATTATATAAAAGAAACATTGCAGTTTCCAATGTAGCAGGATATGGCGGACCTGCTGTGGCAGAGTTTGCATTTTCTCTGCTTTTGTGTGCAACACGACATACTCATGTAGCATTACAACATAGTAAACAGGGGCTTTTTGATTATCATGATCTAAAAGGAGTTGAATTGTATGGTAAACGAATCGGTATTCTTGGGCTTGGAACGATTGGTTCGCGAATAGCTTGTATAGCTAATGGATTTGGTATGAATATTAGTGCTTGGTCTAGAAGTCGCAAGCCGATCATAGATGAACTTGGTATTGATTTTTGTACTTTAAATGAAGTATTACAAAAGAGCGATGTAATTATGATAGCATTGCCTTTAACACCGAAAACAAAGAATTTGATAAATAGTTCAAGAGTAGCGGTTTTGAAAAAAGAGGCGATTATTGTGAATGTTGCACGTGGAGAAATTATAGAAAAATCACTCTATCGCTCACTTCCTAATATACTTTGCATAGATGTTACTTCGGACTTGCAGTCTATCGTTCGACCAAATATTTTATATACACCACATATGGCTTATTACACCAAAGAAGCATTGGAGCGAATTATAAAAATATCGTATGAAAATATTATAGCCTTTATAGCAGGTAAGCCGCTACCGAATTGTTTAAAAGATAGTTGTGAAATAGATTATAAAGATAGCTAACAGTAAGCGAAAAGGATAAATTATGAAACAAAAGATATTGCCGGCTGATGTACCGGCAAAAAAAGAGAAAGAGTTTTTAAGAAATTTTAAAAAAGCAACAGGCGGGAGCGGAAGGCTTATGCTGTTTGCAGGGGATCAAAAAGTAGAGCATTTAAATAATGATTTTTATGGCAAAGGTATTTCTTTGGAGGATAATGATCCTGAACACCTTTTTAAGATAGCTTCAAAAGCCAATATAGGGGTTTTTGCTACACAATTCGGACTTATTAGTCAGTATGCAAGAAGTTATAAAGATATCCCATATCTTGTAAAGTTAAATGCCAAAACCAATCTTATACCATATAGCGATAAAGACCCATACTCAAAAGAGTGGTTTAGTGTTGATGATGTAATGGAATTTAAAAAAGATAGCAAACTTGATATACTTGGAGTAGGTTATACCGTATATCTTGGAAGCGAGTATGAGAGAGAGATGTTTCATGAAGCGGCAAATATAGTACATAAAGCTCATAAAAACGGACTTTTGGCTGTACTTTGGATATATCCTAAAGGAAATTATGTAAAAGATGAACACGATGCTCACCTTATATCCGGAGCAGCCGGAGTGGGAGCTGCTCTTGGGGCTGATTTTGTAAAGCTGAAAGTTCCCTATAAAAAGGGAAGGTTTGAGGCTAATCTTTTAAGAGAAGTTACGACTGCTGCCGGTAGAGTAGGAGTGCTTTGTGAAGGTGGAAACAAGATAGATGAGAAAGTGTTTTTAAAAGAGTTGTATGAGCAGATACATATAGGTAAAAGCAGAGGAAACGGAACGGGAAGAAATATCCATCAAAGAGAGTTAAAAGAGGCAGTAAAAATGGCAAATGCCATATATGCTATCACCGTCAATAATGCTACCGTAAAAGAGGCTTTAAAGGAGTTAAAATGAGAGAGTTCGACCTAATAGTTATAGGGGCGGGACCTGCCGGAACTCCGGTAGCTATGGCATCTTCGATGTTCGGTAAAAAAGTTTTACTTGTTGATAAAAGAGATAGACCCGGTGGAGAGTGTCTTTTTGAGGGTTGTATCCCCTCTAAAGTTCTTGAAAATGCTGCAAATAGATATAAAATGTTAAAAGATGCTTCAAAGTTTCATGTGGCTCTAAAAAGCAATCCTCAGATACATTGGGAAGAGGTTTTAAAAGATAAAGAGGCTATCATAAAAAGACGAGCCGATGCCGCTTTTGAACAAATAGAGAAAAATCCAAACTTAGAGTATCTTCAGGGTGAAGCAACTTTTGAAGATGAGTTTCATATAAGAGTAGGCGATGAAGTTTTTGGATTTAAAAAGGTTCTTGTAGCAACAGGAGGCAAAGTAAATCTTCCTCCTTTTAAAGGAAGCGGAGTAGAAAAAGCATGGACAAATAGAGATGTTTTCTTTGAAAAAGAGATACCCAAAGAGATAATTTTTATAGGAGCCGGTGCGATAAGTTGTGAGCTTGCCGGTATGTTTAATGAGCTTGGAGTAAAATGTACTATTCTTGAAAGAGGAGATAGAATACTAAAAAGAGTAGATAGCGAAGCGGCTCTATCGGTACAAAATAGAATGATAAAAAATGGAGTTAGGATAGAGTTAAATGTCAATCTTCAAAGAGTTGATTTTGAGGATGAAGTTTTTAAAATATTTTTTTCTCAAAATTCAAAAGAGAGAGTTTTGCAAAGCGAACAAGTACTTCTTGCTACAGGCAGAGTGGCAAATGTGGATAATTTAGGGCTTAAAAAGATAGGAGTGGAGTATAATAAAAGAGGTATAAAAGTTGATAAATTTTTAAGAACTGCAAAAGAGCATATTTTTGCTTGTGGAGATTGTATAGATGCTCCAAGATTTGCCCATACAGCAACTTATGAGGCGGGTATAGCCGTACACAATATGTTTGCTCCTATGCCTCATGAAGTGAACTATGATAAAAATTCGTGGGTATTGTTTACCGATCCACAAATAGCATCCGTAGGGTTAAGTGAAAAAGAGGCCAAAGATAGAGGTTTTGATGTGGATGTGGCTAAGTATGACTACAAAGTTGATGCAAGGGCTCAGATAGATAAAGATGAGGTAGGCTTCATAAAGTTTGTTATAGATAAAGGCGATGAAGTTATCAAAGGTGTGCAGATACTTAGTGAAGATGCTTCGTCTCTTTCTGGAGAAGCTTCATTGATAGTGGCAAACAGAATGAAAGCAAGAGAGGTGTTGAATTCCATACACTCTCATCCGACACTCTCTGAAGGATTTGGGAAATTGGCTCAACAAATTTTTTTTAAAAATATGATGAAAAGGAGATAAAATGAGCGATATGATAAAAGATATAAGAGCTTTAGAGGTACTTGACAGCAGGGGTAATCCTACTGTTAGAGTTTTTATGGAGCTTGAAGATGGTACAAGAGTAAGCTCTTCCGTTCCAAGCGGAGCGAGTACCGGAGAGTATGAAGCTTGTGAATTAAGAGACGGTGACAAAAAAAGATATGGTGGCAAAGGTGTTTTAGAAGCTGTTAAAAATGTCAATGAGATTATAGCTCCGGCACTTAAGGGAATAAATGCGACTGCTCAACTTGAGATAGATAAAAAATTGATTGAACTTGATGCAACGAAAAACAAGGAAAAGCTTGGAGCCAATGCGATACTTGGAGTATCTATGGCAACGGTTAAAGCGGCAGCACAAAGCCACCATCTTGAGATATATGAATATCTTGGAGGAGTTGAGGCTTGCAGGATACCCGTACCTTGTATGAATATATTAAACGGCGGAGAACATGCCGACAATAGTGTCGATATCCAAGAGTTTATGGCGGTACCTTTCGGTGCTCCTACTTTTAAAGAGGGGCTTAGATATGTAGCCGAAACATTTCATACTTTAAAGAAACTTTTAAAAGATAGAGGTTTGGCTACTTCAGTGGGAGATGAGGGAGGCTTTGCCCCAAATCTTAAAAGCAATGAAGAAGCGATAGAGATCATCATAGAGGCGATAGAAAAGGCTGGATACAAACCCGGTGTTGATATAAGTATAGCACTCGATAGTGCGGCTACCTCTTTTGTAGTTGGAAAAAAAGGTATGTACGATATGAAGTGGTCGAAACTTGGCAAAAAAACAACAGATGAAATGATAGAAATGGCAAAAGAGTGGGTTAAGAAGTATCCTATCATTTTATGGGAGGATCCTTTGGCAGAAGAGGATTGGGAAGGTTTTAAAAAGTTTACAAAAGAGCTTGGAGACAAGATAGAGGTTGTTGGAGATGATATATTTGTCACCAATACCAAATTTATACGAAGAGGGATAGAGGAACATGCGGCAAATGCATCTTTGATCAAGCTAAATCAGATAGGAACGGTAAGTGAAACGGTTGATGCCGTTAAACTTTGCTATGAGCATAACTGGAGAGCTTTCGTTTCTCATCGTTCAGGTGAAACTTGTGATACTTTCTTGGCTGATTTTACTGTGGCCATGGGAACGGGACACTTAAAGAGCGGTTCTGCTTCAAGAAGTGAAAGACTTGCAAAATATAACAGACTTCTTGAAATAGAAGATAAACTTGGCGATAGAGCTAAATATTATTGGAAATAATATGTTAGGTAGTGATCCTTCAACCAATATAGCTATACCTAAACTTCCAAAAGAGATAGAAGGACTTGAAAAAATCTCTTTAAATCTCTGGTGGACATGGAATCCGCAAGGAAAAGCACTTTTTAAATACATCAGCCCATACCTATGGAAAGAGAGTGGACATAATCCTATAAAGTTATTGAAAAGTTTGTCGGATGAAGATTTTAAAGCTTTGGTAAAAAATGAAAATTTTATGAAAGAGTATAGATATGTTTTGACTCTTTTTGAAAACTATATCAATAATTCTGCACAAAAACAAAACTCTTTGCCTATAGCTTACTTTTGTGCCGAATATGGACTTCATCACTCTGTTCCCATCTATTCCGGCGGTCTTGGCTTTTTAGCCGGAGACATTTTAAAAGAGTCAAGTGATATGAATATCCCGATGGTAGGAGTTGGGTTTATGTATCCACAAGGGTATATAAGACAGATCATAGGAAGTGATGGATGGCAAAACGGAGCAAATGAAACTATAAATAAAGATATTGCACCTATCGAAAGAGTGATGGATAAAGAGAATAATCACTTTATTATAAAGGTTCCTTTTATCGATCCTCCGGTTTATACTGCAGTATGGAAAATAAATGTAGGGAGAGTAACTTTATATCTACTTGATACAGATATAGATAAAAATGATCCTTGGGATAGACAAATAAGCTCACATTTGTATGTACCCGATCCCAACCAACGGTTAAGACAGCAGATAGTTTTGGGAATTGGAGGGTATAGAGTCCTTGAAGAGTTGGGGATAGAGTATTCGATACTTCATTTAAATGAGGGACATCCCGCATTTGCTCTTTTTGAAAGAGTGAGAAATTTTATGGAAAAGGAGAAGTTAAGTCTTAATGATGCACTTCAAAAAGTAAGGGAAACATCTATATTTACGACTCACACACCTTTGCAGACAGCAACAGATGTATATAGTTTCGATATGATGAGTAACTACTTTAGTGACTATTGGAAAAGACTTGGGATGAGCAAAGATGAGTTTTTAAATCTCGGACTTAATCCCGATGCACCCGAAGTCGGATTTAATATGACGGTATTTGGACTTAAAATGTGCGATCAAAGAAATGCTGTTAGCAAAAAACATTGTGAAGTTACAAAAGAGATTTGGAAAAGTGTTTTTAAAGAGGATAAAAAAGATAAAACCCAAATCGACTATGTAACAAATGGTGTTCATCTTCCGACTTGGCTTGGAGATGAATTTCGTAAAAATCTTGATAAAACATTTGGAGAAAATTGGCTTGATTTGCAAGATGACATTAGTTTATGGAGTCAGATAGACAATATCGACAATAAAATATTATGGGATATAGCTTATGCAAATAAAATGGCAATGGTAAATTTCATCAGAGAAAGAGTAAGACAAAAATGGTCCAATGAGGGAATTGATCCTCTTGTGGCTATGGCTGAAGGAGTAATGCTTGATCCTGATGTTTTAACCATAGGTTTTGCCAGAAGAATGACAAGTTACAAAAGATCCGATTTGATACTGAGAGATTTGGACAGACTTGAAAAAATAGTTTGCAATAGTGAAAAACCGGTACAAATCATTTTTGCAGGAAAAGCTCATCCGTCCGACAATCCGGGTAAAAAAATAATTCAAAATATTTTCAAAACGGCACAAAATCCAAGATTTAAAGGGAGGATTGCTTTTGTAGAAGATTATGGCGAAGAGGTGGCAAAATATCTTGTAAAAGGTGTTGATGTGTGGCTTAACAATCCAAAAATACCATTAGAAGCTTGTGGAACGAGTGGAATGAAAGCTTCTATTAACGGTACTATCCATTTATCAAGTTGGGACGGATGGTGGATAGAGGGATACAATCAAAAAAACGGTTGGGTAATTGGCGGTAAAATATCAAATGACGGCAAAGATGCATCGGCTATTTATGATATTTTGGAAAATGAAATAGTTCCGCTCTATTACGGCAACAAAGATAAGTGGATAGAAAAAATGAAAGAATCTATCTCAACTATTTCCCCAAATTTTAGTGCAAGAAGAATGATGAAAGAGTATTTGGAAAAATTTTATTTACCAATATCTAAAAAAATAAATCTAAAGGATGAAATATGAAAAGAGTAGCTATAAATGGACTTGGCAGGATAGGCAATCAAGTATTAAGGCACTATATGAAAAATTTGCCTAAAAATTATGAAATAGTAGTAGCAAATACTTCAAGTGTAGAGGATGCGGCTTATCTGTTAAAGTATGATTCTGTTCACGGAAGAGCCGATTTTGATATAAAAACGGAAAAAAATGAGAAATTAACTATAGGCGATAAAGAGATAACTATAGTCAGCTCTCATGATGCCACAAAGCTTCCGTGGAAAGAGCTTGGCATAGATATAGTTCTTGAGTGTACGGGACACTATACCGACGGTAATCTTGCAAAAGAACACTTGCAGGCGGGAGCTAAAAAGGTGATCATCTCCGCACCCGGAAAAAATATAGACAAAACGATAGTGCTTGGTGTCAATCAAAACGAATATGATCCGAAAAATCATCATATCATTTCAAATGCATCTTGCACCACCAACTCTTTAGCACCAGCTATGAAAGTGCTTGAAGATGCTTTTGGTGTGGAAAATGCTATGATAACTACAACTCATGCTTATACTTCAACTCAAACAACAGTTGACAAAAGAGCCAAAAAAAGAAGAAGAGGCAGAGCAGCAGCAGTAAATATCATCCCGACTACCACCGGAGCCGCGATAGCTACGACCGAGGTTATACCGGCTTTAAAAGGTAAAATGGAGGCTATGGCTCTTAGAGTTCCTGTGCCTGACGGAGCTATCACCGAGATAGTTGCAGTGTTGAAAAAAAGTGTGACACCTGATGAGGTTAATCAAGCATTTATAGATGCATCCAAAGGAGAGCTTAATGGAATACTTGAGATAACTATGGATGAAGTTGTTTCAAGCGATATTCTTGGCAATGTTCACTCAAGCATCATAGATGGACTCTCTACTTCTGTTGTGGGGGATAGGATGGTAAAAGTTCTTGCATGGTACGATAACGAGTATGGATA
Organism: Campylobacterales bacterium; assembly: GCA_027065125.1. GTDB lineage: Bacteria > Campylobacterota > Campylobacteria > Campylobacterales > JALSKU01 > JALSKU01. The sequence goes on along the minus strand of JAMOOV010000135.1, from coordinate 4,862 downwards.
TTCGCAAAGACTGCTTGAGCTTGCTGATTTTGTAGCTTCTAAAATGGAGTAAATATGGCTAAACTTATACTTTTAAGGCATGGGCAAAGTGTTTATAATCAAAAAAATATCTTTACCGGTTGGAGCGATGTGGATTTGAGCAAACAAGGTAAAAAAGAGGCAAAAGAGGCAGGAGAGCTTTTGAGAAAAAGTGGTATTTTGCCTGAAGTTTGTTTTACTTCTTGGTTAAAAAGAGCCATACATACTTCACAAATAGTTTTAAAAGAGTTAAATTGGGAACAAATCGATGTGATAAAAAGCTGGAAATTAAACGAAAGGCATTATGGAGCTTGGCAAGGAAAAGATAAAAATAAAATAAAAAAAGAGGTTGGAGAAAAAATGTTTTTAAAGATACGAAGAGGATATGCTGCTCCTCCTCCACCTCTTGAAGATGGGGATAAAAGATTACCTCAAAATGAAAAAAAATATCAAAACTTGGATATAGATATATTGCCAAAAAGTGAATCTTTAAAAGATACAAAAAAGAGGGTAGTAAACTATTTTTATGAAAAGATAGCTCCATATTTAAGTAAAAATAAAACAGTTCTTGTTTCAGCTCATGGAAACTCTTTGAGAGCTTTGGTAATGGAGCTTGAGGGAATATCTAAAAAAGATGTAGCAAAACTTGAGATACCGACAGGAGAGCTTATCGTGTATGAATTTGACAAGACTCTTAAAGTAGAGAGTAAAAATATTTTAAAGATTAAGAAATGAGTTATAAAAAATATAGAAAAAAGTTACTTTTAAAAGATTTTTTAAGCTTTTTGTAACATATTTTGTACTTTTTACTGTTTTTTCAGGGATGATTGACTATTATGCTTATATGTCATATAGATGAGGTGTTAAACGAAATATTTTAAAGGATAAAAGATGATAGACAAAAGAGCGGGACAAGTTGCATCCAAAGAGATGCTTGAAAATATACCATTACTCATAAGCTCTTACTATGAGCTATCTCCTGATCCTAAGATAAAAGAACAAAGAGTTTCTTTCGGTACTTCAGGTCATAGAGGAGATTCATACAAGAAAAGTTTTAACGAAAATCATGTAAAAGCTATCACACAAGCTATTTGCGACTATCGTAAAGAAGAGAGGATTGAGGGTGCTTTGTTTTTGGGGATAGATACTCATGCTCTTTCTATTCCGGCTCAAATGAGTGCTTTAGAAGTTTTTACGGCAAATAAAGTGGAAGTTTTTTTCTCACAAGAGTTTACACCTACCCCGCTTATATCTTTTTCGATTATAAATTATAATAAAACTCACACAAAAAAGGGTGACGGAGTTGTTATAACACCATCTCACAATCCTCCGAATAACGGAGGATACAAATACAATCCCCCAAACGGAGGAGCGGCCGAAAGCGATATAACTTCAAAGATAGAAAAAAGAGCCAACGAGATACTTTTAAATGGGCTAAAAGATGTCAAAAGTTTGCCTTATGAAAAAGCGATAAATAGTGATTTTGTCAAAGAGTATGATTTTATAACTCCTTATGTGAACGAACTTAAAAATATCATTGATATGGAGCTTATCAAAAAAGCAAATCTTAAAATAGGGGTAAATCCTTTGGGCGGAGCCAGTATAGCGGTTTATAAAAAGATAAATGAGATTTATGGACTTAATATGGATATCGTAGATGCATTTGTAGATCCGACATTTTCATCTATGCACTTAGATCATGACGGAAAGATCAGGATGGATTGCTCTTCTCCTTATGCTATGACAGGACTTATAGAGTTGAAAGATAGATATGACATAGCTTTTGGCAATGATGCCGACTCTGATAGACACGGTATTGTAACACCAAAAGGCGGACTTTTAAACCCAAATCACTATCTTAGTGTGGCTGTGTGGTATCTTTTTAGTAAAAGAGGATGGGATAAGAGTTTGAAAGTCGGTAAAACTCTTGTATCAAGCTCTATGATAGACAAGGTGGCAAACTCTCTTGGCAGAGAGATTTATGAAGTGCCGGTCGGTTTTAAATGGTTTTCACAAGGATTGTATGAAGGTAAACTCGGACTTGGGGCGGAAGAGAGTGCTGGGGCATCATTTTTGAGATTTGACGGAACTGTTTGGACAACAGATAAAGACGGCATCATTTTAAATCTTTTATCGGCTGAGATATTGGCAAGTCAAAAAAGAGATTTAAGTGAAATTTATGGGGATTTTGAGAAAAAATTTGGAAAATCTTTTTATGAGAGAATTGATGCAAAAGCCACCAAAGAGCAAAAAGAGATACTTAAAAGCATAGAGCCTAAAGATATAAAAGAAAGTGTTTTAGGAGGAGAAAAGATAGAGAAAATCCTATCAAAAGCTCCCGGAAACGATGCAGATATAGGAGGGCTTAAGATAGTGACAAAAAGCGGTTGGGTGGCTTTAAGACCATCGGGTACGGAGGATATTTATAAGATATATACAGAGAGTTTTATATCTAAAGAGCATTTAAAAGATTTGCAAAATGAGGCAAAATCGATAGTAAATGTTATTTTTAAAAAGGAGTTAAAGTGATAAGATATGAAAGATTTTTTAAATTAGAGGCAAATGAAGAGAAGAGTAGATTGATGATGAATGCTTTTGGATTTTTAATGCATGAAAAAGAAAAAGGCATTAGCGGATATTACAATCTCCCAATTGACGGAGAAAATCTTTTAAAAGAGATCAATAGCTATATCATTCAAGAAGATGAGGTGTATCAAAATGCCGAAAATATCGTGGTTATCGGCATAGGTGGCTCATCCTTGGGAGCAAAAGCGATAGACTCTATGCTTAGGCATAAATATAACAACTTAAAAAAACTGCTTTTTTTGGAAAATCCGGATCCAGTTAGTATATCAAAAACATTAAACCGGATAAAAAAACACAATTCCATATTTGTAGTCATATCAAAATCCGGTGGGACCATAGAGACAACTTCCATATTTAAAACAGTTCTAAAAGAGTTTGATATGGATTTGAAAAGTGAAGATGCAAAAAGGGTTCTAATCATCAGCGATGAGGGATCCCCTCTTTGTAAATTTGCCGATTTTTACGGCATAAAAGCTTTTACGATACCTAAAAATGTAGGTGGTAGATTTTCTGTACTATCTTCGGTCGGCATTGTTCCTTTATCTCTTGCGGGATATGATATGAGAAATGTTTTAAAGGGTGCAAAGCATATGATAAAAAGATTTTTCAATTCAAAAGAGGAGCATATAGCTATAAAAGCACTATATTATTGTAAAAATTACCAAAAAACTCCCATAAATGTACTGTTTTCTTATGCTGACTTTTTAGAGGATTTTACCAAATGGTTTATTCAGCTTTGGGCGGAGTCTCTTGGGAAAATTGATAAAGATGGAAAAAATGTAGGCTTAACTCCAGTAGCTCATATAGGCTCAATCGATCAGCACTCATTTTTGCAACTTATCATGCAAGGACCAAGAGATAAAACGGTAACATTTATCAAGGTGGAAGATTTTGAAAATGATTTGAAAATTCCTGATATTTCGCTAAAATACATTGAAAAAACCGATTATATCAATAACCATACTTTTAACGAGTTGATAAATGCGGAGTGTGATGCCACAAAAGAGAGTCTTGTAAAAGAGGGCATACCCGTAGATACCATAACTCTTGATAAAGTAAATGAAGAAAATGTAGGTGAATTGATAGCATATTTTGAGCTTTTGACCTCTTATGCGGGTGCAATTTTTGATATAAATACATATGACCAACCCGGAGTGGAATTTGGCAAAAAGATATTGGTTAAAAAATTTAAAGGGAATTAAGTGGAATTGGTTGATTATAGAATTGATGAAAAATATAGTAAAAAAGTGGCATATTTTTCTATGGAGTTTGCCATAGATCAAGCTTTTAAAAACTATAGCGGAGGACTTGGTTTTTTGGCGGGTTCCCATCTAAGAAGTGCGAATGATCTTGGTCAAAATATCATAGGAGTAGGAATACTTTGGAGTTATGGGTATTATGACCAAAACAGACATGAAGATGGAACTTTGAAAGTGGAATTTTTAAGAAAATTCTACTACTTCATAGAGGAATTAAATCTAAAAGTTCAAGTTAAGATAAATGGAAAACCAATAACCGTAAAAGCATATCTATTACCTTCAAAATGTTTTGATACCGCTCCTTTGATACTTCTTTCTACGGATATTTTTGAAAATGACTATCTTGCAAGAACAATTACTCATAAACTTTATGATGCGAATGAAGAAACAAGGATAGCTCAAGAGATAGTTCTTGGTATAGGGGGAGTTAAAGTTCTTGAAGCTTTGGGCGAAAAGATAGATATTTATCATCTCAATGAAGGTCATGCACTTCCTTTGGTTTTTGAGCTTTTAAAAAAATATAAAAGTTTGGATGAGGTAAAAAAAAGAGTCGTTTTTACTACCCACACTCCTGAAATGGCTGGTAATGAAGAGCATAATGTTGAACTTCTTGGAAGAATGGGATTTTTTAATGGATTTTCAGTTGATGAAGTGAAAAAGACTCTTGATTATTATGATGATAATTTCTCTTTGACTATCGGTGCTTTAAAATCGGCAAAGATAGCAAATGCAGTATCAAAGATTCACGAAAAAGTGGCAAATGAGATGTGGAAAGATGTCAAAGGAAAATGCGAAATCATAGGCATCACAAATGCTCAAAATATGAGATATTGGGCGGACAAACAGCTTGTTAGCTGGTTTGAAGAGCATGAAGACTATCAGCTTATAGGCAGAAAAAAACACTTAAAAAGAATTCTTTTTGAAGAGGTGGCAAATCAAACGGGAAAACTTTTTGATCCTGATGTTTTAACTATCGTTTGGGCAAGGAGATTTGCCGAG
>JAMOOV010000134.1 GCA_027065125.1 Campylobacterales bacterium | reverse complement strand
TGGTGGTGTATCAAAAATAGAGTAAATTATTTTGTTTTGTACATTTGCATCTTCTAAAAGATAGCGGCGTATGCTCTCTATACGTTTTTTTGCCAGTGCACGATTTGTTTCTGTATCGCCTATCATATCGCTGTAGGCATTGAGAGTTATAACAATGTTTTTATCTGATTTGAGGTATTTGATGATAGCATTGAGCTTCTCAATGCTATCTTGATTGAGCTTTTTAGAGGCTGTATCGAAGAAAATGGCCTTTGAAACAGGAGCTATTTTTATTGTCACATTATCTTCGATTGCAGAAATACCTTCAATCTTATGAAGTTCCTGGAGTAGCTTTTCTTTTATCTTTTTATCTGTAACATAACCCTTGAGTGTTAGTTTGTTATAATCAAAGTCATAGCTTATGTTCGCTTTGGTGCTAAGGTTAATCCCTTTTATCAGATACGCAATATTTGCACTTACCTGCATTGGGTCTGTTAATGTCGGTGTGACTTGAACTTCATTATTTAGAGTTTGTAGCTCTTTTATATTACTGAGCTCTTTTTCTAAAAGCTTTTTATGATAAACAAAAGGGACACGACCTTTGATGGTAGCTCTTTTATCTTCCACATCGACATCAATTCTATAAGGGGAGAGTTGCGGCGTGTTTTCAATACGTGTCTCTATCTTTTTTTGGAGTGTTTCATCTATGTAGTTATTATAAAATCGATAGCCAAGATATGCAACTAAAAGGAGTGGCAAGAGCATTAAAAGTGGAGATTTGCTTTTTTTCTCTTCAACATTACTCTCTTTGTGAATAAGGAGTTTTTGTAGCTCCTCTTCGACAGAGCTTTTTGGAAAATTTTCCACATTTCCTTGAAACTTTTTGATCTCATCACCATACTTTAAGACGATATTCTCCAGAGTTGAGCGAATCTTCTCATAAGTTTTTGTGTAAGCAGCTCCTTCAACTATAACGGCAAGATAGCTGTAACCACTGGCTTCAATGATGATTTTGTTACCACCATACTCAATTTCACCAAGTTCTTGGTGGTTGGTACTGTTAACAACCCAGTCATTAACAAAGCTGCGAATAGCTGTCATCATAGAGGCAAGCATATCAGTGTCACTTAAAGATTGTCCATCATCTTCAGCCTTTGCAAGGAGTGTTCCGCTCTCTTTGTGAATGAGTAGTACAGCTTTTATTTTTGCTTCACTGCTCTCCTCTAAAAGCAGTTCCGTTTCACTGACACCTTTTAATTTTGCTTTTATTTTTCTTTTGATGGCTTGCGCGGAGAGACCGTTTTGTATCTGATCATTGATCTTGTTAAGCAGATCTTCAAGAGATTTTGTCACAAATTTAGAGATCATATTACCCATGACAGGGTAGAGTGCATCGACGACGTCATCTTTTTGACTTTTAATCTGCTCTCGGATAGCTCCACCGATAAGGGGTGCCATTTGAGAAGCGATTTTATCGCCTGAGTTTTCAAAATTTTTATCAATGAGTCTGTTGACTATTGGGGAGAGTGCTCCCTCTAATGCCTCTTCTTCATTGATAATCTCTTTTTTTTGTGACATAAAATTAACTGCTATTTA
>JAMOOV010000133.1 GCA_027065125.1 Campylobacterales bacterium | reverse complement strand
TTTGTCTATTATGAGTTTGTCTGCCTTTGGAGAAATTTTATAGACAACTTTGAGAGGCTTTTTTTGAGCGTTCAGATATTCATCTGCGGAGAGTTGTATTTTTGTAAAATAAAAAGTAATCTCTCCTGTATCGCTTTTTGTGTTGTAGTGTGCAGTAACATCTGCAACAGCATCAACACCATTGTTATAGTGTGCTTTCATATGTGCGATGGTAATATTAGAATTGTTGAGTTTTACAAGCAGATCTTTTACATCAAGATTGATGCCCGAATAATCAATATTGGCTTTTTTGGTAGAAAAAGTTCCCTGCGTGTCAACATCAAGTGTTTCAAGATTAATCGCAAGTCTCAAATCTGTTTTTATTTTACCCGTATGCTGCACAAACGGCAGGCTGATTTTATATGCATTTAAAATATGCACAATATCGTTATCTAAACGCGCATGAAACAAAAGATGCAGAGTAAGCATGCTTTGTGGTTTTGTGAAATCAATTTTTACCCAACTATTTTGAAGAGGCACTTTGTAGGTATAGGCCTCTTTTGGATAGATAGATAAAACGCCTTTTGAGAACTCAAGTTCACTCTTTTGTGTATGAATTGCATCAAGTTTTGGATTGTATGTATAGTTGAGTTTATTGAGTGTTGCTGAGATATAAAGATTTTTATAGGCTGAGTTGAGTGCATCATATTCCACAAATCCTCGCATCTTATTAATCTGCAGGCTTGACGCATCAATGGCATCCATCGCCCAAAATTTGAGCGTATCACTCAAATGAAAAAGAGCTACGAAGGCACGAATATCTTCTATCTCTTTTTTAGAATCAATCCTGTATGTAAAACGCTCTTGATCAGCAATACCGTATAGCGTTATATTTGCATCATTATTTATATCTATATCTGTTCTTGTAAAAATCTTTTTATGTTGCATATCAACAATTACTAAACCATTTGCTTTTATTTTATTTTGTAAGCCTGTAAGATTATCAATGTTGAGTACAACATTATCACCCTCCAACCAAAAATATGAACGAACAGAAAAATCTGCTGCTTTTAGAGTAAAAACACCCTGCTCTTGAGTGTTGTACTTTAAGGTAGCTCTCATTGTGTCATATTTTATTTTTTTGATGCTAAGTGATTCGATAAAAGAGAGATAGCGTGTATTTACATCAACATATTTGGCAACAGAATTGAGCAATGTTTTTTTTATCTCTTGAAATGTTTGTGAATCTTTGGATTGTTTTGTTTTTTTGATGGAGAGTTCTTCAACAGCGATATTTAGTTTTTCATTCCATTGAATATGCATCTTTTTTATGGTCATATTCTCAAAAGATGTCTCTTGCATATCTACACCATTTTGAAGAACAATAAAAGTAGCACCAAGTGCTACTAAAATGAAAGATAAAACAGCAACGAGAACAAAATGCGTTTTTGAAATAATATTGACAACTATTGTATCTTTCATACTTTCTCTAGAGTTTTAAGACTATTTTTCAATCACGAAAAAAGACTCAACAGTTTTTACGTCACTATTTGCTAGCAATGAAGTTGCACCAAAGGTACTCATAAGCGTGCCTATAAATAAGGCGGTTG
>JAMOOV010000132.1 GCA_027065125.1 Campylobacterales bacterium | reverse complement strand
TTCAACTCTTTAACTGTAAGTTGTTTTAGTATTTGATAAACAATATAACTTTATCAAAAACTAAAAATAATATCAAATCTCTACTCTTTTTAGATGTAGAAGTTTGATAAATTTATTATACGAGGAGTATAAATGGGAAAATTCGTAAATAGTATAGTAGAGTTCTATGAGTTTTGTGAAGAAAATGAAGTAAAATATGTTGATTTTAGATTTACTGATATCAAAGGTGTTTGGCATCATATATCTTATAACTTGAGTGCAGTGAGTAAAGATATGCTTGCAGACGGTATTCCTTTTGACGGAAGTAGTATAGATGCTTGGCAACCGATAAATGAGTCGGATATGATATTAAAACCGGATGTGCCTACGGCATTTATGGATCCTTTTACCGCAGATTCTACTATCATTGTGATATGTGATGTATATGACATTTATAAAAATGAACTTTATGAGAAATGTCCAAGAAGTATAGCTAAAAAAGCTCTTCAACATTTAAAAGAGTCGGGAATTGGTGATGAAGTTTACTTTGGACCGGAGAATGAATTTTTTATCTTTGATGATGTTAAGATAAAAGATGATGTAAATAGTGCTTTTTATCAAGTTGATTCAAGCGAGGGCGGATGGAATGATTCTACTGACTTTATAGATGATTTAAATACTGGTCATAGACCAAGAATAAAAGGCGGATATTTTCCTGTTCAGCCGATAGATTCTATGGTTGATTTAAGAGCTGAAATGATGCAAGTTCTTGAAGAAGTAGGTTTGGAAGTTATGCTTGGTCATCACGAAGTTGCCCAAGCTCAAGGTGAGATAGGTGTTAAATATGGCGACATAATAGAAGCCGCGGATAATGTACAAAAATATAAATATGTTGTCAAAATGGTTGCTCATCTAAATGGAAAAACTGCAACTTTTATGCCTAAGCCGTTGATGGGAGATAACGGAAACGGTATGCATTGTCACCAGTCTATCTGGAAAAACGGTAAAAATATATTTTACAAAGAGGGAGAATATGCAAATCTAAGTGATGAGGCGAGACACTATATCGGTGGAGTATTTAAACATGCTCAAGCCGTTTCGGCATTTACAAATCCTTCTACAAATTCTTACAAGAGATTGATACCCGGTTTTGAGGCTCCTAGTATATTGACATACTCCAGTCAAAACAGAAGTGCAAGTTGTAGGATACCTTATGGTGCAGGAGAAGCTTCCACAAGAGTAGAGATGAGATTTCCGGATTCTTCGGCTTGTCCATACTTAGCATTTGCAGCTATGCTTCTTGCCGGACTTGACGGTATAAAAAATAAATATGAGCCAGTAGGACCTATGAATGAAGATCTTTTTGAGCTTAGTTTGGCTGAAATTAGAAAAAAAGGTATTCCTCAAATGCCCCATACTTTAAGAGAAGCTCTTGAAGCATTGATAGCCGATAATGAATTTTTACAGCCTGTTATGAGTGATATGTTTATAGATACTTATCAAAATTATAAATTTGAAAGTCAAGTTTGGCCGGATGAGTCCAGACCTACTGCATTTGAATTTAAATCTACATATTCATGCTAAAAATATAATATAGGAGGGGATTGCTCCTCCTATATTATTAAAATATCAATTTACTCTTTTCGTCTTGGGATATGCTATTTTGAACAGGTGGTTTTGATATATCAGTATAATAATATGTCCTACCATTGAAGATAAATTTATGAACACCTTTTGGTATATCAAATTTTCTTTTTGTTTCAGGATGAAGTTTTAAATAATTTTCAACAAAATATTTAAATGCCGGTGCTGCCGCTCTGCCACCTGTTTCTCTTCTTTTCATTGGTGTGTTATCATCGTTTCCAAACCAAGTTATAACCTCTATCTGAGGTGTAAAACCACAAAACCAAGCATCAATAAAGTTATTGGTTGTTCCTGTTTTTCCTGCGGTTTCTATGCCCTGGACTTTTGCATTTCTACCTGTTCCTCTTAGTACAACATTTTTTAAAATATCGATTATCAAAAAAGCTTGTTTTGGTTCATTGATAAGTTTTCCTTGCGGTTCGAAACTCTCAATTTCTCCAAATCTATTTACTATTTTTGTGATAAGTAAAGGTTTCATCATCGTTCCGTAATTGGAAAAAAGAGTATATTTGCTTGCAAATTCATAAGGAGATACTCCAAAGCTTCCAAGAGAGATAGAAAGATCATAAGGCACATCTTTGAAGCCGATAAATTTCAAGCTTTTATAAACATTTTCCAAGCCAAGACTGTTTACCAAATTTATCGTAGCTAAGTTTCTTGAATGAACAAGAGCATCTTCAAGAGTTATAAGTCCTTCAAAATTGTTTTCATAATTTCTCGGAGTCCATTCTTTGTCATTTTGCTTATCAAAATAGACTCTTGATATATCAGGTATTTTTGTAGCTTCATTATATCCGGAGTTTAAAGCGAGTTGATAAATGAAAGGCTTTATGCTTGAGCCGGGTTGTCTTTTGCTTTGGGTTGCACGGTTGAAAGAACTTTTTTTATAGTCCACTCCTCCAACCATTGCCAAAATTTTTCCCGTATGATTATCCATGACAATCATAGCCCCATTTAGTGTACTATTTATATCATTGTCTCTTTTGATTATATTTTTGTAACTATATTTTAGAGCTTTTTTTGCAAGATTTTGTAACTTTAAATCAACACTAAGATATATTTTGTATCCTCCTGTTTTCAAATCATGATATTTTTTGCCTACTTTTTTGATTACTTCGTCAATGATGTATGGTGCTTGGTTTCGTGTCAGAGTATCGTCAAATATAATTGGTCTTTCATCGAGTGTTTTCATGTATTGTTTTTTATCTATCCAGCCAAGTTTATAAAGTCTATTCAATACCATATTTGCTCTTGCAAGAGAGAGGTCAAGGTGCCTTGTAGGATTATAAGCACTTGGGGCTTTTGGCAATCCGACAAGTATAGCTATCTCTTTTAAATCAAGCTCATCAAGTTGTTTGTGAAAATAGCCAAGACTGGCTGTTTTTATGCCATAATAGCCATGTCCAAAATATACTTGATTTAGATATCTTTCTATAATTTCTTCTTTGCTTAGCATGCTGTCAACCCTTATCGCTAACATAGCCTCTTTAAGTTTTCTTATGATAGTTTTATTTCTTGTTAAAAGAGTGTCTTTTATGAGTTGCTGAGTTAGGGTGCTAGCACCTTCTACGAATTTCATTGCCTTTATATCTTTGATAGCCGCTCTAAAAATAGCTTCCATATTTATGCCAGAGTGTTCAAAAAAGAGTGTATCTTCTATAGCTACAAGAGATTCGATAACCATAGGAGGGATATCTTTGTACTTTACATATACTCTATTTTGTTTGTCGAATATGTTTGCAAGTAGTTTTCCATTTTTGTCATAGATACGGGTTGTTAAATTTGGTGAATAATTTATTATCTTATAAGCATCAAATCTAATATCGGAATATATCTTTATAAGGAATACACTAACTCCGATAATTGTTAACATAAAAAATGATATAATATACTTTAACATTTATCTTCTAAACTCCCTGTTTTGAAAATTTGATTCTATCAGTTTTTTTGTATAATCCTCTTTTGGATTTTGCAAAATATCTTCAATAACTCCTTGTTCTACTATCTTTCCTTTGTGTATTATACCTATTTTATCGCATATTATTCTACTGGAGTTAATGTCATGAGTTACAAAAAGGATTTTAAAATCATATGTTTTTTTTAACTCTTTAAAAAGTGATAATATTTTATCTTTAGAATCGCTATCGAGTGCAGTTGTTGGCTCATCAAGTAGTAACAATTTTGGTTTGTGAGAAATTGCTATGGCTATGATAATTCTTTGCAATTGTCCTCCACTTAATTCACTTGGAAATCTATTGGCTAAGTCATGCTCCATTTCAACCATTTGTAGTAATTCTTTCATCTTATTTTCCGGAACAAAAAAATTATCTTTTATTTTATTTAGAGGCGAAAGAGATGTAAATGGATTTTGAGGAATCATTGCTACCGTTTTTCCTTTAATTAAATCATATTCCCAAGAAAAGTCAATAAAATAGTCTAAATTTTGAGGAATCATTCCGAGTATAGCTTTTAAAGTCAAACTTTTTCCACTTCCGCTTTGTCCTACAAGAGCAAAAGAGTTTTCTATCTCAAAATTTATATCAAGAAGTGTATTGTTTCTATTTTTAATTGTCAATTTTTTACATATGAAACTCAAGATAAAACCTCTGATTGAATAATTCTTAAAAGTTTTTTCAATTTTTTTTCTTTCAATCTCAATATAACTCTTAAAATTGGTTTTTTGACAGTAGGGGGTCTAATAGCACCTACTATAAAACCTTGAGATAAGAGATATTGTTTCAATTTTATAGCTTGTTGAGAATTTTCCAACTCTATGGGCAAAATTAAACTTTTAGGTTTTATTCCCAATATATCGGAGGTTATTTTTTTAATTTTTTTTATATTATTTTTAATAGTTTGTAAATTTTTTTCTATATATAAAAAATTTTCATGTGCTAAAGCTATATCAAAAATAGAGGGTGCGGTTGTATATATGATAGCTTTTGCCCTATTGCAAAGATAGTTATATATCTCTTTTGAACTTAGTATATAGGCACCGTAACTTCCAAGAGCCTTTCCGAGAGTTCCCATTTTGATATGATTTTTTTTGGGTTTTATGCCATAATATTCAAATATGCCAAGTAAATGTTTCCCGACAATACCCACACTATGAGCTTCATCCACTACCAATATGGCATTATGACTATCGGCAATGTCAAAAATTTCTTTCTTTACCATATCTCCACTCATAGAGTATATGCCCTCTACCGCTATGATAACTCTACTCTTTGAAAAGTTTTTAAATTTTTTTATTTTGGTTTTTAAATCATTATAATCATTATGTTTAAAAATATCTACCGTAGCTTCACTCATCTTTTTTGTTATAAGTCCGCTTGCATGAAATTCTTCATCAAACAGAAGCAAATCTCCTCTTCTTGGAAGTGCTTCAAAAAGAGATATGTTTGCCAAAAAGCCACTACCTAAGGTTGTCGCTTTTTCAAAACCGTTTATTTTAGAGATATAGTTTTCAAACTCTTTATGTATGGGGTGATATCCATTTACAAGAGTTGAGGCTTTTGGAGAGTGAAATTTGTAACGAAGAACTCTTTTACAAGCTTTTTTAAAAAGTCCTCTTTTTTTTGATAGTCCCAGATAATCATTTGATGCAAAATCCAGTAAATTCTCACCAAAAATCTCTCTCTTTCTGTATCTGTTTGCTCTTTTTATCGCTTGTAATTCTCTGTCGTAAAACATTTATAATTTTAAAAATGGTAGTAATTTTTCTATCTGAAGTCCCATGGCACAACTCTCAAGACCTCTAACCTCTTTGATATATTTTTTACAAAATCCTTCGACCATACAGGCTCCCGCTTTTCCTTTCCACTCGCCGCTTTCAAGATATTTTTCAAGTTCCTCTTTGCCAAATTTATCAAATATATATGTCGTCGCGGATAAATCCGTAAAAGCAAATGTATTGCTTTTGTATATCATGCAAGTCAAGATAGAAACTCTATTTCCACTTTGCTCAAGGAGGATTTTTCTTGCATCATCTTTATCTTTTGCTTTTCTTAGGATTTTGTCGTTTGAACTTACGACAGTATCAGCACACAATAGGGGTGTATCTATCCCAAATCTCTCTTCGCAAAGTGCCATTTTGCCCTTTGCCGAAAGATAGACAAACTCTTTTGCTGACTCCGCTTTTATACTCTCTTCGTCAAAATCGCATCCTTTTTGTTCAAACTCAATACCATAATCTTTCAATATCTTTGCTCTTGTTTTAGAGAATGACGAGAGTATTATCATTTATAAACCCCTTAAAATAATTCCAAAATATATAGTTACAAAGCCGAGAAATATATTAAGCGGTAAAAGATAGTTGCTGATAATAAAAATATTTTCAGCTGTACTTTCATTGTCCCCGCTTAAAAATTCTCTTTCCGCTTTATTTCTTTTTTTATATATATAGATAAAGTTTATGACCATTAGTGTCCAAATAGCCTCTTTTATATGGATAAGTATATATAAAGAAGGGGCAGAATGCCTAAAATCGTGACCTAAATTCATAAAAACTCCGGTTATAGCTAAGACTATTATGCAAATCATCACAAAGTTGAAAAGTCTTTGCAAGATTTGCAATATTCTTGAAAGTTTTAGTTTGGTATCTTGTATAGTTGCTATTGCAGGTGAAACAATAAATTTTATAACAATCATACCACCTACCCATATAACGGCTGAAATAACATGTAAAAATACAATAAATCTACCATATTCCGCATAAAAATTTGTAAAAAATTGTATCAAATCCCAACCTTCTCTTTAACATATTCTTTTGATTTTTGGATAGCCTCTTTTATCTTAGATATATCTTTTCCGCCGGCTTGAGCAAAATCATCTCTGCCTCCACCGTTTCCGCCAAGTATTGGGGCTACCTCTTTTATCCAACTACCAGCTTTGATAGGAGCATTTTTAACTCCACAGGCTATCATAGCCTTATCCCCTCGTTTTTGAAATAGCATAATGCAAATCTTTTCATGCTGATTTTTAAAATTGTCTATCATAGCTTTTATATCTCCGGCATCAATCTCTTGAACAACCAAAGATATATCCCCGACTTTTTCTATCGCTATATCGTTTTTTGCACTATTTTGAAGTTTTTGAATCTCACTTTTTTGTTCAACTATCTGCTCTTTTAGTCTTTTTATGCCTGCAAAAGGATCTTTGTTTTTCACCTCTTCGCAAATCTTCGCATAATCTTTCATAAAACCTTTAGCATACTTATATGCTGCCTTGGAGCAGACAGCCTCAATCCTTCTAACCCCAGCACTCACTCCGCTCTCTTTGGTTATATAAAAACTTCCTATCTCGCTACTGTTTTTGACATGTGTTCCACCACAAAGCTCTTTGCTTACATTTCCAAAGGATACCACTCTTACCTTTTGAGAGTATTTTTCTCCGAAAAGTGCCATAGCTCCGCTTTTTTTCGCCTCTTCTATGTCCATTATGTCTGTTTGTCCGGGTATCGCTTTGAGTATTATTTTATTAACAAAGTCTTGTATCTTTTCTATCTCTTGAGAGGTTAAGGCTTTATTGTGCGAAAAGTCAAATCTCAATCTATCGGACATCACCAAACTTCCCGCTTGATTAACATGCTCTCCTAATATATTTTTAAGAGCCGAGTGGAGTATGTGAGTGGCGGAGTGGTGCCTTTTTATCTCTTCTCTGCTGTCATTAATTTTACATACGACATTTTGCTCTTTTGTTATATTTGTCTTAGCTACTATTTTGGATAGATTTAAATCGAAAAATTTTTGAGTGTCTATTACTTTTGCAACCATCTCTCCGTCTTCGGTTTCAATGATACCGGTATCAGCACATTGACCTCCGCTTTCTGCATAAAATGGAGTTTTGTCAAGAAATATCCAACCCTTTTCTCCTTCATTTAAACTATTGGTTATCTTAAAGTTATCATCCAAAATAGAGAGAATTTTGCTGTGAGATGTATTGTTTTCATATCCAACAAACTCATTGTGGCCGAATTTTTCCAACAACTCTTTAAAATTTCCCTCTTTTACCTTGTCTCCACTACCTTTCCAAGAGGCTTGGGATCTTTTTCTCTGTTCTCTCATCAACTCTTCAAATCTTTCTATATCAACATTTTTGCCCACTTCTCTTAGCATATCTTGTGTTAAATCGAGAGGAAATCCATAAGTATCATAAAGTTTAAAGGCTATATCTCCACTAAAAATATCTTTGGTATTTTTAAGTTCTTTTTCAAAAAGTTCAAGACCGCTTTGGATAGTTGAGAGGAACTTTTCCTCTTCATTTTTTATCATCTCTTTGATAGATACTTTTTTCTCTATGATATAGGGATAGTGTTTCCCCATAATTTCTCCTAATGTATCTACAAGTTTATACATAAAAGGCTTTTTAATGCCAAGAAGATAGCCGTGCCTTACTGCTCTTCTCAATATTCTTCTCAAGACATAGCCTCTTCCCTCTTTATCAAAAGTAATACCTTGTGCCAATAAGAAAGTAACACTTCTTATATGATCAGCTATTACTCTAAAACTTGCTCCACTTTCATAAACATAAGGAGTTTTACACATTTGAGATACTTGATTGATAAGAGGCATAAAAAGCTCTGTATCATAGTTGCTTGGAACTCCCTCCATAACGGCTACTACTCTTTCAAGCCCCATTCCTGTATCTATGGATGGTTTTGGAAGAGGTGTCAAGGTACCCTCTTTGTCTCTTTCGTACTGCATAAAGACAAGATTCCAAATCTCCAAAAATCTATCTCCCTCGCCTCCAAGATAATCTTCGTCGGAATTAAAAAACTCCTCTCCTTGATCATAAAAAATTTCGCTACAAGGTCCACAAGGTCCCGTATCTCCCATTTGCCAAAAATTATCTTTATCACCAAATCTTTTTATTTTTTCAGGTTCAACATACTTTTTCCATATCTTTTCAGCTTCATCATCGCTTTCGTGAACAGTTACATAGAGCCTATCTTTCGGTAGTTTTAAAACTTCAGTGACAAATTCCCAAGCATACTTTATCGCATCTTCTTTAAAATAGTCGCCAAATGAGAAATTCCCAAGCATTTCAAAAAAAGTGTGATGTCTATTTGTATATCCGACATTTTCAAGATCATTATGTTTGCCTCCTGCCCTTATGCAAGTTTGTGAAGTGGTTGCTCTTGGCGGATTTGGTACGGGAATTTCTCCTGTAAATATACTCTTAAATTGTACCATTCCGGCATTAACAAAAAGCAGTGTAGGGTCATCCGGCACCAACGGAGCACTTGGTAAAACTTTGTGTCCTCTATCCTCAAAAAACTTTAAAAATTCGGCTCTAATATCCATTTTTTCATCCTAATAAAATTTAAGTAGTGATTTTATCAAAAAAAATATTAATTAAACATTGAATGAAGTAAAATTTACTTATCGATAATTTCAAAAAGATACTCTTTTTTATTTTTTATCTGTTTTATATCGATAATTTTCAATGTTTTAAAGTTGATATTCATCAAATCTTCCTCGTCTTTTACTTTATTAATAGCAATTTTTCTAGCGACTATTCCTCTATAAGCTTTTGCCCAATGACTAACTACTTTTTTATTTTTTAAAAATTTAAAAGTTATATACTCTTTTTTAGGCTTATACTGTTTTTCATAAAAGGAAGCTCTTAAATCCACTATCAATTTATCCTTTAAATAATTGTCCAAAATATTTGAAAATTCATTTTTATAATATTTTTCAAAACAGAAATCTTCTATCTTTTCTCCCTGCTTAAGCTTATAGAAAGGGATTTTATCTTTAGCTTGTATTACTCCGAAAAGATTTGAAAATATAAGTAAATGATTGTCTATAAAATGTTTAGCATCTTGATGTAAAGTTCTATATTTAAGATATTTGTAACCTACACCACTATATCTAAGTATGGCTTTTTCTGTTAAATCGTCAAAAATATTTATATTTTTCAATTCTTTCAAAAGTTTTTTATCTTTGATGCCAAATAGTTTTATCTTTTGATTTAAATCTGCATTTTTTATAAAATTTTGATATATTTCTAAAACTTTTTTTCTTTTTGTAAACATTTCGGGAAAAATGAAAGATTTTTCATCTATAAATTTATATGTACTATTTATTGTTTTTGTTTCGCTTGGTGAAAAAAGTATAATCATTATTTTGCTCCTCTTAAAAAGATTATATCAAAAACTTTTTAAATCAGCCATTTCCTATTGACATTATCAAAAAATTAAAGTATAATTTCACCTCATTTTTAATGTGTGCTGGTGTAGCTCAGTTGGTAGAGCACCTGATTTGTAATCAGGCGGTCGGTGGTTCAAGTCCTCTCACCAGCTCCATTGATTTAATGATACAGTGTTTGACCAGATATAAATATAGCAACAAAATAAGCCAAAGGTGAGATACTCAAGCGGCCAACGAGGGCAGACTGTAAATCTGCTGGTTTTTACCTTCGGAGGTTCGAATCCTCCTCTCACCACCATTGCTATAAGCGGGAGTAGCTCAGTTGGCTAGAGCATCAGCCTTCCAAGCTGAGGGTCGCCGGTTCGAGTCCGGTTTCCCGCTCCATATCAAACTGGGAGCTGTTGTAAAAAATACAGATTTTTATAATTTGGATCTTCTACAACTTAAATATAACTCCTTATAGTTTTTGATATGTCTTTATAGTTGGTTTTAGTGGTTGTATGAGAGTTTGCTCATATGGCTCAGAGGTAGAGCACTTCCTTGGTAAGGAAGAGGTCGAGGGTTCAAGTCCCTCTATGAGCTCCATAAAAGCGAAAATAAGAAAGTTTCGGCCGAAGCTTTTAAACTTGTAAAACAAGTTAAACTAAAATTATCCACGGAGGAAAAGATGGCAAAAGAGAAATACGAAAGAACTAAACCGCATATCAATATAGGAACTATTGGACATGTTGATCACGGTAAAACAACTTTAACAGCTGCAATATCAGCAGTTTTGGCAGAGAAAGGTCTTGCTGAAAAAAGAGATTTTGATCAGATAGACAATGCTCCAGAAGAGAGAGAAAGAGGTATTACAATAGCTACTTCTCATATTGAATATGAAACAGATAAAAGACACTATGCTCATGTTGACTGTCCAGGACATGCCGACTATGTTAAGAATATGATTACAGGTGCTGCTCAAATGGATGGTGCCATTCTTGTTGTTAGTGCAGCTGATGGTCCTATGCCACAAACAAGAGAGCATATACTTCTTTCAAGACAAGTTGGTGTTCCATATATCGTTGTTTTCATGAATAAAGCTGATATGGTTGATGATGAAGAATTACTTGAACTTGTTGAGATGGAAATAAGAGAATTGCTTGACGAGTATCAATTTCCTGGCGATGATACTCCTATCGTAGCTGGTTCTGCACTTAAAGCTCTTGAAGAAGTAAAAGCAGGACAACTTGGCGAATGGAGTGAAAAAATTATGCAACTTATGGATGCAGTTGATGAATATATCCCAACTCCTGAAAGAGATACTGATAAAGATTTCTTAATGCCTGTTGAAGATGTTTTCTCAATTTCAGGTAGAGGTACAGTTGTAACAGGTAGAATCGAAAGAGGTATCGTTAAAGTTGGTGATGAAGTTGAGATAGTAGGTATCAAACCTACTCAAAAAACAGTTGTTACTGGTGTTGAAATGTTTAGAAAAGAGCTTGATCAAGGTGTTGCCGGAGATAACTGCGGTGTTCTTCTTAGAGGTACTAAGAAAGAAGATGTTGAAAGAGGTATGGTACTTTGTAAACCGGGTTCTATAACTCCTCATACAAACTTTGAAGCTGAAGTTTATATTTTGACAAAAGAAGAGGGTGGAAGACATACTCCTTTCTTTAACAATTATAGACCACAATTCTATGTAAGAACAACAGATGTTACAGGCTCAATCACACTTCCTGAGGGAATTGAAATGGTTATGCCTGGTGATAATGTAAAAATTACAGTTGAATTAATTGCTCCAATCGCTCTTGAAGAGGGAACAAGATTTGCTATCAGAGAGGGTGGTAGAACTGTTGGTGCTGGTGTTGTATCTAAGATAATAAAATAATTAAAAATTTATATCGGGGCAAAATGCCCCGATGTTTTTAAGAGGATGGATAAATGAGAATAAAAATAGGTTTAAAATGTACGGAATGTGGTGATATAAACTACACTACAACAAAAAACAACAAAACTCATACGGAAAAATTTGAAGTTAAAAAATATAGTCCTAGATTGAAAAAGCATACAATTCACAAAGAAGTGAAGTTAAAGTCTTAGATTAGATTTGTACAAAAAGGGCAGTAGCTCCAATTGGTAGAGCGCCGGATTCCAAATCCGATGGCTGGGGGTTCGAGTCCCTCCTGCCCTGCCACTAAAGGATTATAATGGAAAAATTAATAAATTATGTAAAGCAATCAAGAGCGGAATTAACTAAAGTTATATTTCCAACAAAAGAGCAAGTAAGAAATGCTTTTGTTTCCGTTATTGTTGTTGTTACGGTAGTAGCACTATTTTTAGCATTGATTGATTTGATTATGTCATTTACTTTATCTCATATAGCATAGGTGGAAAAGATATGTCGTTAAAATGGTATGCAATACAAACTTATGCAGGTAGTGAACAAAGTGTCAAAGAGGCTATCAAAAATATCGCTGTTCAGTATGGTATAGAAGATAGGCTTGGAGATGTTATAGTTCCTACTGAAGATGTTATTGAGATAAAAAATGGTAAAAAAAAGATAACTGAAAGAAGTTTATATTCCGGTTATGTTTTTGCTCAAATTGATCTTGATACAAACTTTTGGCAAAAGATACAATCACTTCCAAGAGTAAGTAGGTTTATCGGTGAGTCCAAAAAACCAACTCCTCTAAGTGAAAAAGATATTGAGTTAATTATTGAAAAAACTCAAAAAAGAGGAGATCCTAGACCAAAAGTATCTTTTGATGAGGGTGAAAATGTCAGAATTATCGAAGGACCTTTTGCAAACTTTATAGGAATTGTCGAAGAGTATGATATGGAACATGGAAAATTGAAACTAAATGTTTCTATTTTCGGTAGAAGTACTCCTGTGGAGATACTTTATTCTCAAGTTGAGAAAATTGTTTAAAAATAATATAGAAAAAGGAAAGAAATGGCTAAAAAAGTTATAGGCGAAATAAAGCTACAAATAGCTGCTGGAAAAGCAAATCCGTCACCTCCAGTCGGACCTGCTCTTGGACAGCAAGGTGTAAATATAATGGAATTTTGTAAAGCTTTTAATGAAAAAACTAAAGATATGGCAGGATTTAAAATACCTGTTATCATCACTGTTTATGCAGATAGAAGTTTTACATTTGTAACAAAGCAACCGCCAGCTTCAGATCTTATAAAAAAAGCTGCTAATATAGCAAAAGGTAGTGATAACCCTTTGAAAAATAAAGTTGCTACTTTAACAAGAGCTCAAGTTGAGGAAATTGTTGCAAAAAAAATAGCTGACTTAAATACCAAAGATATTGCTGCTGCTTCTAAGATTATAGAGGGCAGTGCAAGAAGTATGGGCATAGATATAGTTGAATAGATAAAACCTAACCACGAGGATTTGTGGTAGCAAAAAAATGCGGAGAAAATAATGGGAAAAAAGATTTCAAAAAGATTTCAAGAATTATATAAAAAATTTGATAAAAACAGTACTTATGCAAAAGATGAAGCGATAGATGTGATAAAAAATCTAGCTTCTGCAAAATTTGATGAGACTGTTGAAGTTGCATTAAAACTTAATGTTGATCCAAGACATGCCGATCAAATGGTCAGGGGATCTGTGGTTCTTCCTGCCGGAACAGGTAAAAAGGTAAGAGTTGCTGTTGTTGCCAAAGATGCTAAAGCTGATGAAGCTAAAGCAGCAGGAGCTGATTTAGTGGGAGCTGAAGAGTTGATACAAGATATTCAATCCGGAAAGATTGATTTTGATGTATTGATAGCTACTCCCAACATGATGGGATTGGTTGGTAAAGTAGGTAGAACTTTGGGACCAAAAGGTTTGATGCCGAACCCTAAAACAGGAACTGTTACTATGGATGTGGCTAAAGCTGTTGAAAATGCAAAAGGCGGTCAAGTAAACTTTAGAGTTGATAAACAGGGAAATATCCAAGCAGGTATAGGGAAAGTTAGCTTTTCCAAAGAGCAAATCAACGATAACTTGACAACTTTTGTAAGAGCGATAAATAAACATAAACCTGCCTCTTCAAAAGGTAGATATATTAAAAATGCGGCTATTTCACTAACTATGAGTCCATCTGTTACTATGGATGTGCTGGAGTTAATGGATATAAAATAATTAATCTTAAAACTGATGACAGCTGGTTGGGGTATCTCCTACCTCTTTAAATCCCGCCGAAGTTTGATGTTTTGAAAGGAGAAAATATGCTAAGAAGCGAAAAAACAAAGATTATTGATTTTTTAACAAACGAGTTTAAAGCTTCTGAAGCTATTGTTATATGTGGTTTTTCAGGTTTAACTCATAAACAACTTGAAAATCTAAGACAATATGCTGATGAAAATGGAGCTAAAGTAAAAGTTGTTAAAAATACTTTTGCTACAATTGCGGTTAAAAATGCCGGATTGGATGAGCTTAATATCGTTGAAAACAATATCGTAGTTTGGTCTGAAGATCAAATTTCTGCTTGTAAAGTAGCCGACAAATTTGCCGGAGATAATAAAGATAAATTCTTTATTAAAACCGGTTATATTGAAGGTAAAGTTGCCGATATCGACTCTATCAATGCATTGGCTAAATTGCCAGGTCGTGATGAACTTATCGGAATGTTGCTTTCTGTTTGGACTGCACCTGCAAGAAATTTTGTTACAGGACTTGACAATCTTAGAGCTAAGCTTGAAGAAGCGGCTTAATTATAATTAAATAAAAAAAGAAAAAAGGAAAAAATATGGCAATTTCTAAAGAAGATGTTTTAGAATATATCTCTAATCTTTCAGTATTAGAGCTTTCAGAATTAGTAAAAGAGTTCGAAGAAAAATTTGGTGTTTCAGCACAACCTACAGTTGTAGCTGGTGGAGCTGCTACCGGTGATGCTGGTGCTGCTGAAGAAAAAACTGAGTTTGATGTTGTTTTAACTGCTGCCGGTGATAAAAAAATCAATGCTATCAAAGCTGTTAGAGCAATTACTGGTCTTGGACTTAAAGAGGCTAAAGCCGCAGTTGAAGAAGTTCCTACAACTTTAAAAGAGGGAATAACCAAAGAAGAGGCTGAAGAGATTAAAAAACAGCTCGAAGATGCCGGCGCAACTGCTGAAATCAAATAAATTTATAAAGCGGGTTTTAACCCCGCTTTATAATAAAGAGTATAAGCCGTTATAATGGTGTTTATTGCTTTAAAGCAATATATTTTAAAGCAAACTTCTTCTATTTTGCCACTGACTTGTGGTAAAAAAATACTACTATGAGGTAGAATTCATGTCAAATTACATTAAAGCAGGAAATCGACTAAGAGTTGATTTTTCGAAAGTACAAAAAAATATAGATGTTCCAAATCTTCTACAATTACAACAAAAAAGTTTCGAATATTTTTTAAATGTCAATAATGAGGGCGAGAGCGGTATAGAAAATGTTTTTAAATCCATCTTCCCTATACACGATTCACAAAATAGATTGACATTGGAATATGTCGATAGTAAATTGGAAAAACCAAAATACTCTATAAGAGAGTGTATTGATAGAGGATTAACATATTCCGCAAATTTAAAGATGAATATAAGACTTATCCTTTGGGATAAAGATGATAAAACAGGTGAAAAAAAAGGTATTAAAGATATAAAAGAACAAAGTATCTACATAAGAGAGATACCTCTTATGATAGATAGAGTCTCTTTCATAATAAACGGTGTCGAGAGAGTCGTTGTAAATCAGTTACATAGAAGTCCGGGTGTTATTTTTAAAGAGGAGGAGAGTTCAACTGCTTCCAGTAAGCTTATCTACACTTCTCAAATTATTCCGGATCGTGGTTCTTGGTTATACTTCGAGTATGATGCTAAAGATATATTGTATGTGAGGATAAATAAAAGAAGAAAAGTTCCTATAACTATACTCTTTAGAGCATTAGGATATAGTAAACAAGATATTTTAAAACTATTTTATCCTATCCAAAAAATAATAATAAAAGATAATAAATTCTTAATAAAATTTAATCCGTCGGATTTTCTTGGCAGGGTTCAATTTGATCTTTATGATGAAAAAGGTAATTTGCTTGTAAAAGAGGGCAAAAGATTAACTAAGAAAAAAGCTGAGAAATTTTTGCAAGAGGGTATTGAATGGGTCGAATATCCAACAGAAACATTGATTAATAGATTTTTATCTTCTCCTGTCATAGATAAAGAGAGTGGCGAAGTTATATATGATACTCTAACTCAACTTGATGAAAACAAAATGATAGAGTTGATAAAAATAGGATGTGAAGAGATAGAAATAGCAAATGATTTGGCTTCTGGAGTTGATGATGCGATTTTAAACTCTTTTCTTGCTGATTTCGAAACTTTGAAACTTTTAAAACAAACTGAAGGTGTAGAGGATGAAAACGATCTCTCCTGTATAAGAATACATAAAGTTATGAGACCCGGTGAGCCGGTAACAAAAGAAGCTGCTAAAATATTTGTTGATAATTTATTCTTCAATATCGAAAGATATGACTTGACAAAAGTTGGAAGAATGAAAATGAATCACAAGCTTGGTCTTGATGTACCTGACTATGTAACTGTACTAACCAATGAAGATATAATACAAACAGCAAAGTATTTGATAAAAGTTAAAAATGGGCAGGGGCATATAGACGATAGAGATCACCTTGGAAATAGAAGAATTAGAGCTATAGGTGAACTTTTGGCAAACGAGCTTCATACCGGACTTATTAGAATGCAAAAAGCTATAAGAGATAAATTTACTACTCTTAGTGGCAATATCGAAGACATTATGCCGTACGATCTTATCAATTCAAAAATGATTACAAACTCTATAATGGAGTTTTTCACTATGGGACAATTGTCTCAGTTTATGGACCAAACCAATCCTTTGAGCGAAATAACTCACAAAAGAAGACTTTCTGCTCTTGGTGTGGGAGGTCTTGTAAAAGAGAGAGCCGGTTTTGAAGTAAGGGATGTTCATCCAACTCACTATGGTAGAATTTGTCCTATAGAAACTCCGGAGGGTCAAAACATTGGTCTTATAAATACTCTTGCAACTTATGCAAAAGTTAATGATCTCGGTTTTATAGAAGCCCCTTATAGAGTAGTGAAAGATTCAAAAGTTACTGACGAAGTTAGATATATAACAGCTACTCAAGAAGAGGGTTTAACGATAGCTCCTGCTTCAACAAAACTTGATGAAAACGGTAATATTGTAGAGGATTTGATAGAAGTTAGAAAAGATGGAGAAATTATTTTAGCTCCAAAAGAGAGTGTTGATCTTATCGACTTGGCTTCAGTTATGATAACAGGTGTTGCAGCCAGTTTGATTCCTTTCTTGGAACATGATGATGCAAATAGGGCATTAATGGGATCAAACATGCAAAGACAAGGAGTACCTTTACTTATAAATAGTGCTCCAATGGTTGGAACAGGTGTTGAAAAGATAGTAGCAAGAGATTCTTGGGCTGCCACAAAAGCAAAAAGAGCCGGTATAGTAGAGAAGGTAGATAGTAAAAATATATATATTCTCGGTGAAGATGAAAAAGGTGCTTTTATAGATCACTATACTATGGAAAAAAATATAAGAACCAATCAAAATACATCTTATACTCAATATCCGGTTGTTAAAAAAGATCAATTTGTCCAAAAGGGTCAAGTTATAGCAGATGGACCAAATATGAACCTTGGCGAACTTGCCGTAGGGAAAAATGTTATGGTTGCCTTTTTGCCATGGAATGGATATAACTACGAAGATGCTATTGTTATAAGCGAAAAACTCATAAGAGAAGATACTTTTACTAGTGTTCATGTATATGAACATGAAGTTGAAGCCAGAGAGTTAAAAGACGGTACTGAAGAGATAACAAAAGATATACCAAATGTTAAAGAGGAAGATTTAGCTCATCTTGACGAAAGTGGTATTGTGAAAATCGGTACTTATGTAAAGCCCGGCATGATGCTTGTAGGAAAAGTAAGTCCAAAAGGTGAGATAAAACCAACTCCCGAAGAGAGACTTTTAAGAGCGATCTTTGGTGAAAAAGCCGGACATGTTGTCAATAAATCTCTCTATGCAAAAGCTTCAACCGAGGGTGTTGTCATAGATGTTAAAATATTTACTAAAAAAGGGTATGACAAAGATCCAAGAGCCGTAAAAGCATATGAAGAAGAAAAGAAGAGACTTGATAGAGATCATCTTGATAAACTTTTGATGCTTGATCGCGAAGAGATACTTCAAATAAACTCACTATTATCCAAAAATCCTCTTGAGAGTGATGTTGTTGTAAATGCAAAAGAGTATAAAGCAGGAGAAAAGATAGATAAAGAGGATTTACAAAATGTTAATAGATTTGCATTAAATAGTGTTGTAAAAGCATTTTCAAAAGAGATACAAGATGATTTTAACTCTTTAAAAGAGTATTTTCAAAATGAAAAGAAATATCTCAAAGAAGAACATGATGCAAAACTTCAAATCCTTAAGAAAGATGATATTTTGCCAAGCGGTGTTGTTAAGCTTGTAAAAGTTTATATAGCTACTAAAAGAAAATTAAAAGTAGGCGACAAAATGGCTGGGCGACACGGTAACAAAGGTATCGTTTCTAACATTGTTCCCGAAGTGGATATGCCATATCTAAAAGACGGTACTTCTGTTGAAGTTTGTTTAAATCCTCTTGGTGTTCCTTCAAGGATGAATATAGGTCAGATTTTAGAAGTTCACTTGGGACTTGTGGGAAAAAGACTTGGAAATCAGATCGAAGAAATTTTTAAAAAGAAACAGGGTGATTGGATAAAAGAGCTTAGGGAAAAAATGATAAATATAGCAGAGATTGCCAAGCTTATCGATGCGAAAAATTTTGTTGATTCTTTGAGTGATGATGAGCTTTTAGAGTATGCAAGAGATTGGAGCAAGGGAGTTAAATTTGCTACACCTATCTTTGAAGGTGTCAATGAGGATGAGTTTAAAAAGCTTTTTGAATTGGCTAAAATTGATATGGATGGTAAAACCGAACTTTATGATGGTAAAACCGGAGAAAAGATGGAAGAGAGAGTTAATGTTGGCTATATGTATATGTTAAAACTTCACCATCTTGTTGATGAAAAAGTACATGCAAGAAGTACCGGACCATACTCACTTGTTACTCAACAGCCTGTTGGCGGTAAAGCATTGTTTGGAGGTCAAAGATTTGGTGAAATGGAGGTTTGGGCACTTGAAGCTTACGGTGCAGCGAATACTTTAAAAGAGATGTTGACTATCAAATCAGATGATGTAGAGGGTCGTGTAAAGGCATACAAAGCTCTAACAAGGGGCGAAAATGTACCTCAAACAGGAATTCCTGAGACATTTTTTGTTTTAACTAATGAGCTAAAATCTTTAGCACTCGATGTTCGTATTTATAAAGAGGAAGATGATAATGAAGAAAATAGTTGAAGTTGAGATAAACGAAGAGAATAGACCAAGAGATTTTGATCAGTTTCAGTTAAGACTTGCAAGTCCTGAAACTATACTCTCTTGGAGTTATGGAGAGGTTAAAAAGCCTGAAACCATCAACTATCGAACATTAAAGCCTGAAAGAGATGGTCTTTTTTGTGCCAAGATATTTGGTCCTATTAGAGACTATGAGTGTCTTTGCGGTAAATACAAAAAGATGAGATATAAAGGTATCAAGTGTGAAAAGTGTGGTGTTGAAGTTATAAGTTCTAAAGTTAGAAGAAGTAGAATGGGGCATATTGAGCTTGTAACTCCCGTATCTCATATATGGTATGTAAACTCACTACCCAGTAGAATAGGTACACTTCTTGGTGTAAAGATGAAAGATCTTGAAAGGGTACTTTACTATGAGGCTTATATCGTAAAAGAGAGTGGAGATGCTTACTATGATAATGAAAATAAAAAGCCCGTAGCCAAATATGATGTCTTAAATGAAGAGCAGTACCAATCATTGATGAAAAGATATGATGGTAGTGGTTTTGATGCTCAAATGGGTGGAGAAGTTGTAAAAGATTTATTGAAAGAACTTGATCTTGTAGAGTTGCTTGAAAACTTAAAAAGTGCAATGGAATCCACGAATTCCGAAGCAAAGAAAAAGACTATTGTTAAAAGATTGAAAATTACGGAAGATTTTTTAAATAGCGGAAATAGACCGGAATGGATGATGATAACTATACTACCGGTTCTTCCACCTGATCTTAGACCTCTTGTTGCACTTGATGGCGGTAAATTTGCCGTTAGTGATGTAAATGATCTGTATAGAAGAGTGATAAATAGAAACTCAAGACTTAAAAGACTTATGGAGTTAAATGCTCCCGAGATCATCATAAGAAATGAAAAAAGAATGCTCCAAGAGGCGGTTGATGCACTATTTGACAATGGAAGAAGAGCCAATGCCGTAAAGGGTGCAAATAAAAGACCTCTAAAATCTTTGAGTGAAATCATAAAAGGAAAGCAGGGTAGATTTAGACAAAACTTGCTTGGTAAAAGGGTTGATTTTTCAGGAAGAAGTGTTATCGTAGTAGGACCAAATCTTAGAATGGATCAGTGTGGACTTCCTAAAAATATGGCTCTTGAATTATTTAAGCCACATCTTATGGCAAAACTTGAAGAGAAAGGTTACTCCACAACTATCAAACAAGCCAAAAGAATGATAGAGGAAAAGAGTAACGAAGTATGGGAGTGCTTACAAGAAGTTGTTGATAATTATCCGGTGCTTTTAAATAGAGCCCCGACACTTCATAAACTATCTATTCAAGCCTTTCATCCTGTTTTGATAGATGGAAAAGCTATCAGACTTCATCCTCTGGTTTGTGGTGGATTTAATGCAGATTTTGACGGTGATCAAATGGCTGTTCATGTTCCTTTGAGTCAAGAGGCGATAGCAGAGTGTAAAATACTTATGTTAAGTAGTATGAATATCTTGCTACCGGCATCAGGTAAAGCAGTAATGGTTCCAACTCAAGATATGATTTTGGGAACATACTATATATCTTTGGAAAAACTTGGTGTAAAAGGAGAAAATAAACTTTTTGCAAATATTGATGAGATAATGATAGCTATAGAATCAAAGGCTCTTGATGTTCATGCCAAGATTAAAACTATTGTGGATGGAAAGATTATCTTTACTACCGCAGGACGATTGATAGTCAAATCCATACTTCCGGATTTTGTACCGATTGAACTTTGGAATAAAGTATTAAAGAAGAAAGATATAGGTGAATTGGTTGATTATGTCTTTAAAGAGGGTGGCTATAAAGTAACCGCTGAATTTTTGGACAATTTAAAAGCCCTTGGTTTTAAATACTCTACAAAAGCGGGTATTTCTATATCTATAGATGATATAAAAACACCTGAAAGTAAAGAAGGGTACATAAAAGAGGCTAAGAAAAAAGTTGTCGAGATACAAAAACAATTTCAAGCAGGACTTTTAACCGAACAAGAGAGATACAATAAAATTATCGATATTTGGACAGATACCAATAATACTTTGGCAAGTGAAATGATGAAGCTTGTTGAAAGCGATAAGGACGGATTTAACTCAATATATATGATGGCAGATTCTGGTGCGAGAGGTAGTGCAGCTCAGATAAGACAGCTTTCCGGTATGAGAGGTTTGATGGCTAAGCCAGATGGTAGTATTATCGAAACACCAATTATCTCAAACTTTAAAGAGGGGTTGAATGTACTTGAATACTTTATTTCAACCCATGGTGCAAGAAAAGGACTTGCTGATACCGCTTTGAAAACTGCAAATGCTGGATATTTGACAAGAAAACTTATAGATGTTTCTCAAAATGTTAAAGTTACTATACACGACTGTGGTACCCATGAGGGTGTCGAGATAGCTGATATAACTTCAAATGGTGATCTTATCGAAAGCTTATATGAGAGAGCTTTAGGAAGAGTATTGGCTGAAGATGTTATTGATCCTATCACTAATGAAGTTCTATTTAGCGAGGGAACTTTGATAGATGAGAAAAAAGCTGCGATTTTAAAAGAAGCGGATATTAAATCTGTTATCATAAGAACACCTATAACTTGTAAGGCTCCAAAAGGTGTTTGTGCAAAATGTTATGGTATCAACCTTGGAGAGGGTAAACTTGTCAAGCCTGGCGAGGCTGTAGGTATCGTAGCAGCTCAGTCTATCGGCGAACCTGGAACTCAGCTAACTCTAAGAACTTTCCATATCGGCGGAACGGCTTCTACAGAAGCTCAAGATAGACAAATTACAGCTAAAAAAGAGGGATTTATCAGATACTACAATCTTAAAACTTATAAAACAAAAGAAGATAAGATAATCGTAGCAAACAGAAGAAATGCAGGTATATTGTTGGTTGAACCTAAGATAAAAGCCCTTTTTGATGGTACTATTGAGATAAATAATATCCATGATGAAACAAATATTGTGCTTAAAAATGGTGATGAGAGTGTTAAATATGTTCTTAGAAAAAATGATATAGCAAAAGCAAATGAATTGGCAGGTGTTAGCGGTAAAGTTGAGGGTAAATTTTTAATACCTTATAAAACCGGTGATAAAATTATAAAAAATGAGAGTATTGTTGAAGTTATTAAAGAGGGCTGGAATGTTCCAAATAGGATACCATATGCTAGTGAACTTAAAGTCAATGATGGTGAGCCGGTAGTTCAAACTATTACTTCACAAGCCAATGGAGTCATAAAATACTTTAAACTAATCGGAGATTATTTAGAGAGATTTAATGAAATAGGGCAGGGGCATAAAGTTGTTGAAAAAGGGCTTTTTGCCGTTATTGCTGATGATAAAGGCAGAGAAGCAGTTAGATACTATATACCTAGAAACTCTATCATTAATTTTAAAGATAATTCTGAAATTAAAAAAGGTGACAACATAGCAACTCCGTCAAGTAATGAACAAACAGTTATCGCTGAGTGGGATCCATACTCTAATCCAATTATAGCCGAAGAGAGCGGTACTGTAACATTTGAAGATATCGTTCCGGGAGTTACGGTTGATGAGCAGTTTGACGAATTGACCGGACAGAGCAGACTTGTTGTTAATGAGTATTTACCAGGCGGAGTTAAACCAACTCTTGTACTTGCTACGGAAAAAGGTGAAATACTAAGATATCAGCTTGATCCTAAAACGGCGATATTTGTACAAAATGGTGAAAAAGTTGAACAAGCCAAGATACTCGGTCGTGTACCTAAGGCTGTTGCTAAGTCTAAGGATATTACCGGTGGTCTTCCAAGAGTTAGTGAACTTTTTGAAGCAAGAAGACCTAAAAATGCTACTGTTATAGCTGAAGTTGACGGAACTATTAGATTTGGTAAGCCTCTTAGAAACAAAGAGAGAATTATTATAGATACTCCAGCTGGTAAATCTTACGAATATTTAGTTAATAAAGATCACCAGATATTTGTTCATGCCGGAGAGTTTGTTCATGCCGGAGAGAGATTGACTGACGGTATTGTTTCAAGTCATGATATATTAAGAATCCTTGGGGAAAAAGCTCTTCATACATATATCATAAGTGAAGTCCAACAAGTTTATAGATCTCAAGGTGTTGCGATAAGTGATAAACATATTGAAGTTATCGTTTCTCAAATGTTAAGACAAGTCAAGATAATTGATAGTGGAAATACTAAGTTGATTGTTGGAGATTTGATAAGCAGAAGAAGATTTCAGGAAGAAAATCAGAGAATAATTGCCATAGGAGGGGAACCTGCTATTGCTGAACCTATACTTCTTGGTGTAACAAGAGCTGCTATAGGAAGTGATTCTATCATATCTTCTGCTTCTTTTCAAGAAACTACAAAAGTTTTAACAACAGCAAGTATTGCAGCGAAGATAGATTATCTTGAAGATTTAAAAGAGAATGTAATTCTCGGAAGAACCATTCCTGTGGGAACTGGTTTGTATAAAGATAGAGAATTTAAAATAGAGTCTAAAAAGGCTGTTTGATATAATTTGCGGTAAATGATATGCTATATTTACCGCAAATTTCTACTTAAAAAATACTTAATTTAATCAAAATAAAAGCTATAAAAAGATAAAATACTGTCTATTTTTGGAAAACTCCATTAATAAAATTTTAAAAAAAGGAAAAGATGTGCCTACCATCAATCAATTGGTAAAAAGAGAGAGAAAAAGGGTGATCAAAAAGTCAAAATCACCTGCACTTGTAAAGTGTCCTCAAAGAAGAGGTGTTTGCACAAGAGTTTATACTACGACCCCAAAAAAACCTAACTCAGCTTTGAGAAAAGTTGCAAAAGTTAGACTAACTTCAGGTTTTGAGGTTATTAGTTATATCGGTGGAGAGGGTCATAATCTTCAAGAACACTCTATAGTACTTGTAAGAGGCGGAAGAGTAAAAGATTTACCTGGTGTTAAGTACCATATCGTAAGAGGTGCTTTGGATGCTGCCGGTGTTGCAAATAGAAAAGTTGCTAGAAGTAAATACGGAACTAAAAGACCAAAATAACAATAGTCAAACAGGTTTAACTTTTGTAGGTTAAACTTGAGTAAATTTAAAATTTGAAATTGAAGGAAATTAAATGAGAAGAAGAAGAGCACAGGTTAGAGAAGTTCTACCTGATCCGGTATATAACAATAAAGTAATTACAAAATTTATAAATTCACTTATGAAAGATGGAAAAAAAAGTGTAGCTACTGAAATTTTTTATAATGCACTAAAATTGATAGAGAAGAAAAGTGAAGAAAAAGGTATCGATGTATTTAATGCGGCTATTGAAAATATCAAACCCGTTATGGAAGTTAAAAGTAGAAGAGTAGGCGGTGCTACTTATCAAGTTCCTATTGAGGTTAGACCTGCAAGACAACAATCTCTTGCAATTAGATGGCTAATTTTATATTCAAGAAGAAGAAGTGAAAGAAATATGACAGAGAGGCTTGCAAACGAACTTCTTGATGCTGCAAACAGTAGAGGTGCTACATATAAAAAGAAAGAAGATACTTATAAGATGGCTGAAGCAAATAAAGCATTTGCTCACTATGCTTGGTAATAAAAGGAATATATTATGGCAAGAAAAACACCAATAGAGAGAGTTAGAAATATAGGAATTGCTGCTCATATCGATGCCGGAAAAACAACAACGACCGAGAGAATTTTATTTTACACTGGTATCAGTCACAAAATAGGCGAAGTTCATGATGGTGCAGCTACAATGGATTGGATGGAGCAGGAAAAAGAGAGAGGTATAACCATCACTTCCGCTGCAACTACCTGTTTTTGGAAAGACCATCAAATAAACATCATAGATACTCCGGGGCATGTTGACTTTACTATCGAAGTTGAAAGAAGTATGAGGGTTCTTGACGGTGCTGTTGCAGTATTTTGTGCCGTTGGAGGAGTTCAACCTCAGAGCGAGACTGTTTGGAGACAAGCAAATAGATACGAAGTACCAAGAATGGTATTTGTCAATAAAATGGATAGAGTCGGAGCAAACTTTTATGAAGTTGAGAGACAGATAAAAGAGAGACTAAAAGCCAATCCTGTACCTATTCAATTACCTATAGGAGCGGAAGATAACTTTAAAGGTGTTATTGACCTTGTAGAGATGAAAGCTTATGTTTGGGAAGATGAAGCTGCCATGGGTTCAAAGTATGAAGTTGTTGATATTCCTGAAGATATGAAAGATAAAGCTGAAGAGTACAGAGAGCATCTTATAGAGTCTATTTCTGATACAAGCGATGAACTTATGGAGAAATATCTTGGTGGAGAAGAGTTGACAACTGAAGAGATAAAAGCTGGTATAAAAGCTGGATGTTTATCTCTAAGTTTGGTTCCTATGACTTGTGGTACTGCTTTTAAAAATAAAGGTGTTCAACCTTTGCTTGATGCTGTTGTAGAGTATATGCCGGCTCCTACTGAAGTTGCTCATATAAATGGAGAGTATGAAGACGGTACTAAAACAGAAGTTAAATCAACTGATGATGCTCCTTTTGCAGCACTTGCATTTAAAATTATGACAGATCCTTTTGTTGGACAATTAA
Organism: Campylobacterales bacterium; assembly: GCA_027065125.1. Taxonomy (GTDB): domain Bacteria; phylum Campylobacterota; class Campylobacteria; order Campylobacterales; family JALSKU01; genus JALSKU01. Next base: position 11,031 of record JAMOOV010000132.1, on the reverse strand, counting down.
CATTTATAAGAGTTTATAGAGGTGTTCTTGAAAGCGGAAGTTATGTTTACAATACAACAAAAGGTAAAAAAGAGAGAGTCGGAAGACTTCTTAAAATGCACTCAAATAAAAGAGAAGAGATAAAAGAACTTTATGCTGGTGAAATTGGTGCAGTTGTAGGGTTAAAAGATACACTTACCGGTGATACTTTAGCTGATGAAAAAGATAAAGTGATCTTAGAAAAGATGGATTTCCCTGATCCGGTTATATCTGTTGCAGTTGAGCCGAAAACCAAAGCTGATCAAGAGAAGATGGGTATAGCTCTTCAAAAACTTGCTCAAGAAGATCCAAGCTTTAGAGTAAAAACAGATGAAGAAAGTGGTCAGACTATCATTAGCGGTATGGGTGAGTTACACCTTGAAATACTTGTAGATAGAATGCTTAGAGAGTTTAAAGTCGATGCTGAAGTCGGACAGCCTCAGGTTGCTTATAGAGAAACAATTAAAATGCCTGTTGAGCAAGAGTATAAGTATGCTAAGCAATCAGGCGGTAGAGGTCAGTATGGGCATGTATTCTTAAAACTTGAACCTATGGAGCAAGGTTTCGGATATGAATTTGTAAATGCCATTAAAGGTGGTGTTGTTCCTAGAGAGTTTATTCCTGCTGTTGATAAAGGTGCTCAAGAGGCTATGCAAAGCGGTGTTCTTGCAGGATATCCTGTTGAAGATATTAAAGTTACTCTTTATGATGGTAGTTATCACGATGTTGACTCAAGCGAGATGGCATTTAAACTTGCTGCATCTATGTGTTTTAAAGAGGGTGCAAGAAAAGCCAATCCTGTAATACTTGAGCCTATTATGAAGGTTGAAGTTGAAGTTCCTGAAGAGTTTATGGGTGATGTTATTGGCGATCTTAACAGAAGAAGAGGACAAATAAATGCTATGGATGAAAGAGGTGGTAACAAGATAGTTAATGCTTTTGTTCCTTTGGCTGAAATGTTCGGATATTCAACTGATCTTAGAAGTTCCACTCAAGGAAGAGCTACATATTCTATGGAATTTGACCATTATGATGAAGTTCCAAAAAATGTTGCTGAAGAGATAATCAAAAAAAGAAACGGTTAATAAATATCACAGACAAGACTTTTTGATAAAAGTCTTGTCTATTTTTCTTATTTATTATAAAAATACATTATAATTACATACTATTTAGTACCTCCAATTTTCATCAAAATAATCTTAATATACTCTTGTTACTGATTGTAACAATTTTTAAACAATTACATACTCTTTATTTTTTATTTATAAATAACAGATTGTTATATAGAAAAAGTTAGTATAATATTAATGAAAAAATTAACAAGGAGAAAACATGAGACTATTATCAAAAGTAGCTATTTCGGCTTTACTTGCAGCCTCAACTTTGGCACTTTCAGCTAATGCTGGAACTTTGCAGGATACTTTAAAACAAGGTTATTTAAAATGTGGTATCAATACTGGACTTCCGGGATTTGCTGAGGCAGATTCAAGTGGAAAATGGCATGGACTTGATGTAGATGTTTGTAGAGCGGTTGCTGCTGCAGTTCTTGGAGATGCATCTAAAGTTAAGTATGTAAACCTTAATGCAAAAGAGAGATTTACAGCTCTTCAATCTGGCGAGATTGATTTGCTATCTAGAAATACAACTTGGACAGAGACAAGAGACACATCTCTTGGATTAAACTTTGCCGGTGTTAATTACTATGACGGTCAAGGTTTTATGGTACATAAAGCAATAGGTGTAAAGAGTGCTTTAGAGCTTGATGGTGCTTCAGTTTGTTTGCAAGCCGGAACTACTACGGAGTTAAATTTGGCTGATTATTTTAGAAGTCATGGCATGAAGTATAAATTGGTTTCTTATGATACTAACGATCAAGTTCTTAACGGTTATATTACAGGAAGATGTGATGTTTTAACAACAGATCAATCTCAGCTTTATTCTCTAAGAGTTAAAATGAAACATCCTGAAAAATCAGTAGTACTACCTGAGATTATTTCAAAAGAACCATTAGGTCCTGTTGTTAGACAAGGTGATGATGAATGGTTCAATATAGTAAAATGGTCATTTTTTGCAATGGTTGCTGCTGAAGAGAAGGGTATCACAAGTAAAAATGTAGATGATTTAAAAGCTCATTCAAAAGATCCTGAGATAAAAAGAATGCTTGGGGTTGAGGGAAATATGGCAGCAAATCTACACTTAAAAAAAGATTGGTTGTATAACATTATCAAACAAGTAGGTAACTACGGAGAATCTTTTGATAGAAATGTCGGACCAAAAACACCACTAAAAATCAAAAGAGGTTTGAATGCTCTTTGGAAAAATGGTGGTTTACAATACTCTCCTCCGTTTAGATAGTAGATATATTGTAATTGACGGACTAAAAAAGGGCGGGATTTTCCCGCCTTATGATAAAGGAGAAGAATGTTATCTATTTTAAGAAATCAAAAAGTTAGAGGGATTTTGTTTCAGCTTCTAACTGTTATTGGTCTGGTTGCCTTTTTGTGGTATATTGGAACTAACACTCTACACAATATAGAACAAAGAGGCATAAGAACGGGATTTGCCTTCTTGGATACTACTGCAGGATTTGCAATCAATGAATCTCCTATTTCTTATAGTGAAGCAAGCACATATTGGACTGTTTTTGAAGTTGGTGTACTAAATACACTCATAGTATCCTTTTGGGCAATAGTATTATCTACTATACTTGGTCTTATAATCGGTGTCGCAAGACTTTCCAAAAACTGGATAATTGCAAAATTGGCAAGTGCTTATATAGATACTTTTAGAAACATTCCTATACTTTTGCAGATACTGTTTTGGTACAATGTTGTATTGGCAACTTTGCCTCCGCCTAGAAAAAGTATAGAGTTTTTCAACTCGATATTTATCAATAATAGAGGTATTATTGTGCCAAAGCCGATATTTGGTGCAAGCGGTATATATGTAGTCGTCGGAATTATTGTTGCTATTTTGGCGGTATATTTTATCAATAGATGGTTAAATAAAAGACAAGAGGAAACCGGGGAGGAATTTTTCTTTTTACCATGGGGTATTTTGATACTTCTTGTAACTCCTTATCTTTTTTATCTTTTAGGTCCGGATAAGATAGTATGGAATATGCCTCATTTAAAAGGTTTTAACTTTAGAGGCGGAAAAGTATTTTCTCCTGAATTTTTAGCTCTTGTTTTTGCTTTGACGATATATACTGCAACTTTTATAGCAGAAGCTATAAGAAGCGGTATAGAAGCTGTAAAAAAAGGGCAAAAAGAGGCGGCCACATCTATAGGATTAAGTCCTTATCAGTCACTCAAACTTGTAGTTTTGCCTCAAGCTATAAGGATAGCGATACCGCCAACTATAAATCAATATCTAAATGTCGTTAAAAACTCATCTTTGGCTACGGCGATAGGTTATCCCGAAGTTGTAACTGTTTTTGCTGGAACCGCACTCAATCAAGTAGGACAAGCGATAGAGATGATATCTATGACTATGGCTGTTTATCTTGTTGTAAGTCTTTTAGTTTCTATGCTACTTAATTGGATAAATCATAAAATGAAGATAAAGGAGAGATAATGGTATATGAAAAAGTAAACGAAAAACCGGCTCCGATAACTTCAAAAGGTATTATAGGTTGGTTGAGAGAAAATCTATTCTCTTCTCCTTTAAACAGTGCTATGACATTTCTCGGATTTTATTTTCTATATTTGATAATTCCTCCTTTTGTAAAATGGGCGATAATTGATGCACATTTTGTAGGCAATAGTAGAGCTGACTGTACTGGTACCGGAGCTTGTTGGCTCTTTATAAAAGCTAAGTTAGATATGTATATGTATGGTTTTTATCCTTTGGATTTGCATTGGAGGCCAAATACGGTATATGTACTTTTTGGAGTTTTGATACTTGCATTTAAGTTTATCAAAAACAATATGGCAAAAATTGTTCTATTTACACTTTATATGATTTTAGTCTTTATATTGATAAGAGGTGGATATTTTGGACTTAGTGTTGTAGATACTAACAAATGGGGCGGATTGATGCTTACTATTATCGTTGCTGGTGTTGGTATCATAGCATCTTTTCCTATCGGTATCGTTTTGGCTTTTGGCAGACAGTCTAATTTGCCTATCATAAAAAGTGTATCGGTAACATATATTGAATTTATCAGAGGGGTCCCTTTGATTACTATACTTTTTATGTCGTCAGTTATTTTGCCACTATTTTTCCCCGAAGGGGTAACATTTGACAAATTATTAAGAGCATTGATAGGTATATCATTTTTTCAAGCGGCATATATAGCAGAGATTATAAGAGGAGGATTACAATCTATACAAAAAGGTCAGTATGAGGCTGCAGATGCAATAGGGCTTTCGTATTGGCAAAAAATGTTACTTGTTATTTTACCTCAAGCTTTAAAAGTTGCTATACCAAATCTTGTGGGTTCGTTTATAGCTCTTTTTCAAGATACGACACTTGTGCTTATCATCGGACTTTTTGATCTTTTAGCTATGGTTCAACTTACAAGTAGTGATATTCATTGGCTTGGTTTTGAAAAAGAGGGATATGTATTTGTAACGATTGTGTTTTGGGTTTTCTGTTTTGCAATGAGCAAATATAGTAAAAGTTTAGAAAATAGATTTAATACCGATTTAAAATAGGATAAAAAATGGAAAATAAAAATATAATAGAGATAAAGAATTTAAATAAATGGTATGGTGATTTTCATGTTTTAAAAGATATAAATATGAATATTAAAAAAGGAGAAATTGTTGTAGTTTGCGGACCATCTGGTTCAGGAAAATCAACTCTTATAAGATGTATAAATTATCTTGAACAATTTCAAGAGGGTAGCATCAATGTTGACGGTATAGAAGTTTGTGATGATGTCAAAAAGATAAAAGCCATAAGAGAAGATGTTGCAATGGTTTTTCAACATTTCAATTTATTTCCCCATCTAACAATACTTGATAATCTTACCCTCGCTCCTATCTGGGTAAAAAAAACTCCTAAAAAAGAGGCTGTTGAAACTGCTATGAAATATCTCGAAAGAGTGGGTATAGCTGATCAAGCCAAAAAGTATCCAAATCAACTAAGTGGCGGACAACAACAAAGAGTTGCTATCGCCAGAAGTTTATGTAAAAATCCTTCTATAATGCTTTTTGATGAGCCAACTTCTGCACTTGATCCGGAGATGGTTGCGGAAGTTTTGGATGTAATGGTAGAGCTTGCAAATGAGGGTAGAACAATGATATGTGTAACTCATGAAATGGGTTTTGCAAAAAAGGTTGCCGATAGAGTTGTTTTCATGGAGTCAGGACAAATCATAGAAGAAAATCCTCCTAAAGAGTTCTTTGAAAATCCGGAATCAGATAGGCTAAAACTCTTTTTAAGTCAAATTCTTTCTCATTAGTGATTATATCTTATTGACCCTCTGTGATATATTGGTAGAGGGTCGTTTGATACTACATAAAGCAATTTTAAGATAAAATATTTCCTATATTTTTTAAAGGTATATAGTGGATTTACACAGTAGAGAGTTCAAAATAGCATTTAAAACATCTATACCGGTAATGATGGGTTATACCGTTTTGGGTTTTGCATTTGGTCTTTTGCTTATTTCAAGCGGTAAGCCTTGGTATATAGCACTTTTGATGTCGATAGTTATATATGCCGGAGCTTTACAGTTTTTAGCAGTTGGGTTTTTTAGCTCAAAGCTTGGAATGATTGATATATTTATAGCCTCCATCATGGTAAATATCAGACAATCTTTTTACGGTTTATCGCTTCTTAAAAAATTTAAAAAAACTAAGTTTAAGCCATATTTGATATTTGCACTAACTGATGAAACTTATGCACTTTTAACTACAATAAAAGAAAAAGAGAATATCAAAAAAAAGTGGTACTACTTTTATCTCTCTTTGTTAAATCAATCCTATTGGATTAGCGGTACTTTAATGGGTTCTATTTTTGGGAATAGTATTCATTTTAATACCAAAGGGCTTGATTTTTCGCTGACTGCCTTGTTTGTTGTTTTAGCAATTGAACAGTATAAAAAAGATAAAAATTTAACTCCTTTTTTTATAGGTGCATTTGCAAGTATTGTGACATTTTTTGTTGTTAGTAGGGAAAATATGCTTCTTTTTGCCATACTATTTTCTATCGTTTTAATGTTTTTGTTTAAAAAAAGGCTTGAAAAATGACTCAAGAAAAGATTTATATTGCTATAACTGTTATGGCGGTAGCAAATTTTCTCACAAGAGTTTTTCCATTTCTATTTTTCATAAAGCACGAGCCTCCGAAGTTTATTTTATTTGTAGAGAAAAGTTTCCCCCCGATTATAATGACGATACTCATTTTTTACACATTAAGCGGAGTTAATTTTACCGAGGCACCCTACGGAACAAAAGAGATAGCATCCATTTTCTTTACTGCTATAGTGCATTGTAGATTTACAAATTATCTTGTGTCTATTTTTGGCGGAACTATTTTTTATATGTTTTTAGTTCAATTTGTCAATTAATTAAAAATAATTTGGATACAATAAATATAAATTTTATTGTAGGTTGTATCGTATGGATATTATAGAGCAAAATTCATTAGAAAAAAAAATTGCTAAAAATATTTTTAGATTTCCCATAATTACTATAGGCATATTTACAATTATAATTTCTCTATCTCTCTTTTTTTACTTATATAATTTTAAAAAAGAGAGAGTCGCAGAACTCAAACATAGGTTGATTTTAGAAAAAAAGGAGATTATCAAAGAAAGAGTTAATGAATTGATACAAGATATATCCAGCATCGCAAAACAAGTTAGATATCAAACAAAACAAGATATAAAAAATAAAACAGAAGAACTCTCTTTGTTTGCAAATAATCTAATCAAACAAAATCCAAATATACCTCCAAAAAAGCTGGAAAAAATCTTTATACAAATATTAAATGTAAAAAGATATAATAATGGCAGAGGTTATTTTTTTGCATACAATAGAACTACAGGAGAAGTAAAAGCACATGCCATAAAAAAATTTATCGGTAAAAATAATAAATTAATGAAAACAAAAAGTGGAGAATCTCCATACAATAGAAATGAAAAAGTATTAAAAAATGGCAAGGGTAGTGGTTATTTTTCTCTATTTTTTAAAAAACCAAACTCAAAAACGGATAAAAAATTTGAAAAGATAGATTATATAAAATATATAAAAAAATTTGATTTGGTAATTGGAACCGGTGAATATATGGAAGATATGAAAAAAAAGATACAAAAACAGGTATTTGGTCGAATTCAACACCATATATATGAGAAAAACGAATATTTTTGGATCAATGACTCAAAAGGAGTGCTTCTATCACATCCCTATATGCAAAATATGATTGGTAAAAATATAATCAATTTAAAAGATAAAAATGGCAAAGAAATCATAAAACTATTTATTAAAGCCGCAAAATCAAACCCTAATGGAGCATTTGTATCATATTATTGGAAAAATCCTGCTACTGGTACCATAGACAAGAAGATAAGTTTTGTTAAGTACTTTAAAGAGTGGGATTGTATCATAGGTAGAGGTGTATATCTTAAATATATAAATGAACAAATTCATCAAGATGAGATAAGGCTTCAAAAGCAGTTATTTGATTTTATGATTGTTGTATTTTCTATTGTGTTTCTTTCAATTTTACTCTCAATTATATTTTCTCTGTATTTTTCAAAAAAGACAAAACAACTTTTTGAAAAATATAGAGATGAATTGCATCAAAAGATAGAAAAGGCAGTATCGGAGAATATCAAAAAAGATAAACTACTTCAGCAACAGTCAAAATTAGCATCTATGGGAGAAATGATAGGTGCAATCGCCCATCAGTGGAGACAACCTCTAAATGCTTTGTCGATAAATATACAAAATCTTGATGATGACTATAATGATGGTTTGATAGATAAAAACTTTTTAGAGAAATTTATTGATAAAAACATGAAAACCATAAAATTTATGTCAAAAACTATAGACGACTTTAGAAATTTTTTCAGGATTGATAAGCAAAAGCAATCTTTTAGTGTTGAAAAAGCAATCAAAGAGGTTATAAATATACAGAGTGAACAGTTAAAAAGCAGAGGAATAGAGATAAATATTGTAGGTAATGATTTTTATATTGATGGATATAAGGGTGAATTTAAACAAGTTATACTAAATCTTATAAATAATGCAAAAGATGTCATATCGGAAAATAATGTAAAAGATGGTAAGATTGATATAATACTAAAAAAAGATGAGTTAATTATAGAAGACAATGGAGGAGGAATACCCAAAGATATAACAGATAGAGTATTTGAGCCATACTTTACCACAAAAGATGTAGGAAAAGGAACAGGGATAGGGTTGTATATGTCAAAACTAATCATAGAAGATAATATGCGAGGAAAATTGACTTTTTATAACTCTAAAAGAGGTGCAGTTTTTGTGATAAAATTTCCGACTTAGGACATGAAATTTTTCTAATAAAAAATAGACAGAGTACTTTTTCAATGCACTCATCTTATTCTTCTTTGGTTTTCCCTTTGGATTGATTGCAGAAAGAGAAAAGGTCAAATTTTGACCTTTTCAAGTTTTGAATTATTTTCTTTTAAGTTCTTTAATTCTTGCGGCTTTACCTTTTCTTTCTCTTAGATAAAAAAGTTTAGCTCTTCTAACTCTACCTTTTCTTAGTACGGTAATACTGTCTATACTGTCGCTATATAGAGGGAAAATTCTTTCTACACCTATATTGTTAGCACCCATTTTTCTTACGATAAAACTAGCTCCTGAACCTGTTCCTCTTTTGGCGATACAAACACCTTCAAAATTCTGAATCCTTGTTTTGTCGCCCTCTTTGATGGTTACAGCAACTCTAAGAGTGTCTCCAGCTCTAAACTCAGGTACTTTTTTCTCGCTTATTTGTTTTTGCTCGAAATTTTCTATATATCTATTTCTCATTTTTTATCCTTATTTTTGCTTTTTTGTACAAATCGGGTCTGTAATATTTTGTCTTTAAAAGCGATAAATCATATTTTAAGGTTGCAATTTTACCGTGATTTCCCTTTAAAAACTCTTTAATGATGCTATTTTTTTTAAAAATATCCGGTTTTGTAAAAGAGGGAGCTTCTAAAGTCATATTTTCAAAACTCTCTTCATCTAAAGATGTCTCGTTTCCAAGGACTTCTGGGATATTCCTACTTATAGCATCACATATGATCAACGATGGTAGCTCTCCTCCGGTTAATATATAATCTCCCGTAGAAAAGAGTTCATTAGCATAAAGCTCTATAATCCTCTCATCGAAGCCTTCATATCTCCCGCTGACTAAGACAATATGCTCTTTTTTAGAGAGTCTTTTGGCATCTTTTTGTCTAAATGGTTTTGCTGAGGGTGTTAAAAAGATTATATGCACTTTTGGGCTTTTTTGTTTTATATCTTCGATAGCACTTGAGAGAGGTTGTGGTGTCATAAGCATCCCTGCACCTCCTCCGACTAAAGGGGCATCCACTTTCTTATGTTTATCTGTACTAAAATCTCTTGGATTTACAAATTCTACTTTTATAAGTGATTTATTTATCGCTTTTTTTAGTATGGAGTCATTAAAATAGCATTTTATGATAGATGGAAAGAGAGTAACAAAAGTAAACTTCATGAATTTTTCAGTATTTCAAAAGTATCTCTTGTGTAAACTATCTTTTTATCTTTATCGAACTCAATGACATATCTTTCGATATAAGGTATCAAAAAAGTTTTGGAATATCCCTCGTCAATAAATTTTTTATCGCTTTTTATGATTAAAAAATCATTTGGCTCAAATCTCTCTATATTTTCAACTATTCCAAGAATATTGTCATTTTCTATAACTTTTGAGTCTATCAAATCGAACCAAAAAAATTCATCTTTTTTGAGAGAGCAATTTTTTTGAGTGTCTTCATAAGTGGTATATAAAAATTTGTTTATCAAAGATGATGCATCTTCGATAGTATCATATCCCTCAAATTTAACTACAAATCTTTTAGGATTAAATTTCTCTATTTTGAGTGTTTTGTCTTTTGAAATGATAAAAATATTGCCTTTTTTGAATTGTTCGGGAAAATCGCTTTTGATGTGAAGTTTTAATTCTCCTCTTACACCGATGGTTTTCCCGATCTGAGCTATCTTTAAAAGATCGTTTTTACTCTTCAATAGCTTTTACCATAACCTTATATGATCTGTTGTCTTTAGCTTTACAACCTGATATCACCGTCTTTAGAGAGTTTATCATTTTACCCTCTTTGCCGATGAGTTTGCCGGTATCACCTTTGTCAGCATAGATGGTTATCTCGCTAAAAGTATCATCTATAACTTTCTCTTCGACCTTCACAACTTCGGGCTTATCTACAAGAAGTAGTGCAAACTCTTTTATAAAATCTTTTACCATTTTACTTTGAACCGGTTATTTTTTTTACCCTGTCACTAAGTTTCGCACCTACACTTTTCCAGTATGCAAGTCTTTCTTCATCAAATTTGATAGTTTCAGGTTCTGTTAGAGGATTGTAATACCCTATGGACTCTATCCAACCGCCATCTCTTCTTTTTCTGCTGTCTGTTACTACGATTCTGTAAAAAGGTTTTTTCTTTCTACCCATTCTTGTTAGTCTAACTACTGTCATTTTATTCCTTTTATGATGTAAATATATATGGAGGTAAAAAGTTGCAGTATATAAAATAGTGCCTCTTACCGCCATAAAACGGTGTTTTTACGACTCTTGATCACAGAGGGATTATTTCAAAAGTCAAAACAAGTTACAATTATACCAAAATAATATTTAAATGTAAAGAGTTTGATTAGTAGTCTCGTTATGCTTTTATTTTTCTAATTTTTTTCTAACAAACTCATTTACCATTTGCGGGTTGGCTTTGCCTCCGGTGGCTTTTAGGACTTGACCTACAAAAAAGCCGAAAAGTCTTTCGTTACCCTCTTTGTATTTGGCTACATTGTTTGGATTTTGTTTGATAATTT
>JAMOOV010000131.1 GCA_027065125.1 Campylobacterales bacterium | reverse complement strand
TACACTGTTTTTGCACAACCTTTGTCACATTCTTAAGCAGTGCATCTTTTTTCTCAAACAGTGTTGGTTGAGAGAGTTTCACTACACCCTCTAAAATCTCACTTTTACTCTCATACACAAGGTTTGCATAATGCAAAAACATCTTGGAAGGAATACACCCTTTATGCAAACAAACCCCACCAAGCTGGTTGAGATCTTTCTCAATAAGTGCCACCTTTTTGCCATTTTTAGCCGCGACAATAGCCCCAGCATAGTTCAGTCCACCACCTATATAAATTATGTCATACATTTTTTCTTCCTTTGTCAATTATCTGCAAAAACCATGCAAACGGTATTCGCTCTTGTTCAAGCCGACGATTATTTAATTTTTTATAAAGTTTTTTCTCTTGTAGTGTTAAATGTTGTAGCTCTTTAAATGTAGCTTTGTTATCCTCTACAACAAAGTGCTCAAAAGTTTGCAATGTTTTCTCGTCCATACATAGTGATTGAATATTTGCAAAATAACCCCGTATCTGTGAAAGTATGGCAAAGCCATCAGCATCTATATCTCCCCAATAATAAACTTTTTTTTCTTGAAGCCATACTACATCTTTTAATGCACCAACTTTATATCCGCTTCCAAAGATTACTATACTCTCTTTTTTATCTGGAAATGCCAAAGTTGTCATTTTATTCTCAACAATAAAAACCTCTTTACACGCTATATCTAACTTGACAAATTCATCAATATTAAGGGTAATGTCACTCAAACCTGCTATAAAAAGATTTTTATCTAAAATTCTAAAATGTATCTGTGGCAATGGATATTTTAAGTGGTATTTTTTTTCAAAAGCATACTCACGCAGACTCTTTAATGGATCTGTTTGCATAATACAAGAGAGGAGTGTATCGAGTATTTTTATATGTTTTTGTATATATTTTGTATCAATTGCCTCTAAACCTATCTCTCTTATGTAGAGATTTTGTTGTCTATTATCTAAAAAAAAGTCTAAGATTAGAAAAAACTTCTCCCATTCACGCGCATACTCTAAAACAAAAAACGGTTTTTTAAAAAAAAGTGCTTGCAGTGCAGAATATTTTTGAGTAATCATCGCATACAGCAGTGTAAAGTTTTTATACTCTTTTGCTTTGTGTATAAGAGACAAAAACTGATCAAGCGTTTCTATCTCTATGCTTGTGGGAAGTTTTTGTCTGCCAAGTGTTTTAAAATCAAACTCTTTGTAAAGAAGCGGAAGGGGTGTTTTCTGCAGGGAGTGCAACTCTTTTGAAAAAAGAGCGTAGTTGTTTTGAATATCTTTTTGTTGCACTTTTTTCAGAGAGATTACCAAAGGAAAAAAAGAACTGTTTTCTATGTAACTTCTAAAAATATCGCCATTGTTATAAAACTTCTCTATCTTTTTATACAGCTGTTTTATATCGTAAAAGTGCATCTATTTTTTCTTGTTTTTTATATAGTTTTCAATACTCATAGAGATAAGTGTCGAATCCATTCCATCTTGATTATGCACAAAATGGACACTCTTTACAAATGGTTCTATTACATTAATCTTCTGTTTTGGTGTAATAACAAGCAGTTGCAGTCTTAGTTTTTCAAAAAGTCG
>JAMOOV010000130.1 GCA_027065125.1 Campylobacterales bacterium | reverse complement strand
CCAAAAAAGTAACGATCCAGTCAAAGATCTAATCGAAAAAGAGCTCACAGCAAGAGATCCCCTCTCTTTTACAAAACTCTAATATCTCTACATAGGGTGTTGTATTGCGCTTTTTTATCGTTGCAAACTGGGCTTGAGAGATGCCAAGCAGTGCGGCAATCTCTTTGTCATAAACCTTTTTTCTGCCATCTTTTGCCACATACTCTCGTAAACTTTCAATAATTGCACGAAAATCTTTCATCTACTGCTCCTGTAGATGAAAATATAGCTCAAGAAAAAAGCAAAAGATAAAAATATTGCATTATGCTATTTTTTTGATGCTTTTTTCTCTTTTTGATAGATTCTTTTGACAAGATTTTTTAACAGAAGTGAGAGTTCTAAAAAATCTATAGAGTGTATAATTTTTATCTCTGCATCATACTCTTTTGCATCTATTTTTTTAAGATAATCACTTAAGGCATCTATATCTTCTTTAAGTTTCTTATGAAGTCTGTACGCCATAAAAACAATAACTCCAGATGTTACCAAAAATGCAAATACTACAAAAAACCACCGCATACTTTCATTTATAGATGGAGTATGTAAAATAATGTATATAAAAATAAAAAGCAAAAAAAACAATGCAATAACTTTTACAATAAAATGAAAATAGATATCTTTAAAAAGTTTTAGCACAGCTTGTAACCAACGCCTCGAACTGTTTGGATGTAATCTTTGCTTTTATGAGGGTCTATCTTCTCTTTGAGCCTGTTAATAGCCACATTAACAGTCTTGTATTGATAGTTTTCACTATCTCCCCAGACATTTTCCAAGAGATAATCACGCTCAAGTACCGAGTTTTTATTCATAATGAACTCTACTAACAGATCAAACTCCAGCTTGGTAACTTCAACATTTTTCCCATTAACCAAGAGCTCACGTGTACTTTTGTCAAGTATCAGATCACGGAATATAAGTTTCCCTTCGTTATGTTTTTTAGATGTTCTTTTTAAGATGGAGCGCACACGCAAGATGAGCTCTTTCATATTAAAAGGTTTTGTTATGTAGTCATCGCCACCTCGCTCAAATCCCTCTTCTATATCTTCATCTCTATCTTTTGCACTTAAAAAGATGACAGGAACATCAAGACCATCCTCACGCAGCTCTTTGACAAATTCACTCCCCTCAACCCCCGGAAGATTTCTGTCCATGATAAGCAAGTCTACATCCTCTTCATCAAGTATCTGCGCCACAGTTTTTGTATTTAAAAAACCGATGGTCTCAAAACCCTCTTTAGCAAGATTGTACTCTAAGAGCTCCAGTAAATCCTCTTCATCCTCTACAATGACAATATTTGCACTCACGTTATGTTGTCCTTTTGTGCTTCTTTTTATTATTGTAGCAAAAATACAGGTCTATTTGTTATAAACCTGTATTATTAATATTGTCATCAATGACTAAAGTAATACTATCTGTAGAACCATCTTTAGAATACTCATATGTTGTTGTGCCAGTAGCACCATCATGTGTTTCTGACAATTTATTCCATCCTTGGGTATCTATAGTTGAAACATTATCTTCACCTGCAACTATTGTACTGTCTCCGTTACCATCACCTGTAATTTCAAGTGTATTATTAGAGTCTGTCATAT
>JAMOOV010000129.1 GCA_027065125.1 Campylobacterales bacterium | reverse complement strand
CCAAAGTCTCATCAGAAACTTTAGATTTAACCTCTTTGTGCTTAACTGTTTTATACTGAGTAGCATCCCAAGTTTGAAGAACTTTACCTGTATGAGCATCGATCAAATGTCCTTTTTTCTTACCAACCTCTATAATTCTATCAACTTTAAGAGTTTGCTTATTGATTAGATAAACTTTATTGTAGTTGTGAGGTCCGCCAAGAACACAATCTGACCAAATATATGGGCTATCTTTGCTTGTTCCCACAAAAAGTCCACCACCTGCAGTAGGAACATTTGCAACAACTTCGTTATTCATATCCCATATAACAACATCACCGACATTCATGCTGTTTGTAGCATTAAGTTGTCCGTATTTATCATTATACCAAGAGCTTCCTTGACCAGGATGCGGTTTTGTTCCTGGACCTGTGTAAACTTTTGCAGCCAATTTTTTTGTCTTAAGATCTATAACACCCATCAAGTCACTACCTTGAGAAGCAACATAAACAAATCTTCCCATCTGCTTACCTTCGTTCTCAAAAGCATCATGAAGTATTTTACCAATATTTGGAATATCTCCAACGATTGGGAAGTTAGGTTTAGAGTAATCAACTATATATACATGTCCACCGTCTTTCAATGCAAAAGTAAAATATGGAGCATAAGGAGTATCAGCTATATAAGCAACTCTGCTTGGTCCTATATTTCCCGTTGTATCAATAACACTTGAAGTTGGATAAACTTTTAAAGGCTCCAAAGTCATAGCATCACAAAGTACAGCACCACCCGGATTGTAGTTACCGGCCATTACATATTTGCCATTTGGACTAACTGCAAGACCACGACTTTCTTGTCCGACTTGTACACTTGCGACAGCAGGTTGTCCCGGAGCATTTAGATCAAACATTGTAAGTCTTCCTGATCTACTAATTGAGTAAGCATATCTTGGAATTCTTTTGTTTGTAACAGTAACATGCACAGCAAATCCGGCTTTATGTCTGCTTAAAACCTTACCGGTAGTACCATCGATAAAATCAACCAAAGAGGCATCCCTCTCAGTTGCAAAAATTATATCTTTTACACTTTTTACATCTGTAGGAGTTGGATATTTTTTGTATAGTTTTTCTCTATCAGCTAACTTTTTCCAACTTTTTTTAACATCTTGTAAAGAAAGTTTTAGGGTAACTGTATTTTTCCAATTCTCCAACCAATCAACCATACCCGCAGCATCATCTTTTGAAAACATATGTTTCCATGAAGGCATAGCAGTTCCGGCTCTACCACCCATAATGGTTTCTGCCAACATTTGTGCATTTTTCTTCTTTAATGCTTTCGGTCTAAGATCAGCTCCCACACCACCTTGGTGGATAGGACCGTGACAACCTTGACACTCCTTCTCATAGACTTTTGCAAAGTCCATCTTCGAAGTACCCGCTTGAGCCATTGTTGCTGCCAACATTGTTCCGGCAGCTAAACATAGGACATTACTTAACTTCATATTTCCTCCTTGTAAGATTGTACCCCACCCTATTTTTCAACTATCAAACCCTTTTTCCAAGAGAGTTTGCTTCGTTTTTTTAAATATAATATTTAAAATTATAATTATAGTATAGATAAACTATTAAAACATTGATTTAAGTCAAAAAATTAGTTTTTATCTATAGAGAGATTCGAGAGATTTTTTATCCAATATTGCAAGATTGTGGCTATTGGTACTCTCTATATATCTCTTTTTTTTAAATTTTGTCAATATTCTTGAAAGTGTTTCAGGAGTAATATTGACCAATGATGCTATTTGACCATTTTTTAATTGCTTAAAAAGTTCGAGATGTTCTACTATAAGTTTTGCTATTTTGGCATCAGTAGATAAAATCATCTCTTGATGTATTATATTTGATAATATTTTAGTTTTTTTTGATAGCGATTTTATGATTTCAAAAGAAACATTTGGATTTCTTAAAAAATTATTATCAAATTTTGAATATTCAATTTTAAGGATTTTACATTTTGTTATAGCTTCTGCAGTTGCAGGAAAGAGAATATTTTCAAAATTTGCCAACTCTCCAATAAGAGAAACAGGAGTAAATTGATGGATATATATCTGTCGTCCTTTAGAGTCTGTTTTATATAATTTAACAACACCTTCTAAGAGAATATGCAGAAAAATTGGCTTATCGCCTTCGTAAAATATAATATTTCCTGCTTTGAAATCTTCCTTAGAAGAAATCTTTTCAATCTCTTCTAAATTTTTTTTGCTTAAGCTATTAAATAGTGTTATATCTTTTAAATACATTTTGCCTCTAATCGCATATTTTTTTCAAATCCTGTTTTGATACAATTTTAATTTTATGATTTTTATCAATATTGATATATCCCTCTTTTTTTAATTTGTTTAAAATTCTTGATAATGTTTCGGGAGTCATATTTAATTTTTTAGCGATATTTGTATATGTTGCATCATCAAAATCAGAAACATCATTTAAAATCAATTTTACCACTCTCTCTTGAGAAGTTAAAAAACTATTATCTATAACATTCATCAATATTAACATTTTATTATATATCAAATCTATTAGTTTTTTACAGAAAAAAAATTTTTCAAATATATTTTTATCTATTTTATGATAATTGATTTTTAAAATCTCACAACAAGTCGCACACTCTGCAGTTACAGAAAATGGTACATTTTTAAAAGCTGAAATTTCTCCGACAAAATCAATGGCTTCTATGGTATGAATATATAATTGCCTACCTTTTGAATTTGTTTTATATAAATTTATCTTGCCTGACAAAAGAAGAAAAAGATACTGAGGCTCTTCTTGCTCATAAAACAATATATCTCCCGCCTTATATGTTTTAATAGATGTAAATTTTTTTATTTCATTTAACTCTTCATCTGTAAAACTTGAAAAAAGCGATATTCTTTTTAAATCAATATCCATAAAAACCTCTGCAAATATATAAAATTGCTTAATTATATGAAAATATTACTTAAACTCAAATTTGTATAAATTATTAACCAAGATATAATATTGGCAAACTTATCACAAATTTTATACATATAAGAGTGGAAATTAAGGAAAAAATTGATATGATTTTTTTAAAATTCACAGATTGAAATTAAACTTATATAAAAGAGATAATAAGGGAGATCAAAATGGTACTATTGGTTACTATAATACAAATGCTAAATATGGTAATTGGCTTATATATTTGGGTTGTTATCATTGCTGCTTTAATTACATGGGTTAGACCTGATCCGTACAATCCTATAGTACAAACTTTATATAAATTGACAGAACCGGTTTACTCTTGGATTAGACGATATATACCTACTGTTATTGGGGGTATAGATCTTGCTCCTGTTATTTTGATACTATTGCTCCAATTTATACAGCTATTACTATCAAACATCTTAAGGTCACTATAAAAAAGGTGAAAACTCTTTTTGTATTATTTTTCATACTAATCTCTTTTGTAAATGCCAAAGAGATTAGTATGAACTTTTTGGATTCAAAACCAAGAAGTATATATAAAGATTACTATATATGGAGATATTTAGATCAAAATGTAACTTCAGACAATGCTGTAAAGCTTCTTGGAGAAACAAAAAGAGTCAATAGAAAACTTTTTTTGAGATTTGCTAAAAGGGTAGATGACAAAAGCTATAAAAAGATAGCAAAATGCTACAAAATGAGACCGAAAGAGTTTCTAAAATCAGATGAGGATTGCATAAAGATAGGTTTTAGCATATATGATGCAACAAAGCTAACCAAACAAGAATTAAAAACAATAAACAGTAAGATAAAAGATAGATATAAAGATTTATACGAAGCTATAGATGTTTTAATAGACAACAATCCTTTTAACAAGCTTTTAAGAAGTGATAATAAAACATTTTTTTTCGTTTTTAACCATATCGGCTCGAAGTATCGCTTGAAACATTTCAATAAAATAATACCAAAAAAAATAGTCTCAAAACTTTCAAACGATAGACGGTTTAATTATTCCGTTAAATTAATAGTAACAAATTTGAAATTAAAAAAATTACAAAAATCAATACTTGATATAAATAGTAGCAATTTGAATGCAAATAGCAACTTTTTTCTTGCTATGAATGCCCTTAGATACAATGATAAAAAAAAGGCAATAAAGTACTTATCTATTGCTGATAAAAAATTCTATTATCGTTTTGACAAAGATAAGGTTCTTTTTTGGAAATACCTTATAACAAAAGATTTGGATATACTTTATAAGCTTACAAAAAGTTTTGAT
Source organism: Campylobacterales bacterium (assembly GCA_027065125.1). Classification (GTDB taxonomy): domain Bacteria; phylum Campylobacterota; class Campylobacteria; order Campylobacterales; family JALSKU01; genus JALSKU01. The sequence continues at coordinate 33,298 of JAMOOV010000129.1, read as the reverse complement.
GCAAACATTTACTCCATATATGCATTACAAAAACTAAACAGTATCAAATCTTTAAATATCATATCGAATATAAAATGCAAAAACTGCAATGCAAAAAATGATATTGCCGATCCGTTTACTTGGCTTAAAATATTAAAACAATTAAATTTAAAAGAGAGCAATCTTACAAAAATTGCCAATAATTTTACAAGTTGCAAAGAGTTGCCGTACAAAGCTTTTACACTTGAAAGATTGAACTATAAAAATAAAAATTATTTTATCGTCCCATACAAAAAATATTTACAAAAAATACCATTAAACAAAAGAGTGCTTATATTGTCTATCGCCAGACAGGAAAGTCGTTTTATACCCGCAAGCATATCATCCTCTTATGCACTTGGAATGATGCAGTTTATGCCTTTTCTAACTCGTGCTATGGCTAAAAAATTGAAGATAAAAAATTTTGATCTTGATAATATATTTCATCCTAAAATAGCATATAAATTTGCCTCAAAACATTTAGACTATCTTGACAAAAAGTTACATCATCCTCTCTTAATAGCTTATGCTTATAACGGAGGTATAGGTTTTACTTTAAAAATGTTAAAACAAGGCTTTTTTCAAAAAGGGCAATATGAGCCATATCTAAGTATGGAACTTGTTCCTTATGATGAGAGTAAAAGATATGGAAAAAAAGTGGTAGCAAACTATATCATATATAGTAGTATTTTTGGGAAAAATATCAATATCAAAACTCTTTTTCAAAAGCTAATAAAGCCTTAGAGCCGTTATTGGTTTGAAATACAAGTGCCAATTTTTTTGTATCTTTTTTTGGAAATTGTATCAAATAATAATCTGCCCATTTATTAACCAAGGGTATCATTTTCATATAAATACTATCTTTATCAATTTTTTTTATCATATCTATTTCGTTATCATTATTTAGTAAAATTTTATAAAAAGGATTTAAATTTTTTGCTTGATTTTGTTTGTCTATATATATACCTACAATAAAATTTTCTTTATCATTTTTTAAAAGAGAAATTTTTATGGGATTTAAGTATGTAGCAACGATGATAACTTTTGAATTTTTACAAGAGTTAATTTGAGCTTTTCTTGTATTGACTATACTTAATTCATGGACTTTGTCTATATTTAAATCTGCAAATTTTTTTTTGCTAAAACAACCTGCAAAAAGAGCAACAAAAAGTATTAACACTACATTCAAAAAAATTTTATACATATCTATATATCCGTTTCTCAAAATTATACACACTTTTTCCTTAACTATTAATATTTTTTACTTCGATAGTATATACAATATAGATAGTTTTATAAAACAATAAAAACTTTTATAGTAAAATATTGAAATTTAATTTTTGGGGAAAATTGTGAAAAAAATATCTATCGCATTTACGGGTCCGTCAAATAGCGGAAAAACTACCGCTATCGTAAAGATAGCAGAGAAGCTGACTAAAAAATACAAAGTTGCTATTATAAAAAATGACCCGGGAGATAAGGCTAGATTTGATGTTGAGGGAAAGGATAGTTGGAAATTTTCTCAAACCGGTGCAAATGTAGCGGTTGTTTCTCCTACGAGAACTACTATCTTTTTTCAAGAAAACAAATCTATAAAAGATGTAGCAAAACTGCTTGGAGATTATGATATCTTGATCGTTGAGGGTCTAAAACATCTTGATTTACCAAGAATTGGAGTATTTAGAAACAGTATAGATACAGCCTATTTTCCATACATCAATGCTATAGCTTGTGATAATTCCATAAATGTATCGGATTATCAAATACCTGAAAAAATTGATATTTTGGATTTGAATGATACAAATATGATTATAGATTGGATATTTAAAAACGGAGTTGAAAATGATTGAGATAATTGAAGCAATTGAAAAAATAGCCATAAGGATAAAAGAGGCTTTTATAGAGGAAGATATACTATATAGCGACACTAAAAATGCAACCGGAGATGTTCAGCTAAAACTTGATATAAAAAGCGACTTTATTGTTGAAGAGGAACTTAGTAAAGTTTTTACCATCAAAGAGATAATTAGCGAAGAAAAAGAGCATACAATGAGTGTCAACCCAAACGGTAAATATACGATAGCTTATGACCCGCTTGACGGCTCAAGCCTTGCTGATGTCAACTTAAGTGTCGGCTCAATATTTGGCATATACGAGGGTGGCATAAGCGGAAAAGACTTAAAAGCTGCTATATATGTTATTTATGGTCCGAGAGTTGAAATGGTTGTAGCAAGAGATACCGTAGAAATATATAAATTGAGACTAAATAATAAATTTAAATATTTAAAACTTATCAATTTAAATAAAAAAGGTAATCTTAATGCACCCGGCGGTACACAGCAAAATTGGCAACCATATCACAAAAATATGGTAGATGGTTTCTTTAAAGAAGGATATAGACTAAGATATTCAGGCGGAATGGTACCTGATCTTCATCAAATACTTTTAAAAGGTGGCGGACTATTCTCATATCCCGGAACTTCCGATAAGCCAAAGGGTAAATTAAGAATGTTATTTGAAGTTTTTCCATTTGCTTTTATTTTTGAAAAATCCGGAGGAGAAGCGATAGACGGTCATAGAAGACTACTTGATCTTTCTCCTACTCACATACATGATACAACTCCTTGTTTTTTTGGCTCAAAGTATGAAATTGGTGTAGTAAAAGAGACCTACAAAGACAAAGAAGAGATTGATAGTGAGTAAAGAAAGCAACAATCAAAATGACGAATTTGAGCAAAAACTTTTTGAGAAAAAAAAAGAGCTTGAAGAGTGTCAAAATAAAAAAGGTTTGAAAAGTTGTTTGAAATGTAGCGAAATTATCGCTTGTGAAATAAGAAATAACTATGTAAAAGCCGTTTATGACAGTATGAACAAAGGTCAAAGTGGCGGATTTGAATTTTAAAAAAGGATTATAAAATTATGGAAAATAAGTGCAAAAAAGCATATATAACAACTCCGATATATTATGTCAATGATGTGCCTCATATAGGTCATGCATATACTACTATCATTTGTGATGTATTGGCAAGATATTCAAGACTAATAGGGCTTGAAACATATTTTTTAACCGGTACGGATGAACATGGACAAAAGATAGAAGAAGCGGCTAAAAAAAGAGGTAAAAGTGCTAAGCAGTATGCCGACGAGATAAGTGCTTATTTTAAAGATTTGTGGGATGAATTTGAAATAAGTTACGATAAATTTATACGAACAACCGATGAAGATCACAAGATAGGAGTTCAAAAAGCTTTTGAGGTAATGTATAAAAAGGGAGATATTTACAAAGATATGTACGAGGGGCATTATTGTGTCAGTTGCGAAACTTTTTTCACACAAAATCAACTCATAGACAACGAGTACTGTCCTGATTGTGGCAAATCAACTACAATAGTAAAAGAGGAGAGTTACTTTTTTAGACTTTCTAAATACGAAAAAAGACTCCTTGAATGGTACGAAGACAAAGAAAATTGTGTTTTACCAAAAGGTAAAAAAAATGAAGTCGTAAGCTTTGTTAAACAAGGACTTAGAGATCTCTCTGTTACAAGGACAAGTTTTGACTGGGGCATAAAGCTACCAAAAAGCATCAATGATCCAAAGCATGTGATGTATGTATGGCTTGATGCTCTTTTAAACTATATAACAGCTCTTGGATATGGAAAAGATGAAAAATTGATGAAGTTTTGGCCTGCCGTTGTTCAAGTGGTGGGTAAGGATATATTGAGATTTCATGCTATTTATTGGCCTGCATTTTTAATGAGCTTGGATCTTCCTTTGCCTAAGCACATAGCAGCACATGGCTGGTGGACAAGAAACGGCGAAAAAATGAGTAAATCAAAAGGTAATGTAGTCAATCCAAGAGAAGTCGCGAATGCATACGGACTTGAAAATTTTAGATATTTTATGCTTAGAGAAGTTCCCTTTGGACAAGACGGAGACTTTTCTCAAAAAGCTTTAATCGACAGAATAAACTCCGATCTTGGAAACGATCTTGGAAATTTGGTCAACAGAGTGCTTGGAATGAGCGGAAAATATTTTGAATTGAGAGTTGATTCTAAAGATATTATGATTTTCCACAAAAAAGAGTTAAAAGAGTGTGAAGATATTATTGATTCTTTGCAAAAATATATTTTTGAAATGCAACTCAATAAATATCTTGAAAATTTATGGAAAGTTTTATCAATAGCAAATCAAGCCATTACTACTTATGAACCTTGGGTAAAAATGAAAGAGGGAAAGAGTGATGAAGCTATGGCTCTTGTGGCATTGATAGCCAACATACTAACAAAAACCGCTTTTTTACTGCATCCTGTTATGCCCAAAACAACTTCTAAAATCGCTACTGTTTTTGGATTTGAAATAAATGCGGATAATTATAAAAAATTTATTGAGGAGAAACAACTCTTAGATACCGTAACACTAAAAAAAATAGATCCTCTATTTCCAAAAATAGAAGATATGCTAATGTCTTCTCCACAACCTGCCGTAACAAAAGAAAAAAAGAAAAAAGAACAAAAAAGCGAAAACAATAAAGACGGCATTATAACGATAGATGAGTTTTTCAAATCCAAGATAAAAATTGCCACTATCTTAGAAGCGGAAGAGATTGAGGGTAGCGATAAACTTTTAAGATTGCAGATAGATTTAGGTAAAAATGAAAAAAGACAAATAATAGCAGGAATAAAAGAGTTTTATAAGCCTGATGATATTATCGGCAAACAGATATGTGTAGTATCCAACCTAAAACCTGCCAAGATATTTGGCAATAAAAGTGAGGGTATGCTACTTGCCGCAAAAGATAAAAATGGGCTTACGATTATAATGCCTCAAAAGAGTGTAGCAAACGGTTCAACTGTTGGATGAGGATAGAAAATCTACTAAAAATTATTGATGGGGAGTTAGAAAATTCCCCATCTGTCTCTTTTTTCGATCAAATAAGACTTGATGCCAAACAAATTAAAAGAGCTGATGCTTTTTTATGTATTGATGAAAATGATTTGCAAACAGCCATAGATAATGGGGCATATGTCATCATATACACAAAAGATATTTCTATCCTTGATGATGAAATAGCATGGATAAAAGTTGAAAATATAGAAAAAACACTTATAAGATATTTAAGATATAAAACTATACAGATATCTTCAAAGATATATTATTGCAATGATATAATTTTTCAAATCTTAAAAAGCATTGTTGCTATCAGAGATTTGATTTTTTTGGATAACGATATATTTAAAAATTTCAATAAAATCATCAATGCAAATAGCAATTGTATTTTTATATCCAACAATAAAAAATTTTTAGATGGCATTGGACCAAAACATATCGATATCCCCATTTTAAACACTAATGATATAAGATTGGTTAAGCATACGATATTTAAATCAGATTTTATTTTAAATGAAAAATACTATAAAAATATAAATATACCAAAGATTTTTTTAAAATTTTTAAACAGTTCTATACAATTTTTAGAAAATCTTAATTATAATTACAATATTGAAAATTTATCGATTAAATCTCACTTTGAGCCATTATTTATCGATAATAATTTTAACTTAAAAGAGTTTGGAGAAACAAATAAAGTTATTATTGTAGAAAATAATCAAAATATTATAGATAATGAAGTGAAATATTTAAAGCATAGTGCAAAATATGCAAAAAGTGTACTTTTATTACCAAACAATCTTAAAAATATTTCTACCAATTACGATATAGATACACTATTTTATCAAAAAAATATTGACATTTCATATCTAAAAAGGAAAAATTACAATTTTTTTCTTATTTTACAAATAGAAAAAGATCATATCTTAAAACAACTATCAACTTATAATAAAAAAAGAGAAAAAACACTATTTTAAGGGATTGATTAATGAGCGAAGAACCTAACTCGAGTAACGAAAGTTATTTTAGCGAATATTGGGATTTGGTAGGCGGTTTACTTTTTGCTTTCTTGACAATATATGTTCATCATGATGGAAATGATGCTTTAGCGGCAATATTTTCAGCAGTGTCCATAGGACTTTTTAGCATAACTGTTTCAGAAATAGCTGAAATACTTGCACATAGGATAAATGAACCATATGGCAGCTATTTATTGACAATTTCTGCAGTAGCCGTGGAAATAATACTTCTATTTAGCATACTACTTCAAACATCCAACAATGTTGATGCCATGGAAACGGTTAAAGGTGGTATTATATCCGCCGTACTTGTGGATATGAATGTCCTACTTGGACTTGCCGTTTTTATAGGTGGATTATCTTTTAAAGAACAACAACACAACGAGGACACTTCAAGTTCATACACTACTATATTGTATGTAGCTTCCTTAACTCTTCTTGTACCAGGAATTCTTGACTATACCAAACATGGCAAAGAAGCTATTGAAAATGCAAGTTTTGATATTTCACTTGTTTTATTTCTTTTTTATATTGTTATATTGATTTTTCAAACTAAAACACATACGGATTTTTTCAAATCTACAGCAAGAAGTAGAATTTTTAGATATAAAAAAATGTTAAAAGAGCAACATTTAGAAGGTTTAGATAATGATGATAACAACGAAGGAGTAGTGTATATATTTGATAATTTTTCTATTCCCATAAATTTCTTTTTTATGTTTATTTTTATATTTATTATAGGGTATATGGCTGAAATTTTTGCAAAAACAAGTCTTCCTCTTTTTAAAGAATTTGATATTTCTACCGGAATAGCAGGTCTTATGATAGCTGTTATAAGTGTAACACCGGAGATATTTACAGCCATAAAAGCAGCCAAAAATGATCAAATCCAAAGAGTTATAAATATTGCCATGGGTGCTTCGACGGTATCCATACTTTTAACTGTTCCTATCTTAATGTTTCTTGGTTTTATGTTTAATATAAACTTGATACTAAATTTCAATCCATTGCAAGTTGGGGCTTTGATTTTTACCGTCATTCTCGCTTGGAAAACGACAGATAATGGCGAAACAAACTATTTTGAAGGATTATCGCACTTGATGCTCTTTATTTCTTATGCAATAATAGCAGGTTTTTATTAATTTTTAAAATAGTTTCAATATAATGTTAATAAATTTTTTTAAAGGGGTACATATGAAGAAAATATCAAAGCTTTTACTGCTTGGAGCATCAGCTATTTTGTTGACATCTCCACTATCGGCAAAGACAATAAGATGGAGAATGGCTCTTAGTTGGCCATCAAATTTGACACCACTTTCTTCTCCGCCAATGATAGTTGCAAAACTTGTTAAAAAGATGAGTAATGGTAAATTTATCATAAGAGTTGAAGGTGCAGAAAAGACAAAAGCAGCTCTTGGGGTTCTTGATATGGTAAAAAGCGGTTCATATCAAATAGGTCATAGCGGGAGTTACTATTGGATAGGAAAGGATCCCAATACAGTATGGTTTACAACTGTTCCTTGGGGTATGACTACATCTGAACAGTATGCTTGGTTCTATTACGGAAATGGCATGAAATATATGAAAAAAGTATATGACAAATTTGGTGTTTATAACTTTCCTGGAGGAAATACCGGAGTTCAGATGGGTGGATGGTTTAGAAAAGAGATAAAAACTGTAAAAGACTTAAAAGGTCTCAAGATGAGAATCCCCGGATTTGCCGGTAAAGTTATGGCTAAACTTGGTGTAAATGTTACAAATATTCCCGGTGGAGAGTTATACACTTCTCTTGATAGAGGAACTATAGATGCACTCGAATGGGTTGGACCGGCCATGGATATAAAAATGGGTTTTTATAAAGTTGCTCCGTACTACTATACCGGATGGCATGAACCTGCAAGTGAAATGCAATTTCTCGTAAATAAAAAAGCTTTCAATAAGCTTCCAAAAAAATATCAAGCCATGCTAACAACAGCTATGAAAGCTGCTGCAGCGGATATGTATATAGAAAATTTTGCAAAAAGTGTAACTGCTTGGCAAAAAATGAAAAAAGAGTATCCAGGTATCAAAGTAAAAACTTTTCCTGTTCCCGTACTTAAGGCTATGAAAAAAGCCACAAATGAAATCATGCAAAACTATGCTGACAAAAATGCTCTATTTAAAGAGATTTGGACAGACTATAAGTCTTACATGAAAAAAGCCAGAACTTGGACAATGATGAGTGAATACTACTATTTAAAAGCATCTCAAGAAGTTGAAACTGGAGAATAAATCACAATTAAAACAAAAAAGGGAATCCGCCAGATTCCCTTTAAAATCCATTAAAGAGATAAATTATGTTGATCGCAATAGAAAAAAAACTTAATAAACTTATAGATATGCTTGGAAATATTTTAATAGTATTTCTTTTATTGATGATATTAAATGTGTTTTATGATGTTGTCATGAGATATGTTTTTCACAATAGCTCGATAGCTATGCAAGAAATGGAATGGCATCTATTTGCCATCATCATACTATTTGGAGTCTCTTATTCGCTAAAAGAAGATGCTCATGTAAGAGTTGATTTTATTTATGATAGACTTAGTGTTAAAGCAAAAGCTATGATAAATATAATCGGTACGATACTGTTTTTACTTCCATTTGCTTCATTGATTACATATGGCTCTTATGCATTTGTAATGGATTCTTATACGACCAATGAAATCTCAAGTGATCCGGGAGGATTGAAACATTTATGGATGATAAAGGCTATGATACCTCTATCTTTTATCGTATTACTTCTTGAAGCTTTTCACTATATTATAAAAAATATCAATATTTACAGAGGTATCGAAGAGATGCCAAAAGAAGATCCTCAGGGAGCTTTATCATGATAGGTATCTACATGTTTGGGGCTGCACTGCTTTTGCTTGTTGTTGGCTATCCTGTTGCATTTACTTTTGGAGCGGTTTCAATGTTTTTTGGAGCGATGGCAGCATTTTTAAATATAGTTCCGGACAATTGGACATTTATGCATTTCTTCCATGGCTGGACTATGGCAGATTTTACTGATGAGTTTTTGCAAATGTTTGCCATGATGCCTTTTCGCATCTACTCCATTATGACAAACAAGATACTCATGGCCGTTCCGCTTTTTATATTTATGGGTATAGTTTTGCAAAAATCCAATCTTGCAACAAGACTCTTAGAATCTATGGGAATGCTTTTTGGAAAAGTTAGAGGAGGACTTGCCGTTAGTACGGTTTTAATAGGTGCTTTACTTGCCGCTTCTACCGGAGTAGTCGGTGCAAGTGTTGTAGCTATGGGTGTCATATCGCTGCCCATCATGCTAAAGCATGGTTATTCCAAAAAATTAAGTACCGGTACAATTTGTGCGGCTGGAACTCTTGGACAAATAATTCCTCCTTCTATTGTACTTATCGTCCTTGGCGATGTTTTTCAACTTCCCGTAGGAGATCTTTTTAAGTTCGCCTTTTTCCCCGGACTTGTATTGGTGGGTGCATATATAGTTTATATTCTCATAGTCTCTTTTATAAATAAAGATATCGCACCTGCCATAGAGATTGATGATAGCATATCAAAAGTTCAAAATATAAAAAAAGCTCTTGTTTCTATCATTCCTCCTTTGGTACTCATCATTTTAGTACTCGGTTCAATATTTGCCGGAATTGCAACTCCAACAGAATCCGCCTCTGTTGGTTCCATAGGTGCTATACTTCTTGCCGCAGGTTATAAAGAATTAAGTATTAAAATGATTAAGGAAGCATCACTCGGTACGATTAAAATTACTGCTATGGTTTTTGCCATACTCATAGGAGCAACTGCATTTTCTATGGTTTTTGTATATAGCGGTGCAGATGAGATAACTGCACAGTTTATGACTCATTTACCGGGTGCCAAGTGGGGATTTTTGATACTCTCTATGTTATCTATCATGTTCTTGGGATTTTTTATTGATTTTATTGAAATTTCTTATATTGTTGTTCCTATTCTTTTACCGATAGCCAATATGATAGGCTTAGATCCTTTATGGTTTGCCATATTGATAGCTCTAAATTTACAAACATCATTTTTAACACCACCTTTTGGCTTTTCTCTTTTTTATTTAAAAGGTGTCGCACCGCCTACGGTAAAAACTACTGACATTTATAAAGGTGTTATACCGTTTATATCTTTACAGATATTGATTCTTATCTCGGTAGTCATATTTCCAGGATTTTATGGATTTCATAGTTAAGTATATTGAAATAAACAGAGGATTAAAAAATGCAAGATAAAATTTTTGAGTTTAAAGTACAGATAAAAGGTGTAAAACCATCTGTTTATAGGGTTATTCAAGTTCCGTCAGATTTTACTTTTTTTCAGCTTCATGTGGCTATACAGATAGCTTTTGATTGGGAAAATGCACATTGGCACATTTTCAATATAGATGGTGAGGAGATTGGGATAGATGATGATGATGCCTTTGTGCCACCTCTTGATGAAACGGCGATCAAGCTTAATGAAAAGGTACATTCTATCAAGCAAAAATCTGAATACACTTATGATTTTGGAGACAATTGGGATCATCAGATAACATTGATGAAAATTTTAAATAAAAAAGAGGATGAGACTTATCCAAAATGTGTAAGAGGTGCAAGAAATTCAATCCCCGAAGATATAGGGGGTGTTTGGGGATTTATGGAGTTCAAGGAGATCATAAACGACAAAAATCATCCTCGATATAAAGAGATGAGTGAATGGTACGAAGCAACCGAATATGATGAAGATGATTTTGATAAGAATTTGTTAAACAAAGAGTACGAAAAGTTTGATACAATATGTGAATATTTTGATGAACCTATATAAATAGCTTTATAAAAAAGGATAAAAATATAAAAGTTATCTAAATAACCCCTCTTTATGAATTGTTTCAAAGAAATATTATAATTTGACAAAAGGAAGCCAGATGAATGAGATGTTTATAGCGATAAGCATTGTGTTGGTCGGTGCTATTTCTATATTTTTATACAAACAGCAAAATAGATATATAAAGATCATTGATGACTATAAAGAGAAATTAGACGAAAGTAGCGAACTATTAAATAAAAAAGATATTGATATTGCGACACTTACCGAAAAAGTTGCTCATTTTAATACTATGCAAAATGAAATTAAAGAGTTGGAAAATGCACTACATAACAAGGAAAGCGAACTAACCGCTCTAAAAGAGAAGTATTCAAAAGCCATAACTTCGCTTGATGAGCAAAAAGAAAAATATAAAGATTTTAAAATCAGTAGCGACAAAAGAGTTGAAGAGTTAAAAAGTGAGCTTGCTCAACTTAAAATGCAAAACAATAGATATAACGAAGAGATAAAAAACAGTAAATCCGTTATTTCAAAATTGGAAACAGAAGTTACAGAAGAGAAAAAAAATAGCGAAAAACTCTCCAATATAAACAAAATCCATATGAATGAATTGAAACAAACTATCAAAACTTTAGAAATGGACAAGAAAGAGTTGCAAATTCAAGTAAATAAAGATAAAGCCGAACTATCACAGCTCAAAACTCAGTTAGAAGAGCAGAACAAAGCTATGCAAGAAAAATTACAACTTTTGCAAAATAGCGAAGCCAAACTAAAAACAGAGTTTGAAAACTTGGCAAATAAGATATTTGACAGCAACAGCCAAAAATTTAAAGAGCAATCCCAAGAGAGTTTAGGGCTTATTTTAAATCCCATGAAGCAACAGTTAAGCGAATTTAAGAAAAAAGTTGAAGATGTGTATGATAAAGAGGCTAAAGACAGAAGTGCATTGGGTGCGGAACTAAAAATGCTAAAAGAGTTAAATCTCAAAATGGCTACGGAAGCTACAAATCTTACTAATGCACTAAAACACAACAATAAAACACAAGGTAGCTGGGGTGAAATGGTACTTGATAATGTACTTGAAAGTTCGGGTTTAAGAGAGGGGTATGAATATAAAAAACAGGTAACTTTAAGAGATGATAATGACAAACTTTTTAAACCGGATGTAATAGTAAATCTACCAGATAACAGGCATGTCATCGTAGATGCAAAAACTTCACTAACAGCATACAATGAGTATATGGCGGAAACGGATGACAATATAAAACAGATACATTTAAAAAATCATATCAAATCCATAAAAGATCATATCAAAGAGTTGAGCAATAAAAAATATGAAGATTTGAAAAATATAAATAGCTTAGACTTTATATTTATGTTTTTGCCCATAGAGGGTGCTTTGCTCCTTGCTCTTGAAAATGATACCAACTTATACAACGAGGCATTTAAGCAAAAGATAATCCTCATAAGCCCCAGCACTTTACTTGTAGCCTTAAGAGCGATCGAAAATAGTTGGAGATATGAAAGACAAGCTCAAAATATACAAGATGTATATAAAAGAGCTGAAGAGTTATACAAAAAATTTACCGGCTTTGTAGAGGATTTGAAAAAGGTAGATAAGGGACTCGAAAATGCAAGGATTTCATATGATGAAGCATTCAAGAAATTAAGCAGCGGTCGTGGCAATCTTATAAGTCAAGTAACTATGCTAAAAAAAGTATCAAATATAAGACCCAAAAAAGAGTTGGATAATGCTTTAGTAGATAGAGCGATGATGGATGATGCTACGATCAATCTTGTTGAGTGAGTTTTTCAGAATTAAGATTTGCACAATTATTGAGTAAAGCAACATACGGTTTTAAAGCCCGAAAAAATATGTGGATTTTTATGATTATCGGCTTTTGGATTATCTTGGATTTGAAAAAATAGATTTACAGTTATAAAGCTGAAAGGTTTTAGTATCATAATTAAACAAAATGAGATTATAAAATCGTAAGGTTTTAAATATTAAACCAAAAGACACTTAACCACAAATCTAATTCACTTCGTTCATTACGATTTGTTTCAATGTTCTCAAGATGATTTAAATCCGCATATAGAAAAATTAAATTTTACCTCTCTTTAATTTTTACTAAGTATAATTAGTAAAAATATAGATTTTTAGGAAATATAAATGGAAGGTACGATAATCAAACACAATCCTCACTGGAAAAAAAGATACCAAAATCTTTTAAAAAGAGATATTTTAGACAATGTTGTCGATAAATTGCATTTAAGACAGATAGAAGTTGTAAAAGGCATTAGAAGAAGCGGTAAAACATCTCTTTTAAAACTTCTGATAAACTATTTGATGGAAAATCACATAGAACCAAAATCGATACTTTATATAAATTTTGATGATCCTTTTTTTGCCGAGATTTGCTGTGATAGTAAAAATTTGTATAAGCTTTTAGAGATGAGCGAAAAGATAACGGATGTAAAAGTGGCATATCTATTTTTAGATGAGATTCAAAATGTAAAAAGATGGGAGAAATTTATAAAAACCATATATGATAATGAGTTGATAAAAAAAATATTCATAACAGGTTCAAATGCCTCTTTGTTAGATAATGAATACACAAAACTTTTGAGTGGCAGATATTTACAAGATGAAGTAATGCCTCTTTCGTATAGTGAGATTTTAAAATTATACAATATAACCAATAGATTTGAGCTTATAGATAAAAAGATCCAAGCTCTTAAATTGGTAGAAGAGATGATGCTATACGGTAGTTTTTTTGAGATTACGAAGGAGCCAAAATACAAAAGAGAGTTACTTGTGAATTATTATGAAACTATTATCCTGAAAGATTGTGTATCGGAACATAACATTAGAGATATAAAAGGTTTTAAAGAGATAGCCCATTTTTTTATCTCAAATGCCACAAATCTATATTCATACAACTCTCTCGCAAAAGCTATCGGATCAAATGATAATACAATCAAACAATATATAGAAATTCTTAAAGATAGTTATCTATTGAACGAACTTAAACAATACTCGTATAAACTAAAAGAGCAGATAAAAAGCAAGAAAAAATTTTATGTCAACGACAATGGTCTTTTAGCTCAAATTTCATTTAATTTTAGTAAAAATTTCGGGAAATTGTTTGAAAATTTAGTATATACCGAACTTAAAAAACAAAATTATCAAATCTATTTTTACAATAAAGAGCTTGAGTGTGATTTTATCGTTGTAAAAGAGCAAAAAGTTATCGCTATGCAGATTTGTTATATGCTAAATAAACAAAATTTAGAGCGAGAGATAAATGGGTTGAAAAGATTGAGATTTGATGTTGATAAAAAGATTTTACTCACTTTTGATAACGAAAATATAACAATCGATGATATAGAGGTACTCTCTTTTTGGGATTATTTTGCCAAAGTTTAAATCAGCTTTAGCCTTTGACTTTAAAACGAGATAGATTTATAATTTTACTTCTTTCAAGATGATTTATGCTCATCACTGCTTGTTTATCACCTTTTTATCTAAAAACTTTCTAAAAAGACGGTTTTTGTCTAAAATTTGGAGTATAATTTTCTAAAAATTTTGGAGATTTGAGATGAAAACAAAAGTAACTGTAAAAAAACTGAGAAAAAGAGTCGTATGGGGATTTAATCCGACTACAAGAGTTATCAAAAACAAAAAGATATACAGCAGAAAAAACTATAAAGCGGAGTATTAAGATGCCAAAAACAAATCAAACGGATAAAAAAGTGGTTGCAATATTTAAGCTGATGGAGTATCTTCTTGAAGGACGAGAGATAAGCCCAAAAGACCCTGTACTTCTTGATGAATTTGGCATAAGCTATAAAACACTTGAGAGATATTTAAAAGATATAGAGATGACATACGGACATATCATAACCGTCAAAAGATCAAAAACAAACTACTACAAAATGGTAAAAGCTTCAGATATTTTAATGAACTTTATCAAGTTGAAAGATAGCAATATAGGCTTTTTGTTTGACTGGTTAAAGGATGAAAGCATTGCATATAAAGAGCTTGAAGAGGATACTAAAAAAGCTTTACAAAAGATATCCGTCAAGGACAAGGAGATGTTTATATTTAAGTCCTATCCTTTTGAAGAGTTTAGCAGTGAAGGGATAAAAGAGATATTTGACGAGCTTAAAATCGCCGTTAAAAATAACGAATACAGGGATATAGAGTATCTTTATGATGAGCTTGAGAGATATAAAGATGCCAAATGTTTAAAGCTTGTCTTTGTCGATAACAATTGGTATATTGCCATAGAGGATCAAAACAGCAAACTAAAGTTTTTAAGAATCTCTTTTATCAAAAATATAAAAAAAGTCAGAGACTACTCTTTCCAAAAAAGCATAAATGAAAAATATATAGAATTTTTTAAAACTTTTCAAAACTCTCTAACTCTTTATGGAGTGGAAAAGATAACAACAAGACTTTTAGCTTCACCCAAGATAGCAAAATACTTTCAAAAGGATATGAAAAAGTTTTATCCCTCTCAAAAGTATATAGGCACAAATCACGACGGCTCAATCGAGTTCTCTTTGGAGTTTACCCAGCCGCTTGAAATACTCCCTTTCATAAAAAGATGGATACCCGATATCAAGATACTCTCCCCAAAAAGTTTGCAAGATGAGTTTGAAAAAGATTTGAAAAAGGCACTATTTTGAGAAAGATGTTTTTACTGTTTTCTCACAAATTGACACCTTTGCAGACAGAGGATGCAAAAAGATCTCTCGGTATAAAAATTTTTATCTATCTTCCAAAAGATTTACAAGATATCTGGTCTCAAATACCTCCTGATATCGAATATATTGATGATTGGCTTGATCCGATAAAAGAGTTTTTGATGCAAAATGCAAAACCTCAAGATATGGTGCTTATCCAAGGAGATTTCGGAGCTACTTGTCATATGGTAAACTTTACCAAAGATTTAAATCTCATCCCGATATATTCGACAAATAAAAGAGTAGTAAGAGAATTTTTAAAAGATAATAGACTTATCAAGGTAAGCGAATTTGTTCATCAGATATTTAGAAGGTTTTAAAAACCCCCAAAATAAATAAAACCAATGAAAGAGGTTTCAAATCGGAAGAATATAACAAAATAAAAAATGCAGCAGCTATCAACAAAAACCCTTGTATTTTAGGTTTTATATACTCTTTTATCTCTTTAGCCAACCATTTTAGCTGATCGTTTGAGAGTACAACTCCGACCTCTCCTTTTGAGATTTGTTGCATAGATTTTTGAACATTTTGGATAAAAAATGGAGTATCTTTAACGGTATCCACCATAAGTTCGGTAAAATTTTTACTTCCAAGAGCTTTGGGGATATTTTCTTGCAAAATTGGAAGTATATCTTTTATACCGTTAAAATTTTCTATATATGTCGTTCCAAGACCCTCTATGATGGCACTTGTTCTTAGTATATATATAGCTTCACTTGGCAATTTAAACGGCAAATCTTTAGTGGTGCTTAGAATATCAAAAGCCAATTTTTGCATAGATTCGCTACTTAAATTTTCATCACCGAATATAGCAAACATTTTAGAGGTAAATTCGGCAAGTTCGGATGTTGGAGCTTCGTATGCAATAGTTCCGAGTCTTTTGTTGGCACTTATATAAAGTTCATAGTTTTGCTCATGAGCGGCTTTAACAAGTTCGATGATGGCAACTCTCGTTTCATTGGATACTCTTTTTACCATACCAAAATCAAGAAGTATAAGCTCCCCCTCTTTCGAAACCAAAAGATTTCCGGGATGCGGATCGGCATGAAAATAGCCTTCTATAAGCATTTGATCAGTATAAAAATTGACAAGTTTCCTGATAAGAGGTTTAAAATCTATATTGTATTTCAAGAGATTTGCTTTATCATCAAACCTAAATCCCTCTTCAAAACTCATCACAATAGCACCGTCGCTACAATACTCTTCAAAAGGTATAGGAAACTTGATGCCACTATCTTTATACATTTGAGTAAAACTTTTTAGGTTATGGAGTTCTGATATAAAAGAGACCTCTTTTGTTATCATTTTACTAAATTCACTTATTACCGCATCAATGGAATTTTTAGTATATGTGCTAAATAGCGGTTTAAAAAGGGTATTGAAAAAAATTATTATTTTTATATCCGCTTTTACCTGCCTTTGTATGCTGTATCTTCTAAGCTTTACTGCGACTTTTGTATTATTTTTCAAATAAGCTTTATGGACTTGACCTATAGAGGCTGATGCTATAGGCTCTTTTTCAAAATTTTCAAATATATCGCCTTTACCAAAAGCATCCCTAAAAACATCATCAAATTCAAACTCTTTCATCGGAGGCAACTTATCATGCAACTCTTTTAACTCACTTAAATAATCTTCCGAAAAAAAGTCCGATCTTGTTGCCAAAACTTGAGCCAATTTGATAAAACTCGCACCCAAAGTGGAAATACTCTCTTTTAGTTCTTTTGGCTTTAAAGGTTTAAAAAAGAGAAATTTCTCCTTTTTTTTGATGATAAGATAGAGGGTCAGCAAAAAAGAAAATACACTATACACCCTCAACGGGTTATAATATCTCAATCCTTTGATGTCAATTCCTCTTTAAGTTTTTGTATATCCTCTTTCGTAGCCAAGCCAAGCTCGTCTATCACCTCTTTTATGGTATTTTTAAATAGCTTTTTAACTCTATCATCCTCCTCTTCTCCCCTCTTTTGAAGAGACTCTAAAAAACTCTTCGCATCATCCTTTTTGATTTTCCCTTTCTCTTCGAGCTTTTTAACCTCTTCTTCAATGCTATCTTTCATGATAGAAGCTGCACCAAGCCCAGCATACAATAAATCTTTCAACAACACTTCTCCTTTGTTATTTTTAGTAAATTCAAATCTCACAAGTAGTTAACATCTCTTTGAAACTAAAAAAATCTAATCTTGATATCTTGTCTGAAAGTTATATAAATTCTTATTTTTATCAGCCTATTTCAATCTCTTCAATAACATTTAGTCCAAAACCGCTAAGACCTACAAATTCTACTCCTTTTTTACCAACAAGAAGTTTTATGTTTTTAACTTTCATATCTTTAAGTATTCCTGCACCTATGCCATACTCTTTCATATAGGGATTTCTGTTTTCCTCTTTTTCCAAAAAGACAAGCAAACCCCCATTTTTTTGTAAATATTTTATAGATTTTATAAGATTGTTGTATCTTTTGTCATTTGATAACAAATCTATATCCAATCCTACATTGTGAAATTTAACATTCGTAGTCTCTTTTAAAGCTCCAAATTGATAAACTATATGATGAGAATCTTTATGATCGATAAAATCTATCCTTTTGGCATTACTATCCATAAACTTTACTTTCGCTTCAGCTATCTCTCGTATAAGAGATTCATTTTGCAACCTATATTCGACAAGATCGGATATATAAATGATATTTAAATTATGTTTTTTTGCAAAAAGTTCCAAATCATCTCTTCTTGCCATAGTTCCATCATCTTTCATAACTTCACATATAACAGCTACTTGAGATAAACCTGCCATTTTACATAAATCAACAGATCCCTCTGTATGACCTGTCCTTACAAGCACTCCTCCTTTTTTTGCGATAAGAGGAAAAATATGCCCGGGTCTAACCAAATCCGAAGGCTTTGAATTGTAATTGCTTAAAACTTTTATAGTCATATCTCTTTCATAAGCGGAAATTCCTGTTGTACACTCTTTCGCATCGACTGTTACCGTAAAAGCTGTTTCATGTTGAGAATTATTATCTTTTACCATAGGTGAGAGCTTTAATCTATCAGATATATCTTTATTGACAGATACACATATTAATCCTTTTGCATGTGTTGCCATAAAATTTACCTTTTCCGCAGAAGAAAAGGTACCTGCATATACTAAATCGCCCTCGTTTTCTCTATCTTCATCGTCTATCATGATAACCATTTTACCGGACTTGATATCCTCTATAGCTTGTTTTACTCTATTGATTTGCAAAACCTACCTCTTTTAAATTTTTATAGTATTGTATCACTTTGGAGCAAAATTTACAATATTTTAAAGATATTTTAACTATAATCTATAAAATTTTAAAGATAAGGAATGGTATGTCCGGACACAATAAATGGTCAAAGATAAAACATGTCAAAGCAAAACAAGATGCAATAAAAGGAAAAGTTTTTACTAAAGCTATAAAAGATATAACAACTGCAGCAAGAGCTGGCGGTGGAGATCTTGACAGTAATGCTTCCTTAAGGCTTGCAGTTGAGAGAGCAAAAGCAGTTTCTATGCCTCAAGGCAATATCCAAAGAGCCATAGACAAAGCTACGGGAAATCTTCAAGGTGTTCATTATGACGAAATTACTTATGAAGGATACGGTCCAAATGGAGTGGCCATCATGGTTGAGTGCATGACTGACAATAAAAATAGAACGGTTGCTTCTATAAGACATGCTTTTTCAAAAAACGGTGGCAGTATGGGTGAAAGTGGATGTGTAGCTTGGATGTTTGATAAAAAAGGTATCATAACGGTTGAAAGAAGTGAAAAAGATGATGAAGTTATGGAAGTGGCTATGGATAATGGGGCAAGTGATATAAAAGAGTTTGATGATTTTATACTGCTTGAATCTGACCCTGCAGACTTCAATGAGCTTTTGCAGGCAGTTGAAAAACTTGATGTAAATATTATGGACAGCTCCGTGGAATTAGTTGCCAACAATGAAGTGGATGTTGATGATGATGTTGCACAAAAAGTTGAACGACTTATCGAAGTTCTTGAAGAGGACGACGATGTTCAAAATGTTTATCATAATATGAGCTGATTAACTTTAGAGTTACTTTTTTCAGCTATAATAATACAAATTTTTTAAAAGGATAAAGATGAGAAAGACTATTTTAAGTGTAGTAACAGCATCAGTAATGCTAACAAGTTCCGCATTTGCGGTAGAGAAAGTATATGCTACGGTAAATGGGATGAATGTAACGGCAGATGATATTGCAATGATTGTAAGAGATCCCAGGATAAATTATGATGTACTTCCCAAGCAAACTCAACAAAAGATACTTGAGCAGGCAATAGATAGCAAACTACTCTCACAAAAAGCTATAAAATCAGGAATAGAAAAAACAAAAACTTACAAAAAAGCACTTGCAAAATTAAAAACAAATTTAGCACTTGAGACTTGGATGAAAAAAGAGTATAGCAATGTTAAAATAACCGACAAAGAAGCAAAAGCATACTATGATAAATATAGCAATAAATTTGTTCAGCCTCCTCAAGTAAAAGCAAGACATATTCTTGTAAAGACGGAAAAAGAGGCTAAAGATATCATATCTCAGCTAAAAG
Source organism: Campylobacterales bacterium (assembly GCA_027065125.1). Taxonomy (GTDB): domain Bacteria; phylum Campylobacterota; class Campylobacteria; order Campylobacterales; family JALSKU01; genus JALSKU01. Next base: position 13,174 of record JAMOOV010000129.1, on the reverse strand, counting down.
GCTTAAAAGGTAAAAAACTTGAGAGTAAATTTATAAAACTTGCAAAAACCAAATCTACAGGACCAAGTGGTGCAAACGGTGGAGAACTCGGATGGTTTACCAAAAAAAGAATGGTTCCGGCATTTTCTAATGCGGCATTTGCTTTAAAAGCTGGAGAGATTACTACCAAACCGGTTAAAACACAATTTGGATACCATGTTATCTATGTTGAAGCAAAAAAAGACGGAGGAAAAATTCCTTTTGAAAATGTAAAAAATAGAATCAAAGCTCAGCTTAAAGTAGTTGCATTTCAAAAGAAAGTACAAGCTATAGCAAAAAAATTAAGAGCAAAAGCAAAAATACAAAAATTTTAATATATTGACAGGAGTTATAAAATGAGCAGTACTAAAAAAGTTTTAGACTTGATTAAACCGGGTGTAGTTGTCGGGGAGAATATGCAAAAACTGTTTTCTTTGGCAAAAGAGCAAAATTTTGCTCTTCCTGCTGTAAATGTAGTCGGAACAAACTCCATAAATGCAGCACTTGAGTCGGCAAAAGAGATAAATTCTCCTATAATCATACAATTTTCAAACGGAGGTGCTGCTTTTTTTGCCGGTAAAGGTATAGATAGCTCAAAAGGAGCGGTTTTAGGTGCTATCAGCGGTGCTATGCATGTACACAGTATGGCGGAAGCCTATGGTGTACCTGTCATTTTACATACAGACCATGCAAACAAAAAGCTTCTCCCATGGATTGATGCTTTACTTGATGCGGGAGAACAACACTACAAAAGACTCGGTAAACCTCTATTTAGCTCACATATGATAGATTTATCCGTTGAAGATTTAGAGGAAAATATCTCTATATGTGAAGAATATCTAAAAAGAATGAGTGCCATAGATATGACTCTTGAGATTGAGCTGGGAGTAACGGGCGGTGAAGAGGACGGTATAGACCATAGCGATATAGACAACTCCAGACTATATACTCAGCCCGAAGATGTAGCTCTTGCTTATGAAAGATTAAGCAAGATAAGTGATAAATTTACTATAGCCGCATCTTTTGGAAATGTACATGGAGTATATAAACCGGGCAATGTCGTACTTACTCCAAAGATTTTAGATAATTCACAAAAATATATAGAGAAAAAATACAATACGGCTCAAAAACCTGTCAATTTTGTATTTCACGGAGGTAGCGGATCTACTCATGAAGAGATTCAAGAGGCAGTCAGTTACGGTGTAGTTAAGATGAATATAGATACCGATACACAATGGGCTTTTTGGGATGGTGTTAAGGGATATGTAGAAAAATATCATGACTATCTACAAGCCCAAATAGGCAACCCGGAAGGCGACGACAAACCCAATAAAAAATACTACGATCCCAGAAAATGGTTAAGGGAAGGCGAAGTATCTATGAAAAACAGACTAATCGAAGCTTTTAAAGATTTGAACTGTATTGATAGAAATTAACAACTCTCCTATTCAAAGCATCGAATGTTTCGGCTTTGATATACTCATAAAACGGGATGATTTACTTCATCCCGACTTTTCCGGCAATAAAGCAAGAAAATTTATCTACTTTCTTGAAAAGGATTTGAGTGGTATTGATAAGATAGTCTCTTTCGGCTCAAACCAATCAAATGCAATGTACTCTCTATCCGTTTTATGCAAAGATAAAGGTATAAAATTTGAGTATTATACAAATCATATACCGGATTTTTTAAAAGAGTATCCCGTTGGAAACTATAAATATGCTGTCAAAAATGGTATGAAAATAAAAATATTTGACAACTTAAAACATGCTTTTTTGAAAAATCTCTCAAAAACGGTAAAAAAAGGCTCAACACTCTACATACCAGAAGGTGGTAGATGTGAAACTTCAAAATACGGTATATCTATGCTGTCAAAAGAGATAATAGAGTACAAAAAAGATAACAATATTAAAAAACTAAAGATATTTTTACCTTCCGGCACCGGTACTACTGCACTTTTCTTGCAACAATCCATAAGAGATTTTAATGATGATGCAAAAGTTTATACCGTAGCTTGTGTAGGAGGAAAGGAGTATCTAAAAGAACAATTTTATTCACTCTGCAAAAATGAGAGTTATCATCCTGAAATATTAGATACAAAAAAGTATCATTTTGGAAAACTTGATTGTGAATTATACAAATTTTGGATAAAATTATGTCAGCAAACCAGCATTGAGTTTGACTTACTTTATGATCCTATTGGTTTTAGCGAAATGGTTAAAAACTTAAGATCATCAAAACCTTCCGAAGATGAAAAGATACTTTACATTCATCAAGGTGGAATAAAAGGCAATGAATCAATGCTACAAAGATATAAAAGGAAATGTGATGAAAGTCTTACAAATAGATGATAAAAATTTTGATAATGAGTTTAATGAACTATTAATTAGAGGAAAGATGGATATCGATACGGTAACTCCAATCGTTTCCAGTATATTGAAAGATATAAAAGAGAGAAAAAACGAAGCAATATTTGAGCATATCAAAAAGTTTGACAAGTGGTCACCAAAATCGGATGAAGATTTGGAGATTTCACAAGATAGTATGAAAAAAGCTTATGAAAATATAGATGAAGATTTGAAAAAAGCTCTCCATTTATCATATGACAGAATCACATCTTTTCATAAAAAACAGTTACCAAAATCATGGATAGATTTTGAAGATAACGGAAGTATGACAGGACAAAAAATCACTCCCGTCGAAAGAGCTGGTCTTTATATCCCGGGAGGAAAAGCTGCATATCCAAGCTCTTTACTTATGAATGCCATACCTGCGATAGTTGCCGGAGTAAAAGAGATAGTAGTTTGTACTCCTACTCCAAATGCTGAGATAAATGAACTATTGCTGGCAGCACTTTATCTATGCGGTATAAAAAAAGCTTTTAAAGTAGGAGGGGCAAGTGCTATAGCTGCTATGGCTTACGGTACTAAAAATATACCAAAAGTAGATGTTATAACGGGTCCGGGTAATATCTTTGTGGCTACTGCAAAAAAATTAGTTTATGGTGAAGTAAATATAGATATGATAGCAGGTCCAAGCGAGATAGGTATAATAGCCGATGAAAAAGCAAATTCAAAATATCTTGCTATAGACTTACTCTCTCAAGCCGAACATGATGAAATGGCAAGTTCCATTATGATAACAATAGACAAAGAGTTAGCAATAAAAACAAAAGATCACATATATACAATGTTAAAATCTCTTTCAAGAGAAGAGATAGCAAGAAAGTCGATAGAAACAAGAGGGGCGATAATCGTCGTAAAAGAGATTACCCAAGCAATAGATTTGATGAATAAAATAGCTCCAGAGCATCTTGAACTTATGGTAGAAAATCCTTTTGAATTACTACCGCTTATAAAACATGCAGGAGCTATATTTCTTGGAAAAAATACTCCGGAACCCATAGGCGACTATATAGCCGGACCAAATCATACTCTTCCTACCGGAGGTACTGCAAGATTTTATTCACCACTAAGTGTTGATAATTTTATTAAAAAATCCTCAATCATTAGCATAAGCGATAACGGCTTGAAAGAGATAGGGAAGTCTTGTGCATTACTTGCAAACATAGAGGGATTGACAGCACATGAAAAATCAGTTAGAATTAGGCTTTAAGCCTAATTCCTGATATGTTTTCAACTATGCTTTTGTATAACTTTAAAAAACACCTTTGAAGTATAGTGAAATATTAATTTGTTTTAAAACTATTTAATTTATTATTTAAATCTTTGGCAGCAAGTTTTACTTGATCTGCTATAATTTTTATCTCATCTATTGTTTTTATATTCTCATTTGAAAATTGATATATGTGGTTAATTTTAGAAAATACTTTTTCAATATACTTTGCAAGTTCGATGGATTCGGCAAGAGATTTTTCAGATACTCTCTGTGCATTTCTAACTGTATGAGATGTCTCATCAACCTCTTCATTGGTCATTATCGCAACATTAGTCAATTCTTCTATATTTTTGGCATTTTTACTTACACTGCCACTCGCATTTGCAATCTCTTGAACCATCAAATTTGTAGTAGCATCTATCTCAAGAAGAGCTTTTTGTGTTTGCTCGGCAAGCTTTCTAACTTCATCTGCAACTACAGCAAAACCTTTTCCATATTCACCTGCTCTTGCCGCTTCTATAGCAGCATTAAGAGCTAAAAGATTTGTTTGATCGGAGATTTCGGATATCTTACTTAATACTGCCTTAGTATCTTCGGCTGTTTTATTTAATTCGCTTATTCTATGAGCAAGTTCAATTCCGGCTTGAGACTCTAATTGCATTTTTTCTGCAATATTACTTATACTATCCCTAACTTTTTCTAACTTTTTATCTGCAATTTCAACATCTTCTTTGCTTTTTTGAGCACCTGCGACAGTATCTTCGAGTATAGTTTTCATATCCACACTCATATCGTTAGTTTCTTCTATCAAAGATAGATTTTGGTGAATTTTTTTACTAACTAAAGCGGAATTTGTATCTAATTTATCCGACAATATAAGATTTTGCTGACTTGAATTTTTAGCTTCTGATATAGAGTTTTGAACTTTGGCTATAAAAGTATCTATCCATTTTCCAGCTTTTGCAAGTTCATCTTCTTTTGAAAAATGAAGTCTTTTTGTCAAATCCCCATCACCCGTAGCTATATCTTTAACTCTTAAAGTTAGAAAATCAAGAGGCTTAAGAATCTCTTTTTTGAAAAATAGTAAAAATCCTATCACAGCAACAATAACACCTACTATCAAGCCTATAACTGTAGAATTGTTAAATGCACTAATCTCTTCGTCACTCTTTTGAAGAGACAATTTTAAACTCATTACCCCCAATACATCACCCTTTTTAGAAGTAGCATGACACATTAAACACTCTTTTGTTGCTATTAAAGGTTTAAAAAGTTCCAAATAATGTGCTTTGTCATTATGCTCTATAATTTTTTGCTCTTTTGTTTCAAATATCTTCTTTACAATTGGATTGGCAGCAAAAGCATCTTTTAATCCAAAAGCTTTTATAACATCTTTTGATTTGTCAATTGTAATTTCTTCGATACCTTTTATCTTTTTTATCGTTTTTATCGTATCTTCAACTACTTTAGAATCTCCCATATTCATACTTGTTCTAATAGCAACAAATATGGCACTACTAAGTGTTTTAATATTATTACTCGTAGCATTTTTAAGAATTTTATTAGAGTTGTATGAGATAAAAATTAATAGCACAATAGAACCGACTATAAAAAATAGCAGTGTTGTTGCCATTAACTTGGCTTTAATTGTTTTTAACATAGTCCAACCTTTAAATCAAATTAAATATACAAAGTAGGATTATACCCTCTTGGAATAAAAATTTTCCTTAAATTTACCAAATTTATTGGTCAAAATAGCTTCTCTCGCCTTTTTCATTAGATTTAGATAGTAGTGAAGATTGTGCAATGAAGCGAGTCTAAAGTATGTAAGCTCTTTAGCTCTGAAAAGATGATGCATATACCCAAGAGAGTATCTTTTGCAAGTGTAACAATCACACTCCTTATCGATAGGTTCATCGGATAGTCTATATCTTGAGGATTTTATGTTTACTTTTCCATATGTAGTAAATAAAGTACCGTTTCTTGCATTTCTTGTCGGCATAACACAATCAAACATATCTACACCTCTTTGAATATTTTCTACCAAATCTTCTGGAGTTCCCACCCCCATCAAATATCTTGGTTTGTTTTTTGGCATAAAAGGAGTGGTGTACTCTACTATATCATACATCTCTTTATTGCTTTCCCCTACACTAAGTCCTCCGATAGCATATCCGTCAAAATCCTCAAGAGAAACCAACCCTTCAGCAGAAATCTTTCTAAACTCTTTATCCGTTCCGCCTTGGATAATAGCAAAAATATTCTGTTTGGAATTTGCCTCCGATAGTTTCATTTTATTGTGATACTCTATTGATCTTTTTGCCCATTCAAAAGTTCTTTGTATAGACAACTTGACCCTCTCTTTGGTGGCGGGCAAAGCAACCAAATCATCAAGTATCATCATAATATCGGAGTTTAAAGCATATCCTATATCCAAAACTTTTTCAGGAGTAAAGTAGTGAGATGAGCCGTCTATATGACTTTTAAATTTTATACCGTCATGATCAGCTTTTGATATATTACTCAAGGAAAATGCTTGAAAACCGCCACTATCTGTTAAAAAACTCCTATCATACTTGGTAAAACCATGCAATCCGCCAAACTCTTTAACTGTTTTTTCACCCGGTCTTAAATACATATGATATGTGTTTGCAAGTATGATTTTACTATCTAAAAGTGTAGTCATATCATAACTATCAAGCGACTTAACTGAACCAACAGTACCTACGGGCATAAATACCGGAGTTTGTATAGTGCTGTGAGCAGTTTGTATCGTACAAGCTCTTGCATTGGCATCTGTGTTATCTATCTTAAAATCCATTAATCTTCCTACAAAGCAATTTTGGCTATAATATTAAAATGAAAGAGATATTAATAATAGCAGATGGTATTGTAGCAAAACAATTTTTAGAAAGAGTTTGCACAGATCTATCTTCAGACAATAATTATAAAGTTGTTTATTACAACGAAAAGACAATAACTGATAAAAAGGCTACACAAGTTAAATATTTTAACTTTGATCCTACAAGTTTTTCAAAACTTAGATCTATATTTAATGATAGCATAGTTGAAGTTTTTATTGTCATGAAAAAGAAATTTGATACCGAAGAAACATATAAAAATATCAGAATTCTCAGCAAGGATGTGCATATAATCATACTGGATAACTGGAAATTAGAATACGAAGATAATCATCTATCCTTGTTGAGTGCAGGAGAAATACTCACTTCAAGACTTTTTGACTTTTTACCAAATGTTTCCGTTATAGCACAAAATGTAGGTCTTGGCATCGGTGAAATTATGGAGATAAGTGTGCCGTTTGGCAGCCCCTATGTTTATAGACATATTTCCGCTATAAAGCAAAAAAACTGGAAAATATCCGCAATATATAGGGCAAATTCTCTAATCCTTCCGACCAAATCAACCATGATATTACCTAATGATGTCTTGCTGGTTATAGGCGATCCAAATATTTTAAGAGGAGTAGATATAAGTATAAAACAGGAATTTGGTTCTTTTCCTTCTCCATATGGCAAAAATATTTATATACTTATAGATATGCTTATGTCTTGCGAAAAAGAGATAATGAATATGATAAATAATGCTTTTTTATTGCACTCAATGATAAACAATCAAAAACTTATCATTAAAGTTATAAATCCGACTTATTCCAAATGTTTTAATAAGATAAAGAGTTATAATACCGGATCCACAAGAGTTTTTATAGACTATGAAAAAAGTGATTTTGAAAAAGTTTTAAAAGAGGATTTAAAGATAGCAAATATTGGTCTTATGGTAGTCAATAATAAAATATTTAAAAGATATAAAACACAACTTTATGATGCTAAAATACCTATATTAAAAGTTGGAAATTATGACTTTAGCAAGATAAAAAAAAGTGTACTACTCCCTCAAAACAGTCTTGAAATGGAAAAAATAACAGCAACTATATTTGATATATCTTCTCAACTTGGATTTGATATAGATTTGTATGATTATGATCCGGAAAATTTAAGTAAAAATGAGGAACTTATTCAACATTTTAAAAATCTATCTGCAATGTTTAATAGGCATTTTAATATCATCAAATCTAAAAACAACCCCATCATGGAGTTAAAAAGTAGAAGTGATGCTATTGAATTTATACCTTTTGATAAAGATGTAAAAGATGCAAATATATTTTCACTTTTTACAACCAATTTTCAAAAATTACATTACAAACTTGAAAACTTATATCAAGTATTTATGCCGATAGGCGAAGAAAAATAGAAGGACAAAGATGATAGTAGATATAAATATAGAAGAAAAAAATGATAAAAGTTATAAAATTTTTATCAACGATTTGAAACATTTAGAATTTGATTCAAAAGTTGCCATCATAACAAATCCAAAAGTATCAGGACTTCATTTAAAAAGTTTATTGGATAAAGTATCAGCAAAAGAGTTATATATAGTTACTATCCCCGATGGTGAAGAGTATAAAAATCTTGACACTATAGAGTTTATACTCGATAGATTAAATGAGCATAGACTTGATAGAAAATCGATTCTCATAGCCTTTGGAGGTGGAGTAGTGGGAGATATGACAGGGTTTGTAACATCAATTTTCTTAAGAGGTATAAGCTTTATCCAAATTCCAACCACTCTACTTTCTCAAGTTGATGCCAGTGTAGGGGGTAAAACAGGAGTAAATAATAAATTCGGCAAAAACCTTATAGGCTCTTTTTATCAGCCTAAAGCCGTTTATTGCGAAACAGTTTTTTTAAAAACACTTCCAAAAAGAGAGTTTAGTGCCGGAGTAGCCGAAATGATAAAAATGGCTCTAACTTTTAATAGGGATTTTTTCAAATGGCTCGAAAACAACAGTCTATATAAAGAGAAAAATTTAGTAAAAGCTATCAAAGAGTGCATAAAGATCAAAGCAAAAGTTGTTTCTATGGATGAAAAAGAGGCTGGAATCAGAGCCGTACTCAACTATGGACATACATTTGCCCATGTGATAGAAAATGAAACAAACTACAAAAAATATCTTCACGGTGAAGCAGTGGCTATAGGTATGGTATTGGCCAACAAGTTAGCCATGAAACTTGGACTTTTAAACCAAGATGAATTTGATAGGGTTTATGAACTTTTAAAAAGATATGATTTACCCGTTAGCTACGATATAGTCGATTCGGAACATTTTTACGAAACTTTTTTTCTTGATAAAAAAAGTAGCAACCAAAAGATAAAATTTATCCTGCTTGACCATATAGGTAACTATAAAATGCTTGATGATATAGAAAAAGATTTGATATTATCTGTTTTAGAAGAGTAAGTGATTTGCTGAAAAAAAAAGTCTATTTCAAAACTTTCGGTTGTAGAACAAATATCTATGATACTCAAGTTATGATAGAAAAACTGAAAGATTTTAAGATTGTCGATAATGAAAAAGATGCGGATATTATTGTTATAAACTCTTGTACTGTGACAAACTCGGCTGATTCTACGGCTAGAAACTATATCTCAAAAGTTTCAAAACTAGGAAAAAGAGTAATATTTGCAGGATGTGGAGCGATAAACAGAGGCAAAGAGTTATATAACGATAAAAAAGTATTTGGAGTTTTCGGACACTCTCAAAAAGAAAACATTAACACACTACTAAAAAATGATGATAGATTTTACAATATAGGCGACTTAAAATCGGTAGAAAAGAGTATAGTGCATAACTTTGAGGGTAAAAATAGAGCTTTTATCAAGATACAAGAGGGTTGCAACTTTAGATGTAGTTACTGCATCATACCATTTGTTAGGGGAGATGCTAGAAGCCAAGATGAGAGTAAAATATTGCAACAGATAGAGATACTCTCTTCAAATGGATATGGAGAATTTATCCTCACAGGTACAAATATAGGAAGCTATGGAAAAGATAAAAACACTTCTCTTGGAAAACTTTTAAAAAATATTTCAAAAATAAAAGGTGTCAAGAGGATAAGATTGGGTAGTATTGAGCCTATACAGATAGATGATGATTTTATAGAAATACTTAATGAGGAGTGGCTTGAAAGACATTTGCATATAGCCTTACAGCACACCAATAAAGATATGTTAAAACTTATGCACAGAAGAAACTCTTATGATAAAGATAAAAAATTATTAGAAAAATTATCTCAAAAAGGTTTTGCTATAGGAACGGACTTCATAGTGGGACACCCAGGCGAAACAAAAGAGAGATTTGAAGACGGATATAGCAAACTAAAAGAGTTACCTCTGACCCACATACACTGCTTTACATACAGCAAAAGAGATGGTACACCCTCCGCAGCCATAAAAGAGCAGGTAAAAGGTGATGTTGCCAAAGAGAGACATAGGCAAGTTGTTGATTTAATCAAGAAAAAAAACTATAATTTTAGAAAAAGTATCAACAAAGAGCTTGTTGTTCTTGTCGAAGAGTTTAAAAACGGTTATTATACAGGATACGACCAATACTATAATAAAATATTTATAAAAAGCGATATGAACATAGATAAAGAGTGGGTTACCATGGTAAATTATGAAGTTAAAGAGGATGCAAATTATGCAATATTTTAAAAATAAAAAGCTTTTATACACTATAGCTGCACTTGTTGTTGTTTTAATCTTACTTGCATTTGGCTACTATAGAAATAGTGCTGAATATATCAGTCAAAAAACATATCAAGAACTGATAAAAAACTACGATATTGTATCTGCCAAGATTGATAATAATCAACTTATCATAGAAACTACCCAAGGAAAAAGATATAAAATCATTAAAGATGGGGTAGATATAAAAAAACTTCTTTCTATGGTTCCGGTATCCATCGCAAAAAATAGTACATTTATAGATGACATACTAAGCGGTATCATTCTCTTTTTGATGATATTTGCTTTTATCCTCTATCTTAGAAAAAAAGATTTGAAGAATATAGAGAAAATAGAAAAAGAGAGAAACAAACAGAGTGCTTTTGAACTTGATAATTTTATGAGTACCCCCATAAAACCTGCCATATCGGATATAACTTTCAAAGATGTTGCGGGTATCAATGAGGTAAAAGAGGAGCTTCAAGAGATAGTTGATTTTTTAAAAAATCCGTCAAAATATAGAAATTTCGGTATAAAACTTCCAAAAGGAGTACTTCTTGTGGGACCTCCCGGGGTTGGAAAGACTATGATAGCAAAAGCCGTAGCAGGAGAAGCAAATGTACCGTTTTTCTATCAAAGCGGCTCATCATTTGTTCAAATATATGTGGGCATCGGAGCTAAAAGAGTAAGAGAACTTTTTGCTTATGCTAAAAAATATGCTCCCTCTATCATCTTTATAGACGAGATAGATGCCGTAGGAAAAGCAAGAGGAAACTACAGAAACGACGAAAGAGAATCCACACTAAACCAACTACTTTCCGAAATGGACGGCTTTGAGGATAGCTCCGGAGTTATCGTCATAGCTGCAACCAATAAGATAGAAGTACTCGATGAGGCACTTTTAAGATCGGGTAGATTTGACAGAAGAGTTTTTGTTTCTCTACCGGATAAAAAAGAGAGAGAAGCCATCATAAAAATTTATCTCAAAAATAAAAAACATAACATAGATATAAAAAATATAGCAGATATAACAGTAGGTTTTAGCGGTGCCGCACTATCAACTCTTGTTAATGAAGCAGCCATTAATGCACTAAAAAGAGGTTCAAATATCATAGAAGAGAGTGATTTTTATGCTGTACGAGACAAAGTTTTACTTGGAAAAAAGAAAATACTAAGTTTTTCCGATAGAGAAAAAGAGATACAAGCCATATATCAAGCCGCAAAAGCTTTAAGTGCATATTGGTTTGATCTTAAGTTTGACAAAGTATCTATCATGAGTGATGGCATAAAAGATGTAGATAAAGAGATCGAATCAAAAAGTGAAATGATTTCTAAGATAAAGGTATATTTATCAGGCATTGTAGCTACGGAAATATTTTATCAAGATAGATTTTCAAACTCCATAAACGATTTACAAAAAGCCAAAGACTTAGCAACTTTAATGGTTGAAAAATATGGCATGGGCAATACTCTTTATCCAAATAAACTAGATACTTCTAATATTTTAGAAGATGCCAAAAGTGAAATTAAAAAGTTTCTTGAAGGATATTCGATGGTATTAGAAAAGATAAAAGAACACATCCTAACTTATGAAATCATTACAAAAGAGGAATTAAAAAAGATCATCAATGAAGTTTTTTAGCGGTTTTTGTTTTCAAAATGAAGAGGAACTTTTTGATAATTTTTTGATAAAAACCGACTTTTGTGCGGCAGGATTTAGCTATGGGGCCATAAAAGCCCTCAAATACACACTTGAACAAAACAAAAGGATAGACACACTTCAACTCTTTTCTCCAGCTTTCTTTCAAGACAGAGATGAAAAATTCAAAAAACTGCAAATCATTTCATATAGAAAAGATAAATATAGATATTTAAAGAATTTTTACAAAAATGCCATCTATCCGAAAGATTTGAATATAGACAAATATAAAAAAGAGGACTCTTTAGAGGATTTAAAAATCCTGCTTTACCACAAATGGAAAAAAGAGGATATAGAAAAAGTTTTACAAAAAGGTGTAAAGATAGAGGTGTATCTTGGCAAAAAAGATAGTATAATACACAGCATAAAGGCTCTCGAATTTTTCAAAGAATTCACAGAGGTATATTTTATAAACAATGGGGGACATTTACTATGAGTTTAGATATAAAGATAGGCATCATTACGGCTTCTGATAGAGCAAGTCAAGGAGTTTATGAGGATATTTCGGGAAAAGCTATCATAGACACCATAGATGAGTACTTAAAAAGCTCTTGGACGGAGATATATGAAGTAATACCAGATGATCAAAAAACAATAGAGGAAACCATCATAGAGATGGCAGACAAAGAGGGATGTTGCCTTATCGTCACCACAGGCGGTACAGGACCTGCTAAAAGAGATGTGACTCCCGAAGCCACCGAAGCGGTATGTGATAAGATGATGCCCGGATTTGGTGAGCTTATGAGACAAGTAAGCCTAAAGTATGTACCCACAGCCATACTCTCAAGACAAACAGCCGGCATAAGAGGAAAAACCCTCATAGTCAACCTCCCCGGCAAACCAAAAAGCATAAGAGAGTGTCTTGATGTAGTTTTTCCAGCTATTCCATACTGCATAGATTTACTTGAGGGACCATACATAGAAACGGATGAAAATGTCATAAAGGCTTTTAGACCGAAGAAATAGTTTGATTTTTTTCATACTCTTTTATGATATTAAGCATATCGTTCGCAAGGTACTCGGGTGAGATTATTATGAGCTCGGGTATCCATTTTTTTATCTCAAATAATATAGCGGTTTCAGAAGTGGTGCATATGCCAAACTCTAAACCGTCATTCAACTCCTGTATAATTCTTTGGGTTGGGGATATTTTTCTTCTTTTGAAATATTTAGTCAACCCTGAAAAATCCAAATTTCACAAGATTAACCATTCTACATCTTCAATTCTACCATAATTTTAAAACCATTAAAAATAGTGC
>JAMOOV010000128.1 GCA_027065125.1 Campylobacterales bacterium | reverse complement strand
TTTCAAGAGATGAGAGGATTAACACGGAACAAAGCATCTGAAATTAAAAAAACAGCACAACGAGCATATCATTTTGCAAAATATCTTCATAAAACCTATCATAAACCTACTATGCTTGCCTACCTTGCCATATCAAGCTATGGGGAAAATGGAGAAAAGATACAAGCTGATGTCTACAATTCATTTATAAAACTACTTCCAAAAATGCGAAAAGAGGCTGATCTTATACTTTTTAGTACCTTTCACTACTTTGATTATCCTGGGCATGTTGGTTATTTTAATAAAGCAGAAGAGTTTTTTGGTGTTGTACGCAAAGATGGCACACACAAACCATCTTTACAATATTTTAGAAAGTTGCCCAATTCTTTGTAAAAACCATATAACAGATATAATCATAGTTCCTAAAGTAATTACTTTTAAAATATAGTCACTATATGATAGTTTTATCAGTAAAAAAAGTAGCGGCAACAAACAAAATATTACACTGATTTGTCCAATTTCCACTCCAATATTAAATCCAAATAGTGCCACTACAAATGAAAAAAGGTTACTGACTCCTGCTATTTCCAAGACATTTGCAAAGCCAAAACCATGCACAAGACCAAAGAAAAAAACAATTAAATAGTTAACATGTCCATATTTTTTTAAGTAATTTAAAAGTGCCACTACAAATATTGAAAAAGCTATCCCACTCTCTATAAAAGTACTATTTGGCACATACCAACCCATTCCCGCTATAAAAAGTGTTAAAGAGTGTGCTATGGAAAACGTAGTAACTATTTTAATAAGTGATAAAAAACTATTTCGTAGCGCATTTGTAGTTCCAGCATATTTCACAACACTTGGAATAAGAAGCATTAACACAAATAAAAGGTGATCTGTTCCATCCAATATATGATAAATACCCTCTTTAACAAATGTTTTAAAACGTTCTAATTGTGTCATTTCTGTAGAAACAAAAAAGTACTTTTGATGTTCTTGATCAACAATCACATCTCTGTTGTGAACTAAATGTATCAAGAGTCTATGTGTTTTTTCCATTTCAAAAAACATATGATAATAAAGCTGTAATCCATCAATTTTTACACCTTTAAAAGATTTTTTAACTTGCATATACGTCTGATCTTGATAACGATGAAAAGTTACTTTTGCACCTTTTAAATCGAGTTTTGTTTTATAATATAAAAAATTTATATGTTCATTAACATAGTTTAAAAGGCTCTGCTGATGATGACGCAACTCTTTAAAAGATATAATCCCATTTTTATTATCATCAATAGTGCTGTTTTCAAGTAGTCGGGTTTCAACTTCTAAATCAATCAAAAGATTGTCTGTTGTAGTATTGTAATCAACACGTAGATAATTTTCTCGAAGTTGATGTGCATAAAGAGAGTATGTTAAAATGAAAAAGAGGACTAAAAATCGCATACAATATTATAGCCAATATTAAAAAACTTTAGCTATCATCTCATATAAATAAGTGCCTAATACAAAATTTTAGATTAGGCATTAAAAAAAGGAAATATATGAATATACAACTAATAAACAAAAAAGCATTTGATGCAAAAAACAATATAACACTGAAACTTATCACTCCAGAGAGATTGAAAAAAGCGAAATTTAAAAAGACACTTAAAAAAGCAGGATTTAGT
>JAMOOV010000127.1 GCA_027065125.1 Campylobacterales bacterium | reverse complement strand
ATCATAACTGAAGCCGAAGGGGTTATGCCACCAAACTCCACAAAATTGGCAAAGTATGCAACCGGTGTAGCCACCATACCCATATCAAGTACTTTCACTCCTGCTTTAACAAATCCGCTACAAAGATAATCTCTTAAAATAGGAGAATGGATTCTCGCATCATAACCTATAGCTACATATTCTCCAATCTTTTTAATCTCTTGACCTAGAAGATACCCTATAAGCTTAACACTATGCTCATTTAACTCTTTTTCATATATTCCTCTTATGTCATACTCTCTAAATATAGAATTCAATTTTTCCTCCAAAATCATACTGTTTAGCATAATTATACTCTTTTTACTCTAAACTATTCTTAATCTTATTTTGGATAAAATTAGTTTTTCATTTTGGTCGCATAGCTCAGTTGGTAGAGCACCACCTCGACAAGGTGGTGGTCACAGGTTCAAGTCCTGTTGCGACCACCATAACTTAAAAGAGGTAAATTTTTGGAAGATTTTATAGCCGTAAAAGTAGACAATGAAGTAATTGATTTACAAACTGCAAAAGAAAAAGATATCGATACAAGCAATAACCAAAAGATATATTTTGACAATTCAAATGATGCTCTTGAAATTATCAGACACTCTTGTGCACATCTTATGGCACAAGCGATAAAAGAGCTATATCCAGATGCTCTATTTTTCGTCGGACCCGTTATAGAGGACGGATTTTATTACGATTTTAGAGTAAATGAAAAGATAAGCGACAAAGATTTAAAAAATATCGAAAAAAAGATGAAAGAGCTTGTTAAGAAAAAGTTTGACATAACCAAATACACCATCACCAAAAAAGAGGCTCTTGAAAAGTTTAAAGATGACGATTTGAAACTCGAAGTTTTAAAAAGAATTCCTGAAGATGCAATCGTCGGTATCTACAAACAGGGAGATTTTGAGGATTTGTGTCGCGGTCCGCATCTGCCAAATACCAAATATTTAAAATTCTTCAAACTTACCAAAGTAACCGGAGCATATCTCGGCGGAGATGAAACCAAAGAGATGCTAACTCGTATTTACGGTACCGCATTTGCTACAAAAGAGGCGATAAAAGAGTATCTTGTCATGATAGAAGAGGCAAAAAAGAGAGATCACAGAAAGCTTGGAAACGATTTAAAACTTTTTACTTTTGATGAAGAGATAGGAGGAGGACTTCCTATATGGCTACCAAACGGGGCAAGACTAAGAAGCAAACTTGAAGCTCTTCTTTTTAAAGCCCACAGAAAAAGAGGATATGAGCCAGTTAGAGGTCCTGAGATACTAAAAAGCGATGTTTGGAAGGTCAGCGGTCACTATGACAACTACGGTGAAAATATGTACTTTACCGAAATTGACGGTATAGAATACGGTATAAAGCCTATGAATTGTCTCGGACATATTAAAGTTTATCAAAGCGATGTTAGAAGTTATAGAGATTTGCCTCTTAAATTTTTTGAATACGGTGTAGTTCATAGACACGAAAAAAGCGGGGTTTTGCACGGACTTTTTAGAGTTAGAGAGTTTACCCAGGATGATGCTCATATTTTTTGCACACCGGAGCAGATAAAAGAGAATGTTATTGAAGTTTTAAGTTTTGTTGATGATATCATGAAGAGTTTTGGCTTCAAATATGAAATGGAGATATCAACAAAACCTACCAAAGCTATCGGCAAAGACGAAATATGGGAAAAAGCTACAAAAGGGCTTATGGATGCTCTTGATGAAAATGGTATAAACTATGGAGTTGATGAGGGCGGTGGAGCCTTTTACGGACCAAAGATAGATATCAAGATAACTGATGCACTTAAAAGAAAATGGCAGTGCGGAACCATACAGGTGGATTTCAATTTACCCGAAAGATTTGAGCTTGAATACACCGACAACAATAATGAAAAAGCAAGACCGGTCATGCTACACCGAGCGATACTCGGCTCTTTTGAGAGATTTATAGGGATACTTACAGAACATTGTGCCGGTGAGTTTCCATTTTTTATAGCTCCTACTCAAGTGGTTTTCATACCTATTGCCGATACTCACATAGAGTATGCCAAAGAGTTGCAAAATGAGTTGATGGACATAGATATAGACAGCGAAATATCTTCTAAAAATGAAAGTCTAAACAAAAGAGTAAGAATTGCCGAAAAGCAAAAAGTACCTTTGCTTGTTATCCTTGGGGACGAAGAGGTTCAAAATAAAACTATCGCTTTAAGAGATAGGACAACAAGAAAACAGTACAATATAACAAAAGAAGAGTTTAAAAAGATATTAAAGGAGAAAATGGATGGAGTTATCTTTTGAGTAAAAGTAAAGATGTATTACTAAACAACGATATAAATATACCACAAGTTAGGTGTATAGGCGATGACGGAACACAATATGGGATTATATCCTCAAGCGAAGCAAAACAGATAGCAAGAGAACAAGGACTTGATCTTGTGTTGATTGCCCCAAGTGCAAAGCCTCCTGTTTGCAAGGTTATGGATTATGGTAAGTTTAAATACCAGCAAGAGAAAAAAAAGAAAGAAGCAAGAAAAAAACAGAAAATTATAGAAGTAAAAGAGATAAAACTTTCTGTAAAAATTGCCCAAAATGACATCAACTACAAAGTCAAACATGCAAGAGAATTCATAACAGCAGGAAAGCATGTAAAATTTAGAGTCTTTTTAAGAGGTAGAGAGATGCAAAATCCTGAAGGTGGTGTTGAAATTCTTGAGAGAGTCTGGGAAATGGTCAAAGATATAGCTGATCGAGACTCAAAACCTTATAGAGAGGGAAGGTATGTCAACATGTTAACTTTCCCAAAAAAAGATAAATAAAAATTCAATACATCCCTTTTTGTGACAAAAATATTGCCATAAAGAGGGATGTATTCCCAAAAATTCTAAGGAGTAGTTAATGCCAAAAATGAAGACTCTTAGAGGTGCTGCGAAGCGTTTCAAAAAAAGTAAAAATGGCATCAAAAGAGGTAGTGCTTTTAGAAGTCATATCCTAACTAAGAAGAGCCAAAAAAGAAAAAGATTTCTTAGAGGTTCTCATGTAGTAGATAAGGCTGATGTAAAAGCAGTAAATCTTATGATTCAAAGTTAGAGAGATTTAGTTTACTTGGTTTAGCCAAGTTTCATTCCCCCTAAGACATTAAGTCAAAAGGGAAAGTTCGCATAAAGCGACACCAAAATAGGTCAAGGAGACAAAATGAGAGTAAAAACAGGTGTAGTCAGAAGAAGAAGACATAAAAAACTTCTTAAACTTGCAAGAGGATTTTACAGCGGTAGAAGAAAACACTTTAGAAAAGCTAAAGAACAATTAGAGAGAAGTCTCGTATATGCATACCGCGATAGAAAAAGAAAGAAAAGAGATTTTAGAAGACTCTGGATCACAAGGATCAATGCAGCTTGCAGACTAAATGGAATAAGTTATTCAAAATTTATCTATGCTTTAAACAAAGCCAATATCAAATTGGACAGAAAAATTCTTGCCGATCTTGCTTTTAATGATGCGGAAGCATTTGCAAAAGTTGTAGAGACAGCAAAAGCGGCAATATAACTACTTTTCAACCCGCTTTAGCGGGTTGAAAACCATTATCTTCCAAAAATCTTTTTACGATATTATCTATCATATCATTTGTAACCCTTGTTTTAAAATCTTTCTGTATCCTATATAACTCCTTTTTATTTCTAAACAAACTAAGCCTAATAAAACCGTTAAAATCTGCTCCCAATGCATGAATTACCGGATTTTTACAGTTTATCACATAGTGAGAAGTTAAATAAATGTGATATTTTGATTTTTTAGAAGAGTTAAATCCAAATTTTTTAAAACTTCTTTGAACTTTATCAAGCAAGTAGTAATTATCAGTATCAAAAGAGAAAGATTTGACAACTTTTTTTCCCATTACATCTGCATATTTTTTAACAAATAGAGAGTCATCCTTGCAAGATGTCAACAACAGTAAGATAGTCGCCAATCCCACCATTGCTAAAATTCTTAAACTTTTCATACTTTTATTTTATCATATAAAAGGTTCATATGGCAAATCAAGACTTTTGAAAACTGCTTTATTTGCACATTTCCCATTATATATTTAAATTGTTTAGCAGATTATTATCTCTCCTTCTCGACTTTTGGTATTGGCTTTTGGTTTTTGGGTTATAAAAAAGATAATAGATATATAAAATTATTGGAGTATAAAAGTACCGTTTTCTTCGTAGTAAGCCCATGTTTTGCCAATACAAGGTTTATTGTCTTTGCAATATTTGACTTTATTGCTTGCGGGACCGTTGAAATAAGCTATATTGTTATTGCTATCGTCTAACGAACAATTCCAATCTGTTGGTGGATTTTTCATAAGTTTACCAAAAGGTTTGCTTGAATTATCGCAGATAGCTGAAGCTTTCGGATAGTATGTAGTGCTATTCATATCGCTTGTAGTGATGCTTGCCCCGCATTTGAAAGTTGCACTCCCATCATCAATAACATATTCGCCATGACAATCATCAATAGCCGTTTGAACGGTGGCTGAAGTAGAAAGTTCCGCACTTACTTTTGCATTATCACTTAAGTGGGTAAATTTAGGTATCGCCACCGCCGAGAGAATCCCGATGATGACGATGACAAAGATAAGTTCTATAAGAGTAAAAGCTTTTTTCATTTTAAGTTTAAAAAACTATTTAGAAATTAATAGTTTTTGTAAGACCGGTAGTGCTATTTAAATCTTTCTTACAAAACTCTTTTTCTTTGTTTGAGTTAAAATTATCACAATTTATACTTACATTTAACTCTCTGCTGGGAATACTTAAATTTATTTCAGCTATTTTGTTGCCAGTTGTAGAGTCTTTGTAGTTATAACTACCATTTAGATCGCTGGTATAATTCCAATCTTTTCCGGTTATAGGTACTATATCTTCCAAAGTAAAACTACTATTGTCGTCTAAGTCCAATTTGTTTACTGCAGCAGCTGGTACCGAACTCATGGAATCTGTTGTAATTTTGATAACACTACGGACTTGTGCATGCTCTTTTAAGTTTTGAAACTTTGGTATGGCAACAGCCGACAATATTCCTATGATAACAATCACAAAGATAAGTTCTATCAATGTAAAACCACTTTTCTTCATAAAATCTCCTTTAAATTTTTATATTTACAACATTATATCTCACAAAACTTATTAATATTAATGTGAATAAATCTTTATTATAATTATGCATAATTTTACCTTATATACCCATTAAATATGCTATAATTTTAAATTTGAGGAGCATATAATGAATGAATTGATTTCAATGTCAATGGACTTGCATATATTTTTTGTTTTTTTGACTCTCATTATTGCTGTGATAAATCTTATAGTGGTAATGAAAATTAAAGATTATATTCCTATGACTAAAAGAGTTGAATTTTTTACTCCATTATATTATTTATCATTGAGTATTGTGATTTTTACCGGTTTTGTAGTTTTGTCGGTATATCATTTTCAAATGAAAAGTACTGTTTATTTTATGATAGTGGGTGCCGTTGTTGTGATTTATGGTGCTTTTAAAACTCATAAAAAATTTAAAAGAACAAGAGCAAAAGATATTGAATCACAAACAATATATAGAAAATTTGCAACAAATAAATATAAAGTTGATATTGTTGTTCTACTTTTTGTAATAATTTTGTCTTTCTTGTTTGCTACTTGATTTTTTTATATTTATTTTGATATAATTTCAGTTCCCCTCCCCTATATAGCAGCAGGCTCTTTTTTTGAGGGTCTGTTGCGATTTTATTTATCTCTCAGGGTCGTAGGAAATACAAAAAAAGGATTATTGTAATGAAAAAAGGAATTCATCCAGAATATGTTGAATGTAGTGTAACTTGTGCTTGTGGCAATAAATTTACAACTATGTCAAACAAATCTGAAGTAAGAATAGATATATGTAATGAATGTCATCCATTTTTTACAGGTAGTGAAAAAATAGTGGATGCTGCTGGTAGAGTTGAAAAATTTAAGAAAAAATACAATCTAAAATAGGTTGATTATATATTGCAAATCCCTATGTAAATAGTGGATTTGCAAAACTTTCATGCTATACTTTATACCCACACCTCTTGGAAATATTGAAGACTTAACAAAAAGAGCTATAAGATATATACAGATTGCTGATATAGTTTTTTGTGAAGATACAAGAATGGCAAAAAAACTTTTAAGTATCATAAAGGAGAGATTTGATATAGAGATTTCTTCCAAAGAGTTTTTTTCTATGCATTCTCATAATGAAAAGAGAATATTGCAAGATTTAGATAAAAAAATCTTTGATAAAACGGTTATCTATATGAGTGATGCAGGAATGCCCTGTATCAGTGATCCCGGAGTCTTTTTAGTGCAATATGCTCAAAAAAATAGTATATCATATGAAGTTTTACCCGGAGCCAATGCTGCTGTTACATCTTATGCTTCCAGTGGCTTTGAAGAGAAAGAGTTTCTTTTTTTTGGTTTTTTACCGCATAAAGGTAATGATAGAAAAAAAGCTTTATCAGAAGTATTAAACAGTGGCTACAATACAATACTTTACGAATCTCCACATAGGATAAAAAAACTCATAGAAGAGATATCGTCGTTTGATGCAAATAGAGAACTTTTTGTGCAAAAAGAGATATCTAAAATTCATCACAAATGGTATAAAAATAGTGCTGAAAAACTTAATGAGCTTTTTGAAAATGAAAATTTAAAAGGTGAATGGGTAGTGACGATTAAAGGTAAAAATACAGAAAATTTTTCTTTGTCTAAAAATGATATTTTAGAAGCGGATATTTCTCCAAAACAAAAGGCAAAATTGCTTAGTAAAATCAGTAATAAAACTACAAAAGAGTGGTACTCCGAACTTGTCGCTAAACAATAATTAAAGATATTTTAGATAAAATCATAAGATGATAGTATATGGTAAGCAAATCTCTTTTTATATTTTGGAAAAATATCCGGAATTGATAGAAGAAGTTTATCTTCAAAAAGAGATAGATAAAAAACTTTTTTATAGATTTTCCAATGTTGCAAAAATCGTTAGAGTGGATTTTAAAAAAGCTCAAGCGATGGCAAAGGGTGGAAATCATCAAGGTTTTCTGCTTAAGATTAGGGATTTGGAATTAACATCTTTTAGCGATGTTAAAGATGAAAATTTTATCCTTATACTATATAATATCACAGATATAGGAAATATAGGTGCCATAGTCAGATCGGCTTATGTGTTTGGAGTGGATGCTGTTATTGTTACTTCACAAAAGCATTTTAATTTTGAAGCAGTCGTTAGATCAAGTTCGGGTGCACTGCTGAGTATGCCTATTGTAATGTATCCGAATACTTTGGACTTGATTAATGAGCTAAAGATGTCCGGCTTTAAGACATACGGTATGGACTTTGGCGGAGAAGATTTGGCAAAGAGTAAGTTTGACAAGAAAAAAGCTATATTTTTAGGAAGTGAAGGAAACGGCATCCCTAAAAAGATTTTGTTAAAAATGGATAAAAAAATAAGTATCAAAATGGTAAGAGAATTTGACTCTTTAAATGTTAGTGCTGCGGCAGCTATTGTTTGTGATAGGATTGCAAATGGATGAATTTGAATTATTTGATAAAATTGACTTAAAAGATATATCCAAAAAAACTATGATTAATATAAAAGATTTGGAATATATCAAAAATGAAGATTTTGATAATCTTAGCAAAACTAAAGGTCTTGGTTTTATAAAAATTCTTGAAAGAGAGTATGAGGTTGATTTATCTCAAAAGAGAGAAAAATTAATAAACTATCTTAAAGAGCATGACAAGTATAAAACTAAAGAGTTTTTTATAGTACCTCCATCTAAAAAAAAGTATTCAAAATATATCGCTTTTTTTATATTGATTCTTATGTTGGTGGGTATTGCAGTAATTTTTTACTTGAAAAAACCATTGTCTTTTCCAACTATAGAAAAAAATTGTACCCAAAATCCTATAGTAAAAAAAGCTAAGCAAATTTCAGGAATTGAAATCAATAGTACAAATACCAATGAAGACAACAGTAGCAAATATATCTTTATAGAAAAAAATGTAAGCATAGTTGCTGATGATAATCAAAGTGCTTTGGACGAAGATGAAAATAAATCCAAAGTTCAAAATATTGAGATAAATTCTTCTAAATCTGTAAATAGTATGGATAGTATGGATAGTAATGTTAGCAAAGAAGAAGTTTTAATTGATAAAAATATCTCTGAAGAAACTAAAACTTTTCCTATGAAAAATCGTTTGATACTTTCTCCTAAAAGTAAATTGTGGGTAGGGATTGTAAATATGAAAAATTATAAAAGAAAATCTTATATTCAAGATAAAAATTTAACAATAGCAGTAAAGTCTGATATGCTTATTGCTACCGGACATGGAGAATTTACACTTTATTATAAAGATAAGAATATTTCATTTTTTTCAAAATATCCGATAAGATTTTATCTTAAAGATGGCAACTTGACACAAATCAATAAACAAGAGTTTATCGAACTTAATAAGGGTCGATATTGGTAAAAATTGTAATATCCTTTTTCCTTATAGTTATTTTTGGATTTGCTGATACCTTGGACGATAAGATAAAAAGCTTTATAGGTTCTCAAAAATATTATAAAGAGCAAAAAATTATCAATATAATTATAGGCGATAAAGCAAAGTATATAAACAATGGAGAGATTGATACTATTAGGCTATTAAAGGTTCTTAGAGATAATGGCTTTATTAATCTTGTTTTCAAAAGACCAAAAAAAGTTTTGGTAACTTTTAAAATCAAAAAAAATACTCTTTTGTTTTTAAAAATTATCAATAGTTCATTAAATGCCATAGGATTTAATTTTTATATGACGAAAAAAGCCATAAAAGATCCGGATGGTTTCACATGGTCTATTGTTATGGATACAGAAAATTTAATCGATCCCGTATATCTCTCTAATGAATTAAATAAAAGAGGATGTGAAATTACAGATATAGTAAAAAATGGAAATTTAGACTGGACATATACCATTTCGATGCAAAATGCAAAACTGATAGCTAAAGATGTATTGTGCGATGTGAGTTATGATTTGAAAAAACCTATCAAATCCTACTGGCTTGGCATTCAGGGCGGTGCAAGTCAACTTTTTGTGCAAAGCAGACCTCTAAATAGATGGCATCCCTATGTAGTCTTTTTTGACAGAGGATTAAATATCCTTTCCATCTATGAAAAAGATGATATCGCTAAAAAATTAAAAACCGATGTTCCCAAAAATACAAAATATATAATGATTGATGATAAATACACTTTAAGCAATATAAGATCTGGCTTGAAAGTGTACATTAGTTCCAAATAAAGGAAAAATATGTTTGACGAAATACAATTTAATGCCATAAATAGACTTCCAAACTATGTCTTCGCTGAAATAAATGAGATGAAGATGAAGGCAAGAAGAGCAGGAGAGGATATTATAGATTTTTCTATGGGCAATCCGGACGGTCCTACCCCTCCTCATATAGTTGAAAAACTTGTGGAAGCCGCTCAAAAACCTAAAAATTACGGTTACTCTGTCAGTAAGGGTATATACAAGCTAAGACTTGCTATTACAGACTGGTACGAAAGAAGATATGGCATAAAGCTTGATCCGGAAAAAGAGGCGGTTGCCGTTATGGGTAGCAAAGAAGGGTATGTTCATCTTGTTCAAGCTATAACAAATCCGGGAGATGTCGCCATAGTCCCCGAACCTGCTTATCCTATACACACCCATGCATTTATCATAGCCGGTGGAAATGTTGTAAAGATGAATTTTACTTATAATGAAAAGTATGAGTTGGATTATGATCATTTTTTTGTTAACTTAAAAAAAGCAATAGAAGAGTCTATGCCAAAACCGAAGTTTTTAGTGGTAAACTTTCCTCACAACCCCACCACGGTAACTGTAAAAAAAGATTTTTATGAAAAACTTGTACAGATAGCTAAAAAAGAGAGATTTTATATACTTAGTGATATAGCTTATGCGGATTTGACATATGATGGATATAAAACCCCATCTATTTTTGAAGCAGAGGGTGCAAAAGATGTAGCCGTGGAGAGTTTTACTCTTAGTAAAAGTTACAATATGGCAGGTTGGAGAGTTGGTTTTATAGTGGGCAATCCAAAACTTATAGCCGCACTCCAAAAGATAAAAAGTTGGTTTGATTATGGCATGTTTACTCCTATCCAAGTGGCTTCAACGGTAGCACTCAATGGTCCTCAAGATTGTGTTAAAGAGATAACTCAGATATATAAAGGAAGAAGAGATGTGCTACTTCAAAGTTTTGCAAATGCCGGTTGGAAGATAGAAAAACCGAGTGCTACTATGTTTGTTTGGGCAAGAATCCCTGAAAAATTGAGGTATATGGGTAGTATGCAATTTTCAAAAGAGCTTTTAAAAGAGGCAAAAGTAGCTGTTAGTCCCGGGATTGGTTTTGGGGAGCATGGGGATGAGTATGTAAGAATTGCTCTTATAGAAAATCACAATCGAATAAGACAAGCAGCAAGAAATATAAAACAGTATTTAAGAAATAAAAAGTAAGATTTGGAGAAAAAATGTTAAAAATAGGCATAATAGGTCTTGGAACGGTTGGAAGTAGTGTTGTAAAGATACTTAAAGAAAATAAAGACATCATAAGATCAAGAGCAGGAGTGGAGATAGTTCCAGCTATTGGAGTTGCAAGAAATTTACAAAAACATCAAGATTTGGATATTGTACTAAGCGATAATGCGGATGATGTATTGGAAGATGACTCTATAGATATGGTAGTTGAACTTATAGGTGGGGTAGAGAGAGCTTATGAAATAGTAAAAAAAGCTCTTAAAAAAGGCAAATCAGTTGTAACTGCCAATAAAGCTCTTTTGGCATATCATAGATATGAACTACAAGAGATAGCTAATTCTCAAGGGTTTGGATTTGAGGCGAGTGTAGCAGGAGGGATACCTATCATTAGATCTCTTAGAGAAGGCTTGAGTGCAAATCAAATAATCTCAATAAAGGGTATTTTAAACGGAACATGTAATTATATGCTTACAAAGATGATAAATGAGGGTGTGAGTTTTTCGGAAGTTTTAAAAGAGGCTCAAGAGCTTGGATATGCCGAAGTGGATCCCACTTTTGATATTGGTGGATTTGATGCAAGTCATAAACTTCTTATCCTTGCCTCCATAGCATATGGTATAGATGCTAAGCCAGAGGATATACTTATAGAGGGTATAGAAGCCATAAATAGTGATGATATATTTTTTGCCAAAGAGTTCGGATATAATATAAAACTTCTTGCCATAGCGAAAAAAGACGGCAACAAAGTGGAGCTTAGAGTTCATCCGGCACTTATCAAAAAAGAGCAGATGATAGCAAAAGTTGACGGAGTTATGAACGGTGTTAGTGTCGTAGGAGATTTTGTAGGAGAGACTTTGTACTATGGTGCCGGTGCAGGTGGAGATGCTACTGCAAGTGCTGTTGTATCTGATATAATATCTATAGCAAGAGGAGAGAGTACTCCTATGTTGGGATTTAAAAAGTTGATAACAAACGAATTAAGTCTTGTTGAAGCGGATTTGATAGAAACTGAGTATTATATAAGAATGAGTGTGGAAGATGAAGTTGGTGTTCTTAGTAAAATCTCTTCTATTTTTACCGACTACAATATATCCATAGACAGTTTTTTGCAAAAATCATCTAAAAATAGTGGTAGAACAAGTCTCCTTTTTTCTACACATAAATGTCAAGAAAGAAAGATAAAAGAGGCTTTAGAAAAGATTGAAAAATTGCACTTTGTAAAAGATAAGCCATCTATGATTAGGATCGAGGATTGAATACAAAAGAGATAGATTCTATCTGTACCTACTGCGGTGTAGGATGTGAAATAACCGCTGTTGTAAAAGATAATCATATCGAAAAAATTTATGCAAAAAAAGATACAACTATTAGCAGAGGCAAACTTTGTATAAAAGGAAAAGCGGGTTGGAACTTTGTTTACTCTCCCGAAAGACTACCTAAGGTCAAGATAAGAAAAAATTTTATCTATAAAAATGAGTTATATTTTTCAAAAGAGATAAGAGAAGAATTATTAAAAGATATTCCATATGATAATGAGTTTATATATCCCTCACTGGAATTATCATACAAGATAGCAGCATGGAAATTGCAAAGAGTTACTGATCTTTACGGAAGTGATGTGATAGCGGGTATCGGTGGGGCAAGAAGTAATTGCGAAAGTGGATATCTTTTTCAAAAATTTATAAGAGAAGTTTTGCTTAGCCCTCATATAGATAATTGTGCAAGAGTGTGTCATGCCCCCAGTCTTAAGGGTATGAGAAGAGTGATAGGCGAAGGTGCGGCTACAAATCCTTTTGATGACATAGAAAAAGCGGATTTTATTATTGTCATAGGTTCAAATACTACGGAGGCTCATCCTATAGCCGCCACAAGAGTAACAAATGCTTTAAAAAATGGTAAAAAAGTGGCTGTATTTGATGTAAGAGAAACCCATATCAGTGTAAGTGCTACATATGATTGTACTTTGCCTTTTGAGAGTAATTTGCTTGTTCTTAACATGATGAGTTATGTTGTATTGAGTGAAGAGCTTTATGATAAAGAGTTTGTAGCTACTAAAACAGTGGGTTTTGAAGAGTATAAAGAGTCTATTTTAAATGACGAGTATGCAAATCCTGATTTTTTCAAAAAAATTAAAGGGTATGAATACTTAAGTGACATGATAAAAGATATAGCAAGAGAATATGCCAAAAATAGTTCTATCATATTGTGGGGCTTAGGAGTGACTGAACAGCTTGATGGTTCTTATGCAGTAGAAGCTCTTTGCAATCTTGCTATATTGAGCGGGAATATTGGAAAAAAAGGAGCTGGTCTTGTACCCCTTAGAGGGCAGAATAATGTGCAGGGGGTTTGCGATATGGGCTGTTTGCCATATTACTTGCCAGACTATAAAATTCCATTGAGAGAGGGCAAGAAAACTCCTGACATTATAGAGGCTATGAAGCAAAAAGAGATAAAAGCGATTATAAATATGGGGGAAGATATAGCCCATATCCACCCAAATCAAAACAAAATAAAAGAGGCTCTTAAAGAGTTGGAATTTCTTGTAGTTTTGGATCTGTTTGATAATGAGATTACAAAATATGCTGACATCATATACGGAGTAAAATCTGCTTACGAAAAAGAGGGTATATATATAAATGCCGAGAGAAGAGTGCAACTTGCAACTCCTATGGTGGAAAATGATCTTCCTGATGATTGGGAAGTTTTAAATGGTATAGCAAAAGAGTTTGGTTTTTTTAAACACTACAATTCATCAAAAGAGATATGGGATGAATTTAGAAAAACAAGCGATAGATTTGGTGATGCGAGTTATGAGCTTTTGGCATCCAATAAACAAAGAGGGTTGCAGTGGCCGATAAAACAAAAAAATGGCACTCCTGTCTTGCATATGGATGGATTTGCAACCGATGATAAAAAAGCACACTTTTCATATAGAAAATATTACTTAAGAGGCATGGTTGAAGAGCTTTTAAGAAAGGGAAAAAGTAGATACTACCTAACTACCGGCAGAGTAATAGCCCACTACAACAATGCAAATCAAACGGCAAAATCCCCGACACTATTAAAAAGACACAAAGAGGATATTTTACATGTCAGCATAAAAGATAAAGATTTTTTTAAAGATGCAAAATTTGTAATACTTTCTTCAAAATATGGGAGAAGTACCCCTTTAAAATATAAAATTACTAAAAAACTTAAAAAAGGTACTATGTTTTGTAGTTTTCACCATGCAAAAAGTCATATAAACTATCTTTTTGGAAATGATAGTGATGAATTAACAAAAACTGCTCTATTTAAGTCTATAAAAGTGGATATAGAGTTGGTACATGAGTAGAATTGTTGGAAATGTTGCTGAAGATAAAGCTTGTAAATTTCTACAAAAAAATGGTTATAGTATAGTTGAAAGAAATTTTTACTCAAAATTTGGCGAAATTGATATTATCGCTTTGAAACATAGAATTTTGCATTTTGTAGAGGTTAAAAGTGGTAAAAATTTTGAACCCGTTTATGCAATTACTCCAAAGAAAGTGGAAAAAATTGTAAAAACTATAAACTACTATCTTTTGAAACATAGAATGGATTTGGATTATTGTGTAGATGCTGTTATTGTTAAGAAAAACAGTATAGAGATGATAGAAAATATAACTATTTATTAATAATTGTCATATAAATAGGATAATTTTAACCGGTCAATTTATATATAAAACTAAATATTTCAGCAACTGCTTTATACAATTTTGGAGGAATTTCTTTATTTAATTCTATTTGACTAAGCATTTGTACTAAATCTTTATCTTCTTTGATAGGAACACCTCTTTTTTTTGCGATGTTGACAATATTTTTTGCCACTTCTCCTTTGCCTTTAGCGATAACTTTGGGGGCTTTATCTCTTTTGTTGTCATACTTTAATGCTACGGCTTTTTTCTCTTTAATCATATTTTAAGATCCATTCCTATATCTATTTTATTATCATATGAATTGTTTAAAAAAGGGTCGTTTTTTCTATTTACAAAAAATATATTTGATTTTAGTGAAATGGCATTTAACCTTTTTTTTAACTCTTTTATATTGCTTTTTATTTTTTTTTCAAATTCTGTATTTTTTGCCTCTATACCAATTGAAATACTGTTTTGATTTAGCAAAAGTAACATATGTAAATCACCATATTTTTCAAGAGATAACTCTATCTTACAGCTAAAATTATCCTCTTTTTTTAATTTGTCAAACTGCATGCTACCCTCTTTTAGCCCTTCCCACAAAAATGGGACATATGATATAAATGTGGAACTTATAAGCGAATTGGTTTGAAAAGATTCTATTTGTGTGAGTGTTTTGTCTATAAGAGATGTAGCTTTTGAGTCTTTGAATATATGGATATCATTTTTTAGATCGAGTAGAGTAGCTTTGATATCCTGTTTTACAATAGGATTGTTTGAAATGTTTTTGTCGTCTATATTGTGTGCAATTTTTGATTCATACAAAATGCCAGAGTTTTGTATATTGTCTTTTAAGTTGATTTGCTCTATGGATTTTGTAAAATTCTGAATTGTTTGTTTGAATGATTTTAACTTCGGATTGTCTTGTATGAGTTTGACTATTTTATTTAAGTTATTTGTTATATTTCCTATATGTTTTATATTGTGTTTTTCTCCATAAAAAGATATCTTTAATCCTTGGGATTTTTTTATCGTTTTTTTAATGATTTGCTCAAAGCTTTCTACTTTTATCTGATTTGATTCTTTTGTGTTGTTTTTTATTATGGAGGATATTTGAGACAATATTTTATGAGTATCTTTGGCATTGGCAGGAATCTTTTGCTTAATGTTTTCTATCAAGTTTTTTATATTTGATAAAATATCTTTTAACTCTTTGTTATTTTTTATATCTAAATTTAAATATGTTTTTTTTGCCATTTCGTTTTTATTTATATGATTGCTCAAGAGTTTATTAAGAATATCTTTGTGAGCTTTTAAAAGTTGTATAGTTTTGTTATCTTTATTGGCTTCAATTAAATTTTCTGTCAAGTCCACTAATTTGAAGAGATTTTTAATTGGCTCATTATCTTTGTTTATTTGAAAAAAATTACTATCTTTTTTGGGTATAGATGATATTTCATTTTTTATATTTTGTAAAAATTTATCGGTTGGATATTTATTTAGCTTGGTATTTATAGTTTTAATTAAATTATCAAATTTTTGAAATTTTGGTAAAGTTTTAATCCCACCTTTTTGTTTTATATATGATAGGATATGTTTTATATCTGTAAAAAGTTTTTGATTATTTTGTTTTGGATTGTATGTAGTTAATTTATTTAATATACTATTTATCTCTTTTTGAATATCTATTTTTATGTTTTCATTTTTGAAATTAAAATCTTTTATGACCATAAAAATCCCAATTATTTTTTTAAAAGTATATCATAATTGCCTTTTAAAGAAAAAAGGGTATAATATCAACCTAAAGTGTAAGACACTTAAAAAAACATAGGAGATAATAAAATGGGAAAATATATAGAATTAAATGCATCTAATTTTAACGATACTATAAAAGAGGGTGTAACTTTAGTTGATTTTTGGGCACCATGGTGTGGACCTTGCAGAATGATAGCTCCGGTTATCGAAGAGTTGGCGGAAGATTTTGATGGAAAAGCTAAGATTTGTAAAGTTAATACCGATGAAGAGCAAGATATAGCTATTCAGTATGGTATCAGATCTATCCCCACAATTCTCTTTTTTAAAGATGGACAACTTGTAGATCAAATGATTGGAGCAGCAGGAAAGCAAGTTATTGCGGATAAACTAAACTCAATCTTATAATGGCTTTAAAAAAAGGGAGAAAAATCTTCTCCCTTAATTATCTCTTCGCATCATTTTTCGGTGCTCTTATGATAGCAAGTGCTTATGCCTACTTTAACTATAGGTTTGCGGAATATAAATTTATCAATTTTGACAAATGGGTCTTTTATGAAAAGAAAGATATTTTTAAACCTATGGATAAAGAGTATGTGGTTGTGATTTATAGTTCAAGAAAAAATGATATTCAAAAGATACTAAAAAGAGTTAAAAACAAAGTTAAGATTTTAGCTGTGGATATATATCAAAAAAGGTTTAAAAATAGTGATAGAGTTATCTATTTGACTACGGGTATCAATACGATATTGGCTCTTATACAAAGATTTAATGTTTATAGAGTTCCTTCGATATTTATGATAAAAAAAGTAAAAAAGTATAGATATAAACAAGACAGTATGATAGAAACAATTTAAAAAGGGGCAAAAATGTTAGATTTAGCGATTATCGGCGGAGGTCCTGCCGGTTTGACTGCAGGATTGTATGCTACAAGAGGCGGTCTTAAAAATGTAGTTATGTTTGAAAAAGGGATGCCGGGAGGTCAAATCACACAAAGTAGCGAGATAGAGAATTATCCGGGCATTAAAGATGTCGTTACCGGCATGGAGCTTATGGAACCGTGGCCTGAACAGTGTATGAGATTTGGCTTAAAGCATGAGATGAAAGAGGTTACCAGGGTATCAAAAAAGTCTGAAGAAGTATTTGCCATTTCTCTTGCCGGAGGAGAAGAGGTGGATGCTAAAGCGGTTATAATTTGTACCGGAAGCACTCCAAGAAGAGCCAATTTTGAAGGTGAGGATGAGTTTCTCGGTAGAGGTGTTAGTACTTGTGCTACCTGTGATGGATTTTTTTACAAAAATAAAGAAGTTGCAGTTCTTGGAGGTGGAGATACTGCCTTGGAAGAGGCGATATATCTTTCTCATATATGCTCGAAAGTTTATCTAATACATAGAAGAGATGCTTTTAGAGCAAGTCCTGCGACTGTTGAAAGATTGAAAAAGTGTGAAAATATAGAGTTGGTATTAAACTCTAAAATTAAAAAAGTTTATGGTGACACTATGGGGGTGCAAGGTGTACTAACCATTAATAAAGAGGGCGACGAGAGAGATTTGAAGGTACCCGGTATATTTGTGTTTGTCGGAATGAATGTAAATAATGGAGTTTTGAAACAAAGTGACGGAAGTTATCTTTGTGATGTAAGTGAGTATGGAGAAGTTATTGTGGATTTATCTATGAAAACTTCTGTAAAAGGATTATTTGCTGCCGGAGATATAAGGATAAAAGCTCCAAAGCAAGTTGTATGTGCAGCTGGAGATGGTGCTACTGCAGCGATTAATGTAATATCTTATCTTGGAGAATAGAATGGTAAAAGTTGGAATTCACGGATCAACCGGAAGAGTTGGAAAACTTCTTATAGAGAATTTAAAAAATGATAAAGATGTGGAGATATCGGTACTTCATGCTATAGAAGAGTTTACATTTGCTGTGCCGGAAAATGTTTTGATAACAAACGACACGGATACACTTTTGGAAAATTCCGATGTAGTTATCGACTTTACTTTGCCGAAAGGCACACAAACTCTTTTGGAAAGAGCTTTACAAAATCCTAAGCCACTTGTCATAGGCACTACTGGTTTAAATGAGCATCAACACAACCTCATAAAAGAGTTAAGCCAAAAAGTTCCGGTTCTATACTCAACCAATATGTCTTTGGGTGTAGCAGTTTTAAATAAATTGGCCGCTCTTGCATCGGAAGCATTGAGTGATTTTGATATTGAGATAGTGGAAATGCACCATAGATATAAAAAAGATGCCCCAAGTGGTACGGCTTTGACTTTGGGAGAGAGTGTAGCCAATGCAAGAGGACTTTTGCTTGATGAAGTTAGAGTGAGCGGAAGAAACGGAAATATCGGGGAGAGAAAAAAAGATGAGATAGCTATTATGGCTCTTAGAGGTGGCGATATTGTCGGAAGGCATACCGTGGGGTTTTATAATGATGGAGAATTTATAGAGTTAAATCATACTGCCACCAGTAGAGATACCTTTGCCAAAGGTGCCATAAGAGCTGCAAAATGGATAGCAAATATGGAGCCGAAGCTATATAGCATTAACGATTGTCTCGGCTTATCTTGATAATAATGGAGTTATAAAATGTGTGCAATAGTTGGAGTTTTTGGAGATGAAAATGCATCAAAGATAGCATATTATGCTCTTTTTGCTATGCAACATAGAGGTCAAGAGGCTACCGGTATAAGTGTCAGTGATGATAGTCATATAAAAACGATAAAAGGCAGAGGTCTTGTAACGGAAGTTTTTGATAATGATTCATTTAAAATTCTCAAAGGAACTCAGGCAATAGGACACAATAGATACTCAACGGCAGGACAAGACTCTATACTTGATGCACAGCCTATTTTTGCAAGATATAAGCTTGGAGAGATATCTATCGTTCATAACGGTAATCTGATCAACAAAAACGAAGTTAGAAAAGAGTTGATAAACGAGGGGGCTATATTTGCAACCTCAATGGATACGGAAAATGTAGTACATCTTATAGCGAGGAGCCAAAAAGAACATTTAAGAGATAGGATTGTAGAGGCATTAAAAAAGGTAAAAGGTGCATACTGTTTTATCATACAAAGTAGAAGCAAACAGTTTGTCATAAGAGATAGATACGGTGTCAGACCTCTATCTCTTGGAAAACTTGAAAGCGGTGGATATATAGTGGCAAGTGAAACCTGTGCATTTGATCTTGTAAAAGCTAAATTTGTAAGAGATATACGACCGGGAGAAATGCTTATATTTGACAAAGAAAATCCGAAAATTATGGAGTCTGTCCAGCTTTTTGAGAGTGATTATAGACCTTGTGCTTTTGAGTATATATATTTTGCAAGACCGGATAGTGTGATAGACGGTAAAAGTATCTATAAAGTTAGAGGCAGGATAGGTTGGGCTTTAGCTCAAGAGGCGAAACATATAGAGGCTGATATGGTAGTACCAGTTCCGGATAGTGGTGTAGCTGCAGCCCTTGGTTACTCCAAAGCGAGTGATATTCCTTTTGAATTGGCGATAGTTAGAAATCACTATGTGGGGAGAACTTTTATAGAGCCAACTCAGGAGATAAGGGATTTAAAAGTTAAATTAAAACTTTCTCCTATCAAAGAGAAGATAAACGGGAAAAGAGTTATAGTGCTTGATGACTCTTTGGTTAGAGGTACTACTTCAAAACAGATAGTAAAGATGTTAAAAGATGCCGGAGCAAAAGAGATACATATGATGATAGCCGCACCGGAGATAAAATACCCTTGTAAATACGGCATAGATACTCCGAGCTACAAAGAGTTGATGAGTGCCAATAAGACAAAAGAAGAGATAAAAGAGTATATGGGAGCGGACAGTTTGACCTTTTTAAGCATAGAGGGTTTGAAAGAAGCTATAGGATACGACAGAAATTACTCTCTTGTGAGTTTTGACGGAGACTATTTTATCGATTAGTGACAATAGAGTTTATATTTTATACTTGATTTTTGAAAATAGGAGGGATAGTGCATGCCAACTCCAAAACTTTTAATTTCTCCCGGTTTTAAATCTTTGGCCACCACAAAGTCTTTTATGATAGTTGATAGCTTCTCTTTTTTGCTGGAAAAAAGTTGTTTTAAACCTGATCTTGGAGTATATAATGTTGAGCCAGATATTCTGTTTGGGTTTAAAGCATTATTGACAATTTTAACTTCAAATTTACATCGTCCGATTTTAAATTTTCCTATGTTTTTAACTCGTCCAAAAAACATAATAGACTCACTCATAAGTACTCTTTTGTGGGTAACATTGATAAGTTTTGCCTTTTTTGTATATTTGTCAAGAACAAATATAGAAAATAGAGAAAGAGTACTAATAACAAGAAATGATGAAAAAACCATAGACCAAAATATTTTTGGATTGGTCTCTTTTTTTGAAATTATAACAAGTAGCAGAAAGATAAGAAAAAATATTATTAATGTTATCCAATGAAGAATTGTAAAGTATGTCATTTTTCAACCTTAGTAACATATTGCCGAAGCTGAAACATTGTAATCTTTTTTATAAGTAATATCATTAATCATTGTCTTAAAATGATAGTTTTGCATCTTTGCTATCGGCTTATCTATAAACATCGTCACTTTTCTTATAGACTTTAGCAAATTAATAAAATTTCTTATTTTATTTTTATCACTTTTTTTTATTTTTATATTTAAAATGCACTTTTTAAAGTCAATTTTTCCTTTATTTGTTATATCACCTTCAACAATCAAAGAGTTTGTAAAATGCAAAGGCTTTATTTTAGAAATATTGACACTATTTTTTCTGATATTGTTGTCAAGAAAATATTTAATCCCTAAAAAACCTCCCGGAATAAAAAGAAAAGATATAAATAACATAAAAATAGCAAACATAGGTTTTCTGCCAAAAAAATATAGACTAAAAATAACCAATATAATAAAAGTTAAAAATAGCCACCCGAATCCTATATAGTCATAAATAGTTAAATTTTGAAAATATAGTTTTAAAGATAACAATGTATAGCCTATTTTTGCCTATTTTTTTTCTCTTCTATGCCACTAAGTCCAAATCTTTTTGATAGTTCACTTTTTACTCTTTCGGGATTTATTCCTTTGTGTGCAAGAGCTACAAGAGTATGAAATGTCAAATCTGCAGCCTCATAGATAATCTCTTCTTCTTTGTCGTCTTTTATAGCAAAACAAAACTCTCCTGCTTCTTCAACTACCTTTTTAAGTATAGTATTTTCTCCTTTTTGATATAAAGATGCTGTATATGATGTTTTTGGGTCAGCTTTTTTTCTCTCTTGAATAACATGATAGAGTTTATCTACGATAGAGTAGTTATCCGTACTGTTTTCTATAGGCTTGGATATGACTTCTCCACTTTGAAGTTTTGTGAAAAAACAACTCTCTCGTCCTGTGTGACAAGCTGCACCGCCTATTTGCTCTACTTGCAACAGTATCGTATCATCATCGCAATCTATAAAAATATCCTTCACTTTTTGGATATTTCCACTTGTTTCACCCTTTTTCCAAATCCTCTGTCTGCTCCTTGAAAAGTAGTGGGCTATATTGGTACTGAGTGTAAGCTCCAGAGCAACTCTATCCATATATGCCAACATTAAAACTTTTCCGCTTTTATAGTCTTGTGCGATAGCGGGGATAAGAGGACTCTTATCCCAATCCACTCTATTGGCTATCTTTTTTATATCACTTACTTCCAACTGAAACCGCCTTTTGAGAATCTTTGCTGTCAAGCCAAATATTCGGAACAACTCCTCCTGGAGTTAAGAAAATTTTAGCATTTTTATTGACTTGCAAGGCTTCATTAAATTTACCCTGTACATCAAGTTGTTTTAATTTTAAAAGATTTGGTGTAACACTTTTGCCTAACTCTTTATTTGCATAAGCATTAGCATTGGCTTCTATCTTAGTTGCATCAGCTTGACCTTGAGCTCTTATCTTTCTTGCATCGGCATCACCTTGTGCAAGAGCAGCATTTTTTTGTGCTATTTGCTTAGCTCTTTCAACTTCATATCTTGCTTGTTGGGCTTGTTGTTTTGCTATCTGAACTCTAAGAATTTGATCTTTTATCTTTTGAGGTAGAACTATCCTCCTAAGTTGAACAGCAAGAAGTTGTACCGGTTGTCCTGGTTGAGCATCTATCCTGTCTTTTATGCCAGTTGTGATTTGAGCGGCTATCTCGTTTCTTTTTACCGGCAACTCTTCGGCTGTGTATTTTCCCACTATATTTCTAGCTACATCTCTAACTACCGGATTTATAATTTTGTCTTCCCAGCTAAGTCCCCAAGTAGCTATGGTTTGAGGAGCAGACTTTGCTTTTAACTTATACTGTACAGTCAAATCGATAGAAACCGGCAATCCTCTTGCATCAAGTACAAAAATAGCTCTTTTGAATTTTATCCCTGATTTTGTATTTTGGATGGTAACATCTTCATTGTCTGTATAGTTAATTATCCTAACTTTCGTATCCACTATAAAAACATCTTGAACAAACGGCATAAAAAAATGAAGTCCGGGAGAAAGAGCTTTGGGGTCAAATTTACCTGCTGTGGCCTTTATACCTACCTCTCCCGAATTTATCACTACAAACGGTTTTGCAAGTATAAGCAATCCTATTATAACGATAAGAGTGTATAAAAGTCCTGCTTTTTTACCAAAATCTTTAAAAAATTGAGGTGGCTCAAAGTTGTTATTATTGTCTTTATTCTGGCTATTTTTTTTAAAATAGTCGTTTAAATCTGCTGGCATTAATGTCCTTTTGTTTTTAAATATATGTTAATAAATTTTTATATCTATCATTTCTTCCGTAAACTACATCAAAATATGCTTCTTGCAATCTTTTTGTTATAGCACCTCTTTTTCCATTTCCTATAATTCTGGCATCAACTTCTCTAACAGGAGTAACTTCGGCGGCAGTACCTGTAAAAAATGCTTCATCGCATACAAA
Source organism: Campylobacterales bacterium (assembly GCA_027065125.1). Taxonomy (GTDB): domain Bacteria; phylum Campylobacterota; class Campylobacteria; order Campylobacterales; family JALSKU01; genus JALSKU01. The sequence continues at coordinate 14,940 of JAMOOV010000127.1, read as the reverse complement.
CACTTCATCTCTTGTTATCCTCTCTCTCTTTACCTCTATGTCCAAATCTTTTGCAAGTTTTATCACCATATCTTGTGTTATGGATTCAAGAGATGTATCGTTTGGAGGAGTTATCAATACCCCGTCTCTAACTATAAAAAAGCACTCACCGCTACCTTCAGCTATAAAACCTTCATCATCAAGCATAAGGGCCTCTTCATATCCGCACTCTACGGCTTCAAATTTTGCCATTTGGGAGTTGAGATAGTTTGCGACGGCTTTAGCTTTTCCCATAGTGGATTTGACAGAGTTTCTTGTAAATGAGCTGATTTTAACTCTGATACCCTTTTCAAGCCCCTCATCCCCAAGATAACTACCCCATTCCCATGCGGCTATGGAAGTTTGAACGGGAGCATTCACATGGTAAAGCCCCATAACCCCATATCCAAGATAGATAAGAGGTCTTAGATATACATTTGATTTAAAATCATTGGCTTTAAGTAGTTCAATTTGTGCATTTTCTAACTCTTCTATCGTGTAAGGAGGTTTTATCATAGTGATTTTAGCAGAATTTAAAAGTCTCTTAGTATGGTCTCTTAGTCTAAATATCGCCAAGCCATCTTCAGTCTGATAAGCTCTTGTACCCTCAAATACACCGTTGCCGTAATGTAGTGTATGAGTTAAAATATGAACTTTTGCTTCATCCCAAGGTGTAAGTTTTCCATCCATCCAAATATACTTTGCTTTCTCCATAAATATTATCCTTAGTTGATTAAAATAAGAAGATATATTATCAAAAATAATATTAAAATCGAATTATAAACTGATGCTAAAATAGATATAATTCGGGTTTAAATATTTATAATGTATAATTTAGCTCAGTTTGTATATCAACAATAAAGAGATAACAGTAAAATGAATAAAATAGACAATAAACAACTTGTAAAATGGATATATTTTATACCTATTGCCTCTATGATTGTAATTGTTACATTGATAGCTTCTATCCTTGTATATAGAGAAAATGCTCTTTACAAAAAAGAGATTGTGCTATATAAAACAAAATTGATAAATATAGAAAAAGATGCAATAAAAGATCGCATTAATAGACTCATAAAGCAGATAGAGGCAAATTATGATATTATAAACAAAGAGTCAAAAGAAAATATAAAATATATGGTGGAATTTGCCTATAAAATCATTGAGGATATTTATAAACAAAATAGAAATTTACCAAAACAGGAAATACTCAAAAAGATACATGATAGATTGAAAGATGTTAGATTTTTTGATAATCTAAGTGGCTATTTTTTCATATATGATTTAAACGGCACTTCTATTTTACTGCCTATTAAACCATCTCTTGAGGGAAAAAATTTACTACATTTGAAAAATGAAATGGACGAAGAAGTCATAAAAGATACTATTGATAGACTAAAAAAAGAGGATTCTTTTTTTAAAAGTTGGTATTGGCATAAACCCGGTTGTAAAAAAATGCAAAAAAAGATAGGGTATATAAAAAAGTTTAAGCCATTAAATATATTTGTAGGGAGTGCCTATTATGAAAACGATATTCTAAATAAAGTTAAAAAAATATCTCTAAATATAATAAGACATTATAGATATGGTAAAAAAGGATATATATTTGCATTTGATTTAAACGGAACAGTACTTAGTCATATAAAAAAGTCTATGATAGGTAAAAATATATGGAATTATGTCAATGCAGAGCATAGACATATGACAAGAGAGATGATAAATGGAGCGATAAAGCATCCTGATGGTTTTTTTAATAAATATATAGCACTTATAGATCCGCTAACAAAAAAACCCGCTTATAAGATATCTTTTGTCAAATTGGTTCCAAAAATCAATTATGTCATAGGAGCTGGTTTTTATATCAGAGACATTATAAATAGTGCAAATGAAAAGTATAACATATTGAAAAATGAGATATCAATGATCATTAAAGATATCATTTTAATATCTTTGCTTGTAATCGTTTTGTTGAGTATTTTGATGATTGTTATGGCAAATAAAATAAAAAAGATATTTTTAGAGTATGAAGATAATATAACAGCTCAGTATAAAGAGATAAATAGACAAAAAAAGATGTTTGAACTTCTTTTTGAAAAATCAAAAGATGGTATATTTCTTATAAAAGATAATAAATTTATATCTTGCAATGAAATGGCGATTGAAATGTTTGGTGCTAAAGATAAAGAAGAGTTGTTATCTTATGATGTGCTTTCTTTATCCTCAAAGTATCAAATAGATGGAGAATCCTCTAAAGTAAAAATATCTAAATTACTTTCTGAAGCTAAAAAAAGAGGTGTTTACAGATGTGAATGGCTTGCCAAAAAGATTACCGGAGAACTTTTTTGGATAGAAGTTGTAGTTACATCTATAGAAATCAAGGAAGATGCTATTTTACATGCTGCTTGTAGGGATATCACTATAAGAAAAGAGATAGAAAAAGAGTTAAAAAATAAAGAGATGGAGTTATCTTATCATGCAAAACACGACACTTTAACAAATTTGCCCAATAGATATATGTTTGATGAGATAATCAAAGAGGAGATAGCAAGGAGCAAAAGAGAGGATAAGATTTTTGCCATAGTGTTTATGGATTTGGACGGTTTTAAAAATATCAATGACTACTACGGTCATGATGTAGGCGATGAACTTTTGATGCAAGTTGCCAAAAGATTTAAAGATGAAATTAGAGAGACTGATTATCTTTTTAGGTTTGGAGGAGATGAGTTTGTTTTGCTTTTGACAAATTGTCATGATGAAAATGATGTTGTTATGGTAACGGATAAATTGAAAAAAGCTTTTTCCGCCACTTTTATGGTGCAAAAACACTACTTAAAAGTAGGGGTAAGCATGGGAGTTACTCTGTATCCTTCTGATGGAAACAATAGTGAAGAGTTGATTAGAAATGCTGATATAGCAATGTATAAAGCAAAAGAAGAGGGAAAAAACAGATATGTCTTTTATCAAGATAAAATGTATAAAAGGATTCAAAAAAGACATACACTTGAGGAGAGTTTAAAAAATGCTATCAAAAATGATGAATTTATACTCTATTATCAGCCTCAAGTAGATATAAAAAAGCAAAAGATAGTTGGATTTGAAGCTTTGATAAGATGGAAAAGAGGAGATGAAATTGTTTCACCTATAGAGTTTATTGATATAGCAGAACAATTAAATTTACTATTTGATATAGGTGAAATGGTTATGAATAAAGCTATGAGTTTTGCTGTGATGCTACAAAAGAGAGGGTATGATATAGGAAGAATAGCTATCAATCTTTCCGATAAGCAGTTAAAAGATGATAGATTGATAGATGTTGTAAAAACTTCTTTAAAATCAAATGGATGTAGTAGTGATTTAATGGAATTGGAAGTTACGGAGGGGTTTGTTATGAAAAATATCAAAACATCTAAAAATCTATTGAAAAGTTTTCAAGATATGGGTTTTATGGTTTCCATGGATGATTTTGGAACAGGCTACTCCTCTCTTGCTTATCTTAAAAAGCTTCCTTTGAATGTGATAAAAATTGATCAATCCTTTGTAAGAGATATTCCGGGCTCTAAAGTGGATGAGGCTATAGTCAATACTATCATAGAGCTTGGCAAGGGATTGAATTTAAAAATTATAGCAGAGGGTGTTGAGGATGTGAAGCAAAGGGAGTTTTTATTTGAAAGAGGCTGTTTTGTTATACAAGGATATCTATATAGCAAACCTATTGCGGAAAAAGATGTTATCGGTTTTATAAAAAATTTCAATAAAAATTATAAAGGAACAATGTGATAGAAGTTGGAAATAGGGCGATAAATTTTTGTTTGCCAAATCAAGACGAAGTGGAGATTTGCTTGAGAGATTTAAAGGGGAAATGGGTAGTTTTGTATTTTTATCCGAAAGATAATACTCCGGGTTGTACTACGGAGGCTTGTGGCTTTGCGAAAAGTTTGCCCGATTTTGAAAAAATAAATGCCGTAGTGATAGGTATTAGTCCCGATAGTCCTAAAAAACATAGAAATTTTATAGAGAAAAAGGATTTAAAGATCACTCTGCTTAGTGACGAGGAGAAAAAGGTATTGAGCGACTATGGAGTTTGGCAGCTTAAAAAAATGTACGGCAGAGAGTATATGGGAGTTGTTAGGACGACTTACTTGATAGATCCAAAAGGAAATGTGGCAAAAAGATGGGATAAAGTAAAAGTTAAAAATCATGTAAATGAGGTAAAACAGGCACTGAATGAGTTATGTTAGTCCATATTTGCTGTTCGGTAGATAGCCATTTTTTTTTGCAAAAATTAAAAGAGATATATCCCGATGAAAAGTTGATAGGGTTTTTTTATGATCCCAATATCCATCCATATAGTGAATACTACCTAAGACTTCTTGATGTGAAAAGAAGTTGTGAAATGCTCAGTGTTGAGCTTATAGAGGGGGAGTATGACTATATCTCTTGGATGAATGCTGTTAGAGGTTATGAAGATGAACCCGAAAAGGGCGAGAGATGTACTATCTGCTTTGATAAAAGAGTTGAAGAGAGCATGAAGAAAGCTCTTGAGATAGGAGAGACAAAAGTTACGACGACTCTTTTGACAAGTCCGAAAAAATCAATAGAACAACTTAGAGATGTCGGGGAGAGATTGGCAAAGAGATATGGAGTGGAATTTGTTTGTCTTGATTTTAGAGTAGGGGGCGGTACACAAGAGCAATTCTCTTTATCCAGAAGAGATAAATTGTATCGTCAGGATTATTGTGGTTGTATCTATGCCTTATCAAAACAGAGAGATATTCAAAAAAAGATAGCCCAAGAATTGTTTGAGAGTATTAATGCTCAAGTTATGCCAAATTCTCTTGAAGAGAGAAGAGTTTTATATGAAAAGAGATATGGGCTTGAAAAGATTGGTAAAAAGTATGAAATAGTAAAAGAGAGATTTTTAAATTATCGATTGTTAAGAGCATATATGAGAGTTGATAAAAAAGTAATACCATCATATTTTTTATCATATTCCCAATTGAAAAGAAAAAAAGCAAAGTTAAAAATAGAAAAAAATGTTAATGATATATACTATTCAAATAGAGAAGAGGTAAAAATTTTAACACTTGAAAAATTTAATTTATTGTTTAAAAAATCTTATAAAAATATTTTGGATTTGATAAAAAATCCTCCTCTTTTTAAAGAAGAACAAGAGATGAGAATGAAGATAGAAAACTCTTTTTATTCAATTTCTACTATGGTAATAGTTGAAAAGATAGATTTTCTTAATTTTGAAATATATTGTGATGCAACTTTATATCAAGATATTAGGGAAAATTTAGTAATTTTTTGATAAAATATTAGAATTTGATAAAAGGTTTGCAAAAAATGTTATTAGATGTTGTAGAAATTCAAAAGATACTTCCTCATAGATTTCCATTTTTACTTGTTGATAGAGTTGTTTCGATAGAACCGTCAAAGTCGATAGAGGCTTACAAGAATGTAACCATAGGGGAGCAAGTATTTCAGGGGCATTTTCCTGAGCATCCTATATATCCCGGAGTTATGATCATCGAAGGTATGGCTCAAGCCGGAGGTGTATTGGCATTTAAAAGTATGAGTGAAGATGACCAAGAGGATACCCAAGATAAAGTGGTTTATTTTATGAGCATTGATAAAGCTAAGTTTAGATCTCCGATAAAACCGGGAGATAAGTTGGTTTATAAATTAAATGTCATTAAGCACAAAGGTACTATATGGGTACTTGACGGTAAGGCATATGTTGACGATAAGGTTGTCGCACAAGCGGAACTAAAAGCTATGATTGTGGATAAATAAGATGAGCAATATTGCAAAAACGGCTATCATTGAAGATGGTGCAATAATCGGTAAAGATGTGGAGATAGGTGATTTTGCTTTTGTGGGTTCTCATGTAAAACTTGGTGACGGAGTAAAAGTTTTTCAAGGTGCACAGGTAAGAGGAGATACCAAGGTAGGGGACAATACCCAGATACACTCTTATGCGGTAGTAGGCAATTTTCCTCAAGATGTTTCATATAAAGGTGTGTGCGGAGAGCTTATCATAGGAAAAAACAATATCATCAGGGAGTATGTTACTATCAATCTTCCCACATTAAAACAGGATAAAAAAACAATTCTCGGAGATAACAATTATATCATGGCATATTGTCATATAGCACACGATTGCATTATAGGTAACAATGTCATTTTGGCAAATTCCGCTACTCTTGCCGGACATGTAGAGATAGGGGATTTTACCGTTGTGGGAGGTTTAACTCCTATTCATCAATTTGTTAAGATAGGTGAAAGTGTTATGATAGGTGGAGCAAGTGCTGTCAGCCAAGATATTCCTCACTTTTGTCTTGCCGAAGGAAATCGTGCCAAATTGAAAGGTTTAAATCTTGTAGGACTTAGAAGAAGGTTTCAAAGAGATGATATAAATGAGTTAAAAAGAGCCTATAAAGCCGTTTTTAAATCAAGTAAACCTATAAAAGAGAGTATTGAAGAGGTTTTAAGAGAGAGTTCAAATGAAAAAGTATTAAAGTTTTGTAACTTTATTAAACAAACAACAAGAGGGATACCATTTGATAGACATTTGTAAAAATTTCCCTAAAGAGGATAAAAATATATGAAAAAATGTAGTTTTTGCGGTTCGATAGAGAGTGATGAAAATAGACTAATAGAGGGTAATGGGGTTCGTATTTGCGAACATTGTGTGATATCTGCTTATAAGATTTTATTTGGTGATGAAGAGATTGCCGATAGGATTGATAGTGAAGAAGGAATGTCCTTTACCCCTAAAGAGTTAAAAAAGGTTTTAGATGATTATGTGATTGGACAATCAAGGGCTAAAAAGATTTTTGCAGTCGGTATATATAACCACTATAAAAGAATATTTAAAAAAGATTTAGTTAAAGATGATAAAACGGAGATTCAAAAATCAAATATTTTATTTATAGGACCTACTGGAAGCGGGAAGACTCTTATGGCTCAAACTATGGCAAAGTTTCTTGATGTTCCTATTGCCATCGCTGATGCTACAAGTTTGACTGAAGCAGGTTATGTGGGAGAGGATGTTGAAAATATTTTAACAAAACTATTGCAAGAGGCGGATGGAGATGTTAAAAAAGCAGAACAGGGTATAGTTTTTGTCGATGAGATAGATAAGATTGCCAGAATGAGTGAAAACAGATCTATAACGAGAGATGTTTCTGGAGAGGGAGTACAACAAGCACTCTTGAAAATCATAGAGGGAAGCATCGTCAATATATCCCCAAAAGGTGGTAGAAAACATCCCAATCAAGAGTTTTTGCAGATAGATACTTCAAATATACTTTTTGTTTGTGGTGGAGCTTTTGACGGACTTATAGATATCATAAAAAGAAGAATAGGCAATAATGTCTTAGGTTTTAATCAAGAAAAGAGAAATAAAAGCGAAGATGACAATCTAATAGAACTTGTAGAGCCGGATGATTTGGTCAATTACGGTTTAATACCGGAATTGATAGGAAGACTTCATTCTATCGCAACTCTGAATGAGATAACCGAGGAAGATATGGTTGATATTTTAACCAAGCCGAAAAATGCGATAGTAAAACAGTATAAAAAATTGTTTGCCATTGATGATGTGAAGCTTAGTTTTGAGGATGATGCTTTGCTGGAGATTGCAAAGATGGCTATCAAGAGAAAAACGGGTGCTAGAGGACTTAGATCGATCATGGAGGAGATCATGGTTGATATAATGTTTGAACTTCCGGAGCTTAAAGGTTATGAAGTGTTGATAACAAAAGATGTTGTAGAAAACGGTGCAAAGCCGTTATTTATAAAAAATAGTAAAAAAATAGCATAAAGAGGAAATAGATGATATTAGATCAAATAATAGGATTTTTTTCAAATGATATGAGTATAGATTTGGGTACAGCCAATACACTTGTATTGCTAAGAGGTAAAGGAATTATTATCAATGAGCCTTCTGTCGTGGCAATTCAGAGAGATAAGCATGGAAGAAATAATATTTTAGCCGTAGGACATGAAGCTAAAGATATGATTGGAAAAACCCCGGGTAATATCCAAGCTATCAGACCTATGAAAGATGGAGTTATAGCTGATTTTGATATGACCGAAAAGATGATAAGATACTTTATAGAAAAGGCTCACAAAAGAAAGAGTTTTATAAGACCAAGAATTGTTATATGTGTTCCTTATGGGCTTACTCAAGTAGAGAGAAAAGCTGTTAGAGAGTCAGCTATGAGTGCGGGAGCTAGAGAAGTTTATCTTATAGAAGAGCCTATGGCTGCTGCTATCGGAGCAGATCTTGAGATTAAAAAACCTCACGGTAACTTGGTCGTTGATATAGGAGGAGGAACTACTGAAATAGGAGTTATATCTCTTGGGGGATTGGTTATTTGCAAATCTATTAGAGTTGCAGGAGATAAAATAGATCAAGCTATAGTTGATTATGTTAAGAAGAAATATAATCTTTTGATAGGTGATAGAACTGGCGAGAGTATCAAAATTGCTATAGGAACAGCTATAAAACTTGAAGAAAATTTAACTCTTGTGGTAAAAGGACGAGATCAGATAAGTGGTTTACTTGTGAGTGTTGAATTAAATAGTGAAGATATTAGAGAAGCTATGAAAGAACCGATTAAAGAGATAAGTGATGCACTCAAAGATGTGCTTGAAGTAACACCTCCGGATTTGGCAGGAGATATTGTTGAAAATGGTATAGTTCTTACAGGTGGAGGAGCTTTGATAAGAGGTATAGATAAATATTTAAGCGAATTGGTTAAACTTCCCGTATATGTAGCTGATGAACCTTTGTTGGCAGTAGCTAAAGGAACAGGAAGAGTTTTGGAGGAGATGAAGTTTTTAAGACAACTTGTAAATGATTAAATATAAATATTTTATTCTTTTTATAGTAATAGTATTATTGCTTATAAAATATAATTTTAATGGTTTTATTAAAAATCCGATTTTTGATATAACTTTAGGTATCAAAACATATTATGTAAATGTTTTAAAAAATTTAGAAGATTTTAAGGATAAATATATACAGCAAGAAGAGAGTATAGTGAAATTAAAAAAAGAGGTAAACTCTTTAGAAAAAATAGCACTACTTTCGTCTGCATTTGCTGGAAAATTAAATAGTTTATTGAAAGATAAGAGTGAAATTTATACTCCGGATATGAATGTAACAAGAGCTATATCTTATGTTGATTTAGCTAATTATAATAGAGTTTGGCTTGATTTTAAAGGTTTAAAGAAAGATAAAATTTTTGGTCTTTTGTATAGAGGATATAGTGCCGGCATAGTTATAAACAAAGATCAAAAAGCCATGGGATTATTGCAAGGGGATGAGAAGTGCATATTTTCTGTATATATAGGAGAAAAGAAATTACCCGGAATAATTTTTGGAGATAAGGAAGAGATGATTATAAGATATATTCCATCGTGGATGAAAGTTAATATAGGCGATGAAGTCTATACAAGCGGTCTTGATAATATATTTTTTGAAGGTATTAAAGTCGGAAAAGTTACCCAAGTGTTAAAAGAAGAGTCATATACCAGTGCAGTAGTGGAGCCATATGCCAAAGTTGCCGTACCAGGTTTTTTTCATATAGTTATACAACCATAAAAGGATAAAAATTGCCAAAAAGAGAAGATATAAAAACTATACTTTTGATAGGTTCTGGTCCTATCATCATAGGTCAATCTTGTGAGTTTGATTACAGTGGAACACAAGCTACTAAAACTTTAAAAGAGCTTGGTTATAGAGTTGTGCTTATCAATTCAAATCCGGCTACTATCATGACTGATCCCGAGTTTGCCGATAAAACTTATATAGAACCCATCAATGAAGAGATTATTTCAAAAATTATAAAAAAAGAAAATATAGATGCAATTTTACCTACAATGGGCGGACAAACTGCTTTAAATGTTGCAATGAGTATGTACGAAAAGGGTATGCTTGAAGGTGTTAAGTTTCTTGGAGCAAATCCGGAAGCGATTAGAAAAGGTGAAGACAGACAAGCCTTTAAAGAGGCGATGATAAAAATCGGTATGGATTTGCCTAAAAGTAAATATGCTTACAATATGGAAGAAGCTATAAAAGCTGCAGAGGAGATAGGTTTTCCTCTTATCATAAGAGCAAGCTACACACTTGCCGGCGGAGGAAGTGGTGTAGCATACAATATAGATGAATATAAAGCTTTGGCACAAAATGGTCTCGAAGAGAGTCCTATAAGTGAGATACTCATAGAAGAATCGTTACTTGGTTGGAAAGAGTACGAGATGGAAGTTATAAGAGATAGAAACGATAACTGTATCATAGTTTGCTCTATCGAAAATTTTGACCCTATGGGTGTTCATACCGGAGATAGTATAACAGTAGCTCCGGCTTTGACATTGACCGATAAAGAGTATCAAGCGATGAGAGATGCTTCTTTTGCAATACTTAGAGAGATAGGTGTGGATACCGGTGGAAGTAATGTGCAATTTGCCGTCAATCCCAAAAACGGAAGAATGACTGTCATCGAAATGAATCCAAGAGTTAGCAGAAGCTCCGCTCTTGCCTCTAAAGCTACAGGTTATCCTATTGCTAAAGTGGCTACATATTTGGCTGTTGGCTATACTCTTGATGAGATAAAAAATGATATTATAGGATCAACTGCCAGCTTTGAGCCGACTATTGACTATATCGTTACCAAGATGCCGAGGTTTACTTTTGAAAAATTTCCTCAAGCAAACTCAACTCTTGGGACTTCGATGAAGAGTGTCGGTGAAGCTATGGCAATAGGAGTTACTTTTAAAGAGTCTATTCAAAAAGCTTTATGCTCGCTTGAAACCGGACTTTGCGGATTTGAATATCTTTCCGGTTTGACAAAAGACAAGATAGAAAAAGAGATAAGAAGAGCCAATGAAGATAGGATACTTTATATAGCTCAAGCCTTTAGAGAAGGTTTTAGTGTAGATGATGTCTTTAATCTCTCAAAGATAGATAGATGGTTTTTATATCAGATAGATGAGATAGTATCTTTTGAGCAAAAGATAGACATGGATATATTGAATAATGCCGAACTATTAAGAAAAGCTAAAAGTGATGGTTTTAGTGATAAAATGATAGCAAAACTTATAAATAAAAAAGATAATATAGGTATCAGCGAAAATGATGTTAGAAATGCCAGAGTTAAGCTTGGCATTAATTTAATTTATAATGAAGTAGATACTTGTGCAGCTGAATTTAAAGCTTTAACTCCATATCTATACTCAACTACTCCAATAACCCAATACACCAAAGATTTGCTTTATAGGACAGATAAGAAAAAAGTCTTAATCTTAGGAGGCGGTCCCAACAGGATAGGTCAAGGTATAGAGTTTGACTACTGTTGTGTTCATGCGGCTTATGCACTTAATGATATGGGTGTGGAAACTATTATGTACAATTGCAATCCGGAAACAGTTTCTACCGATTATGATACGAGTGATATATTGTATTTTGAGCCTATTGATTTTGAAAGAGTAATATCTGTAATAGATAGAGAAAATCCTGATGGAGTTATAGTGCATTTTGGAGGTCAAACACCTTTAAAACTTGCTAAAAAATTAACATCTGTCGGAGCAAAAATTATAGGGACATCAGCTAAGGTTATTGATATTGCTGAAGATAGAGAAAAATTTTCCGATTTTGCGGAAGAAAATGGTTTAAAACAGCCTAAAAATGCAACTGCCACTACAAAAGAAGATGCTTTGCGAGAAGCTCAAGAGATAGGTTATCCGGTATTAGTTAGACCAAGTTATGTGCTTGGTGGAAGAGCTATGAGGATAGTTTATAGCGAAGATGAGTTAAATGAGTATATGAATGAGGCGGTTAGTGTTAGCAATGATTCTCCTGTCTTGATAGATAAATTTCTTGATAGAGCTATTGAGATAGATGTAGATGCTATAAGCGATGGTATATCTGTCTATCTTGGAGCGATAATGCAACATATCGAAGAGGCAGGAGTTCATAGTGGAGATAGTTCTTGCTCTTTGCCTGCCGTTTCACTTAGCGAAAAAATATTGAAAGAAGTAGAAAATCAAACCAAAAAGATAGCTTTAAATATGGGAGTTATAGGACTTTTAAATATACAATTTGCAGTATATAGAGATGAAGTGTATATTATAGAGGTAAATCCAAGAGCAAGTAGAACTGTACCTTTTGTCAGCAAGGCTACAGGCATACCCTTGGCTAAAGTTGCTACAAAAGTTATGTTTGAGGGCGATTTGGTAGAAGCTCTTAAATTTTATGATAAAAATTCTATAGTGTATAAAGAAAATGGTATATATAAACCTCGCATCAAAAATCATATTAGTGTAAAAGAGGCGGTTTTCCCATTCAATAAACTAACCGGAGCAGATTTGATATTGGGACCGGAGATGAAATCAACCGGTGAAGTTATGGGTATAAGCGATAGTTTTGCTGTATCTTTTGCAAAAGGACAATTTTCTTCAGGTAATATACTGCCAAAAACCGGAACACTCTTTTTGTCTTTGAGTGATATAGACAAAGAGTTTGCCGGCAAGCTTGGTAAGGGTTTTAAAGCTTTAGGCTTTGATATAGTAGCTACCGGAGGAACTCACAAAGCCTTGGAAGAAGCAGGTGTCGAAGCTAAATTTGTATATAAGATTAGCGAGGGAAGACCAAATATTCAAGATAGTATGAAAAATAATAAAATTTCTTTAGTGATTAATACAAGTGATAACAAATCAAGCAAGAATGATGCAAAAGAGATAAGAAGAACAGTTATAAAACTAAACATTCCATACTTTACAACAATAGCGGCTGCAACAATAGCTTTACAATCTATAAAAGAGATACAAAATAGCAACAGAGTTTTTATACCTAAGGCTTTACAGGATTATTTAAGGTGAGAGAGAAACTCTCTTGCCAAGTTTTTCTCATACAAACAGATACGACAGTAGGGCTTTTATCCAAAGATAAAAAGAGACTTTTAAATATCAAAAATAGAGATAAAAATAAACTTTTTTTGAAAAATGTATCTACATTTAAAGAGTTAAAAAATATTTCTAGAGTTCCGTGTAAATATAAAAAGATAGTTAGAAGGAAACAAAAAACGACTTTTATATATCCCAATAATCAAGCCATAAGAGTGGTAAAAAGCATACATTTTGAAAATTTTCTAAAAAGATTTGGTTGGCAATACTCTACTTCCGCAAACAAAAGCGGAGAAAAGTTTGATTTTAATTATATTAAAGATAAAGTTGATATAATCCTTTATACTCCAAATGGCTTTAAAGAGAAAAAATCATCATCTCTTTTTGTCATAAGCAATAGTAAAATAAGGAGGATAAGATGATAGGCAAATTATTTAGCTCTTTCTTCCTGGGCTTGATTTTGTATCTACTTCTTGATTTTCTGTTTTTTATTGGTATCAAAATAAACTATATAGACTTGTATCACATAAAAGAGTATTATAATATTTTATTTGTAGATCAGCAAAATTATATTGCAATGATACTATTTTCTTCTTTGCTTGGATACTTAATAACTCAAAAAAATCGTGTGAAAATTTTTATATTTTTTTATATTTTTTTAATTTTGTTGTCAGTATCAATGCTATATAAACCCATAGGAAATAAAATAGCCGAATCCATTTTTAGAGTCAATAATTTATCATTTCAACTTGGAAAAATTAAATTTCATGGTGATTTGTTATATAAAGGAAGAGTGTATAGCTATATTTATAGAAAAGATATAAATAAAATTATCAAATTAAAAAATAGTGAGTTTTCTCAAAGCAAGTGAACATAAAGTTAATCCCATAGCTCCGGTTACTCCCACAAAACTTCCAAGTTCGTTAATGCAAAAAGGTGTTTCTGTTGAAAAAACAACATCAAAATCTTTATCAAAACCGCTTTTTTTTAACTGATATCTAAACTTTTTGGCAAAAGGATCATTTGTAGTTTTCCAAATGGAATTTATCTCTATTTTTGTAGGATCTACTCTCTTTGCAGCTCCACAAGAGCTTATAAGTTTTTTGTAAGTTTTATGAGACAAAGCAACTTTGGAGGGCATATCATCTATAGCATCTATGATTAAATCATATGAATTAAAATCAAACTTTTCTACCCATTTAGGAGTGATTTTGGTATCTATAAAGGATATATTTTTATATATATTTGATAATGCTAAAACTTTCTTTTCTCCCAAATTATCGCTTCCAATTTGTCTGTTTTGATTGCTTTCTTCAAATGTATCATAGTCAATGATTGTTATATCTCTAACTCCGCTTTTATATAAACAATCAAGACAAAAACCTCCAACTCCTCCAACACCAATGATGAGTATTTTGGTAGCTTGTATCTTTGAGAAATTCTCTTTAAAGAGTGGTTTAATTCTATCAAATCTCATTTTCAAGCTTTTTTAAGTTTTCTATTTCTTTATATGAGGTTAAATTTAATTGAATTGGAGTTATGGAGATATAATTTTTCTCTATAGCTTCAAGATCACACATATATTTATCTCCTCTTTTATCCCATTGAAGAGGGTGAACACCTATCCAATAGTATGTTTCTCCTCTTGGATTTTTGTGGATATGAGCATCATTGCCATATAGTCTTATGCCAGCTTCAGTGATCTTGTATCCCTTTGAAAACTTCTCTTTTACAGGAGGGATATTGATATTTAAAAAATTTCTTTTCTTTAAGACTATCTCTTTTGAGAGTAGTTTTTGGGCGATATCTTTGGCGGTTTTACAGGCAAGTGAGTATCCGTGATTTATTATGTTGCTTGGTGTTTTGTTGTAAACTTGAGATATAGAAAATGAAGGTATACCTTGTAAAACAGCCTCCATAGCCGCACTGGCAGTTCCACTATATGTGATATCTTCTCCCATATTTGAGCCTTTGTTTATGCCACTAATGATGAGGTCTGGTTTTTGT
>JAMOOV010000126.1 GCA_027065125.1 Campylobacterales bacterium | reverse complement strand
CTTTTCGGATATAAAAGAGCTATGGATACTTGATTTGACGGATTATAATTTTTTATATTTAGAGTAAGTTTTAAAAGTTGATACTCTTTAGTTAGGTTGTCATCCGTATATGTTGAATTATAATTTGAAAGAAAAGAAAATATTTGACCGTTATCCAATAGATTTCTCAAACATTGATAATCGCATTTTTGTGTGTTGATATTGATGATTTGGGCATTAGGTAGAGGTAGATTGGAAAGGTATAGGCTTTTAGCAAACAAAAATTGTGAAAATAAGAAAAATATAGTTATAAAAAACTTCAAAAAAACTCCATTTTATATTTTTACCAAATAATTTGGTTTGAAAGTAGTATTATATCAAATTTTCAAGCATAAGTTTAACTTTTTTCATATCCAAAAAGACAAATTTTTTAGCTGATGGATTTCTAAGTAGGTAACTTGGATGAAAAGTAGGAATAACTTTTATATTTTTGAAATTTATAGTTTCACCTCTTATTCTTGAAATAGGAGTGTTATCATTGGTAAGTTTTTTATAAGCAGTTGCTCCAAGTGTAACTATAATGGACGGTTTTATTAACTCTATCTGCTTAAGTAGAAAAGGTGAACACTCTTTTGCCTCTTCGTCAGTTGGTACTCTATTTCCCGGAGGTCTGCATTTTACTATATTGGCTATATAGACATCTTCTCTTTTTAATTCAAGTACATTTTCGATGATTTTAGTGAGTAGTTCTCCGGCTCTACCGACAAACGGTTTGCCTGTGCTATCTTCATTTGCTCCGGGACCCTCTCCGATAAAAAGTAGTGTCGCTTTGGGATTACCTTCACCGAAAACTACATTTTTTCTTGTTTTTGACAGTTGGCATAGATGGCAATTTTTAACGATACTTTCCAACTCTAAAAGTGAGTTTGGCAAAGAAAAATTAGTTGAAGTTGTCTCTTTTTTAGAGATGTGAATGTCGTCTATATATTGAAAGCCGATATTTTGATAATAGTATAACTCTTTTAATATTTTTAGTCTATTAATATCTTGCATAGTAATATCCCGCTATGTAAAACGGGATTGTTGGTATTATGCGACTTCTACGATTTTTGGGTCGCTTTCCCAAACACCGTGTTTTGTACAGTAGCTTTGAGCAACTAAAGTCATTTTCTTGCCTTGAGGCTTTATTCTAAATGTCACCTCGGCATGACCTTTTGAACCTTGACCTCCAAGAATACCGGCTACAAAATCAGCTCTTGCTAAAAGTGTTTCTCCGTTAAAAAGAGAAAGATTTGCTATATAGTGATCAAAATCATCCGGATGAGTATATTCGTTTCCTACCTTTACAGTCACTTCAAATACTTCATCAGCTTTTGCATTGTCTTCACAATGAATAAACGGAGAGTGTCTATCTATATAATCTTTTTTAGCTTCTCTTTCAACAGTATCAATGTCTATATATCTATTTATTTTTGGCATATTATACTCCTTTTGTAAATTTTTATAATTATATCTTTTTTATTCTTATGTGGCAGATATAAATAGGATATAAAATATCCTATTTATATTGGTTTAATTTAAACAAAATTTATATCTGTTATATTATGCTCCAAACCAAGATCTTCCGGAAACAATCCAAGAGCAAGTCCAAGCATTTGAGGGAGATGAAGTATCGGCATATCAATATCTCTGCCAACTTCTTTGGATATATTGTGCTGTTGAACATCAAGTCTAAGATGGCAAAGAGGGCAGGGTGTTACAACAACATCGGCATTATTGTCCATAGCATCAAGCATAGCATCACCTGAAAGTCTATTGGCAGTTTTTGGTGCTTGTAGTTCCACATGAAAACCGCAACATTTATTTTTATGTGCATAGTCGATTGAGTTACCGCCTATGGCATCTATAAGTTTTTCCAAAGAATCGGGAACATAAGGATTTTCTCCTCCGTTATTCTTTTTTTGAAGTTCACTTGGTCTGATATTGTGACAACCGTAAAATGGAGCTATATTTATATTTTTAAGCGGTCTTTTAACTCTTTTTGCTATCTCTTCCACACCCATATCATCTATAAGTGCATATAGAAAATGTTTTACTTCAACATTACCTTTGTATTCAAGTCCAATTTCATTAAGTTTTTGATTGACTTTTGCTTTTAGTGCTTTGTCGTTATCAAGTCTTTCTTTTGTCATAGAGGTATTTAACTGGCAAGTGTTACAAATTGTTACCATGGTTAAACCAAGTTTTTCAGCATAGCATATATTTCTCGCATTTAAAGTCAAAGATAAAAAATCATCAAAATCTTGCAAATGACTTGCTCCACAACAACTTGCTTCATCAAGCAGAACAAGTTCTATATCAAGAGCCTCGGCAACAGCTAAGGTTGATTTTAAAAGTTCCGGAGTACTCTCTTTTGCCGTACAGCCGGTATATAGTGCATATCTTAATTTACTCATATCCGTACTCCTTAGAAGTCAACCGTTGATGCAATATCAACAAGTTTTTTAATTTCGTCCATATTTTTTGATTTGGGCATATCCCAAGGCATGACGATTTTACCTTTTTTCCACATTGCATAAGCTTCAGGCAAGTGTTTCAAGACTCCTATATTGCCCTCACTATATCTGACCAATTCTCCCTCGTCCAAAATACCGTGTTTTTGAATAGAGGATTTAAATCCTATCGCATGTCTTGTAGCGACATTATTAAGTGCTTTTCCATCTTCAAAGATTTGGTTGTGGAGTTTTGTTATTTTGCTTATAGGAGATAATTCTTTCGGACAAGCTTCAGCACATTCATAGCATTTCACACAATCCCATACTCCGGCACCAGGTTCATTTATAATGTCAAGTCTTTGGGATCTGTTTTCGTCTCTAACATCAGTATTAAATCTAAAAGCTTTTAAAAGTGCTGCAGGTCCGAGATAGTCATCGTTCGCATTAACCACAGGACAGGTATAGAAACAGTTTCCACATTGGATACAATAATCAGCTTCGTCAAGTTCG
Organism: Campylobacterales bacterium; assembly: GCA_027065125.1. GTDB lineage: Bacteria > Campylobacterota > Campylobacteria > Campylobacterales > JALSKU01 > JALSKU01. The sequence goes on along the minus strand of JAMOOV010000126.1, from coordinate 5,994 downwards.
TCGGCTTCTTCTTGAACGACAATATTCTCTTTTTTCGGATGACTTTGCACTTCTGCAACAAGAAATGGTTTTACCGAAGAGTATTTTTGCCAAAAATTCTTTTTGTCTATAACCATATCTTTTATGGCTCTTTTTTCATCTTGTGGCTCAAGAGTTAACTCTTCTCCAAACATATCGGCAAGATGAAAAACATTCTCTTTGCAAGAAAGTACCGGTTTTTGATTGACTTTTATGGCACAACTTCCACAAATACCATGCCTGCAACTTCTTCTATAACTAAAACTTCCGTCAAATTCCCATTTAATTCTATTTAAAATATCAAGAACAACTTCATCTTGTGAAACTTCCATCTCATATTTTACATAATATGGAAGATGATCCGTTTCACTGTTAAATCTAAAAACATTGAATATTAATCTTCTTTTTTTATAACTTTTCATCTATAACTTCCTTAGTAAGTTCTCTCTTGAGGCTCAAAAATACCAAGATTTACATCTTTGTAATCCATATGTATTTCCCCATTCTCATCCATAGTGGCATAAGTATGCTTTAAGAAATTTTCATCATCTCTCTTTGGATAATCATCTCTAAAGTGAGCTCCTCGACTCTCTTTTCTCGCTATCGCACCCTCTACGATAAACATAGAATAATCAAGCATATGACCAAGTTCGATAGCCTCTTGCAGGTCAGTGTTGTAAATCTTTGATTTATCGTCTATCCTGATATGATTAAATCTCTCTCTTAACTCTTTGATCTTTTTCTTTTGTTTTTGCAATGACTCTTCCGTTCTAAATATTCCCGCATTTTGAGTCATACTTTCTTGGAGTTCAGCTCTTAAAACCGGAACTCTTTCATCTCCGTTTGATGTCATTATTCTATTTATCTCTTCAAGCATCCTATCAGCATCTTTTTGATCCGGTTCTTTATGAATCAAAAAGTCTTTTTTTCTCAAATCTTCTATAATTGTTTGTCCCACATGTCTTCCGAAAAACATAGCTTCAAGCAAAGAGTTCGCTCCAAGTCTATTTGCACCGTGAACACTAACACAAGCACACTCTCCCGCAGCATATAGTCCGTGGATTCTATGCTCTTGGTTTAGTTTTGCTCTACCGTCATTATCTACCGGAATTCCTCCCATAGAGTAGTGAGCTGTCGCTGCTATCATAATAGGTTCATGTATCATGTCAAGTCCTAAAAATGTGATAGCAAGATCTCTAAGCTCCGGTAGTCTTGAGAGAATTTTTTCTTTTCCAAGATGAGTAAGGTCAAGGTAAACGGCATCTTTATTCGGTCCCACTCCTCTTCCTTCAAGGATTTCTTTGGTTATGGATCTGCTGACTAAATCTCTAGGAGCTAATTCCATCTTCTCAGGAGCATACTTCTCCATAAATCTTTCGCCTTCGCTATTGAAAAGTCTTCCGCCTTCTCCTCTTGCCGCTTCGCTTATCAATATACCTGTACCTGCCAACCCTGTCGGATGAAATTGAACAAACTCCATATCTTTTAGAGGTAGTCCGTGTCTTGCATAGATAGAAAGTCCGTCACCGGTATTTGCATGAGCATTGGAGTTTATCTTGAAAGCTCTTGCATAACCTCCAGTAGCAAGCATAACCGCTCTTGCATTAAATATTGCCGGCTCTAAAGTCTTAATGTTGTAAGCGACAACACCATAGACATTTTTATTTTCTTGGATAATATCAGCTACATACCATTCGTCCCAATACTCAACTCCATCACGATCGGCTTGTTCGAACATTGTCTGCAGTAGTGTCAAACCAGTTCTGTCTTTTGCATAGCAAGCTCTTGGAAAAGATTGTCCTCCAAAAGGTCTTTGAGCTATAGTGCCATCTTTTTCTCTACTAAAAGCAGCACCCATACTTTCTGCCCATCTAACGGTTTCCGGAGCACCTTCGCACATAAGCTTAACAGCATCCTGATCTGCAAGATAATCACTTCCTTTTATAGTATCAAACATATGCGATTTGATGCTATCTTCTTCTTTTAAAGCAGCATTTATACCGCCTTGTGCAGCACCGGAATGGCTTCTCAAAGGATGAAGTTTACTTAAAACAGCTACATGCTTTCCATGACTTTCAAGTTCTCTTGCGGCGGCCAAACCAGCCAGTCCCGCTCCTACTATAATGGCATCATAGTGATGAATTGGTATGCTCATATGGCAATTCCTTCTTTCAAATTTTATAGGTTACATTGTACAAACATTTACTTTAAAAAATACAAAAAGTAACACTTTTTATCTTAAAAATAGAGTTATGTGTTACATATATACTCACTTAATTTTTAAAATCAGTAAAAATATTTACTTTTTGCTATAATACCATTTTTATAATCAAGTAAAGGTAAATTTTGAATAAAGAGGACTATTTTATATCTCTTTTTGATAAAAAACATATCGGAGATGATGGTGCTGTTATCAAAGAACAGGTTGTAAGCAATGATCTTTTTTGTGAAGATATTCATTTTAAAAAAGAGTGGATGAGCTTTTATGAAATAGCACAAAAAAGTATGCTTGTAAATATATCCGATGCTATTGTGATGAATGCAAAGCCAAAATATGTACTTATCGGCATAAAACTTCCAAAAGATGTCACTTATGCTCAAATGAGAGAGATAGAAGATGGTTTTTCGGATGTTTGTAAAAGCTATGACATAGAGATAATAGGAGGCGATACGGTAGCAGGGGATAAACTGGATATCTCTATAACTATAATATCTTATACTAAAAAACCTATAATGAGAAAGGGTTTAAAAAAGGGTCATCTTGTAGCTTTTACTGGAAATTTAGGTGGGGTTAAAAAGGATTTGCATAGAGTTTTAAAGGGAAAAAAGATAAGCAGCGGATCAAGATTGATAAAGCCTGTCTTAAGAGATAAGTTCTTTTATGAGGCTTCTAAGTGGATGTCCTCATCTCTTGATATATCGGATGGTTTAAGTAAAGAGTTGTCTCGTTTATCAAAAGTAAATAGGGTAGGATTTGAATTTTTTAAAAATATCGGCAAATCTGAGTTGTGTAGCGGTGAAGAGTATGAAGTGTTGTTTAGTTTCGATAAAAAATATAAAAAAAAGATTTTATCCATAGCTAAACAGCATAAAGTACCTTTGACAATATTTGCAAAAGCTGTAAAAGGAAAATATAAAAGTATTTGCAAAGAAAATCATTTTTAGTGCAAAATGGCAAGATCGTAAAAAGACAAAAACTTTATGATTTGTTTGAATATCTTTAGATATCTTTATTGTGTTTAACTTCGTTAAACTACTGTTCAATTCCATTGAACAAACCGTAAATCTACCTCGCTTTGCTCACTACGATTTACTTCAATGTCCCGGACTTTTTTTGTGTTCGTCACTAAAACCTTGATACTGCCCATTTTAGATATACTTTTATACCTTTTAGTGAGTATATAGCGATATATCTTTGAAAGATAAATTATTTGATTTACAAAAAAGCAAACCTTCACAATTTATCTTCCAAATCTACACCACTCTATACTCACTAAAAGGTATAAAAGTATATCTAAAATGGGCAAAGGGACTTACACATGAAAAAAGTCGTAAAATGCGAAAAACGACAAGCAGTTGTCGTTTTTTTATCGCATTTTACCCACCTCCGACTTTTGGGAAGATGGAAAATGTGCAAGCATCTGTTAGAAGATGATCTTTTTGTACATGTCTGCCGTTTACCATAAGAACTCCGATAGGTAGTTCATCCTCATTTATCCCTATATCTTTGACAACTTCTCCTGCTGTGATAGGGCGAGGGTAGATTTTTTTTTCTACCTTAAATCTACCCTCTCTATATTGAGCGAAAAGTTTAACCGTTATCTCAATTGTATTTTTCATCCAAATATGCCCAAACACTATCAAGCTCTTCGTCTGTAAAATCCCATACCGTATTGTGAGGTGGTAAAGGTTCGTACTTCATAAACTCAGGAAGTCTATCGGAGCTACCAGTAAGACCTGCTTTTTTATTGAAATCTCTTTCGATTTTAATGATCCTCTCGCCAAGGCTTGTAACATCATCGGCAGTCAAATTGATACCAAATCTCGCATTTATCATATCTATAAGTGCGGGGAGACATTTTGGATCATCGAGTGCCGGAAATGCGACAAATATACACATACCGGTACTATCGACCGCCGCAGTGGCTATCTGCAAGTTTCTTGAAAGCTCAAGTTGCCCATCTTTTTTAAGAGGATCTATATATCCGCCGCTATTTAAGATATTTGTAGCGACTGCATATCCCGAAGTATGATCTGCACCCATTGGAGTAGTTGCATAAGTTACACCTTGACCTTTGATAGCTCTTGGTTCATAAGCCGGAATACCTTGATTTTTGACAACCGGAACTCTAACAAGACCGTAAAGTTTGCCGAGGTTTCCTGTTCCTGAACCAACAATTCTTCCAAGCGGTGTGCCTTTGTTGACCTCGTATTTTAGTATCTCATAAGCTCTCTCTCCATCTCCGTATTCTATAAGATCAGCATCAACGGCAAGTGCAAGAGTGATACCTGTTTCTATAGCATCAACTCCCATATCATCCATCAAAGCATCTATCTTAGCTATCATATCAAGATCTTTGATACCAAGATTTGCTCCAAATGCCCATATCATTTCATACTCAAAACCTGATGTAAGATAGTTTCCGTCTTTGTCGTCATATACTTGAGAGCACTGTATTACACAACCGGCATGGCATCCATGAGTAGTTTTTCCCCCTCTCTCTTTTATATTTTCAGCCATTGTCTCGCCGGAGATATTTTCTGCAAATTCAAAGTTTCCGCTTCTAAAGTTTCTTGTTGGAAGTCCTCCCGCTTCATTGATGATGTTGACTAAAACATTAGTACCGAATGCCGGCAAACCTTCACCGCTGATGGGGTTTTCTTTTAGGGCTTTTGTAAATATCTTGTTTGCTTCTTTAAACTTCTCCGGATCTACGATGTGAGTCTCTTTATATTTTTCGGCATCAACAGTTATAACTTTTATCTTTTTTGACCCCATTACAGCACCAAGACCGCCACGACCGTGACTTCTAAATTTGCCTTGCGGATCTTTTACCGATATATTGGAGATAAGCATCTTCATCTCTCCGGGTCTTCCTATAGTCATAACTGCCACTTTTTTATTGTATCTCTCAAGCATGGTATCCAAAACTTCATAATTATTTTTTCCTACAAGCTCCGGACAAGGCTCAATGGTAACATGCTCTTTTGTTACATGGATATGATAAAATGTATCATCATCTTCTGGTATACCCTCTATGATAAGAGCTTTTACTCCGAGTTTCGCCATTATACCTGCACTCGTACCCCCAACATTACTCTCTTTTATGCCTCCGGTTAGCGGACTTTTGGCTCCTACTGAGTTTCTGCCCGAGTTTGAAGCTTGAGTTCCCGAAAGAAGTCCCGGAGCAAATACAAGTTTATTATTTGGTCCGAGCGGATGGCACTCCGGATCAACCTCTGCGGCTACTATGGTAGAAGTTAGTCCTCTGCCTCCAAGACCTTTCCACTCCTCCGGTACATTTTCGATTTTATAGCTTAGATCGCTCATATTGACACGATAAATTTTATCTGACATTATCACTCCTTGAAGAAATTTTAACTATTTTAGCACTTTTATATTTTAAAAGCAATATAAAAACTTAAAATATTAATATGCTTTTTTTGCATATTCTTATTTTACACAATTTATCTATTTTTTATGGATTGGATGATGGTTTGATAGGCGATGTTTATCTCTTGAAATTTTTTTGTATATATGAGTTGTGTTTGGGGGCAGTTGTGATTTTGCAAATCGGGATGAAATGCTATTGCCAAGTGTTTATACTGTTTTTTTATGGTTTTTATATCGGTTGTAAACTCTTTTAGATTTAAAATTATAATGTCCCCAGAAAAAATAACCAATTTCAAAAATATTTATATTCCTAAATGATAGAATGAGACAAAAAAACAGGAGATATAAAATGAGCAGAAAAC
>JAMOOV010000125.1 GCA_027065125.1 Campylobacterales bacterium | reverse complement strand
TTATCAATCTGATAGCTTATATCCTTGCAAAATATTATGCAAAAGATTTTACAAATCCTATCTTAAAGCTCGTTAAATTTTTAGAGAATATAAAAGATGAAAACTTTTTATCAAGAAGAGTTTTTACAAATGAGGATAATGAATTCGGTCTGCTTTATGAAGAGATAAATACTATGCTTGAAAGACTTGAAGTTTCTCATGAAAAACTCAAAATAGCTTCTGTAGCTTTTGATATCAATAACGGTATGATTATCACAAATGTAAACAATAAAATTTTGCAGGTTAATAGAGCTTTTGAGGAGTTAACAGGATATAAGGCGGAGGAGATTATTGGTAAAAAACCATATATTTTAAGATCAAAAGTGCATGATAAAGATTTTTATAAAAATATTTATAGTGAATTAGATAGCAATGATTTCTACTCCGGTGAAGTAACGATTTGCAAAAAAGATAAAACTTTATTGACAGCAAAGCTTACGGTTAGAACAGTTTGCAACGAGAGAGGGGATATCGTCTATTATGTATCTTCATTTTTTGATGTAAGTATGCAAAAAAATATGGAAAAAAAGTTGCAGTATCTTGAAAGATATGATCAACTGACAGGCTTGATCAATAGAAAATATATGGTTGAAATGATCCGAAAAAATATAAATTATCGCAAAGATAATGAAAGTTGTATATTTATTTGTATTGATATTGAAAAATTTAAGATGATCAATGAGGCATACGGTTTTCACTTTGGAAATAAAATATTAAAATCCATATCAAAAAGATTGTTGGACAATTTTTTATATGCAAAAGGTATTGCAAGGATAGGTGCTGATGAGTTTTTGATCTGGTTTGTATGTGAGTATAGTGATGATAGTGAAATTAAATCGTATGCAAGAGATGAAGCGAAAAAGATTTTAGATATTGTAACAAAACCGTATGACATAGACAACGAAGTTATTGATATCCCTGCTTATGTCGGCATAGATGTTTGTTTGTGTAAAAATAAAATAGATGCAGAAATGGTTATAAAACAGAGTGTTAGTGCTGTGAATATCGCAAAAGAGATTCATCAAAGAGTGGCATTTTATGATAAAAGATATCAAGATAAATCGTTAAGATATGTGAATATGCACACAAAAATACTTGATGCAATTGATAGGCGAGAGTTTAGACTCTTTTATCAACTTCAACACAATGATAAAGCTGAACCGATAGGAGCGGAAGCTTTGATGCGATGGGTGCAAAAAGATGGTACTATCGTACCGCCTATGGAGTTTATCCCATTTTTGGAGGAGTCGGGGCTTATCTTAAAGCTTAGCGAATGGATAGTAAAAACTGCTTGTAAACAGTTATCTTTATGGCAAAAAGATGAAAAAACAAAGCATCTTACTATCTCTATCAATGCAACTTCTGAAGAATTCAATAGTGATAGTTATGTTCCTATGATTTTGCGATATCTTAAAAAATATAATGTTCCAAGAGGATTGTTGAAAGTCGAACTTACAGAGTCAATATTGATAAAAAATATTGAGCAAGTTGTTAAAAAAATGAATGAATTGAGAGAAAATGGTGTCAAGATATCGCTTGATGATTTTGGTACCGGCTTTTCATCTTTAGCATATTTGAAAGATTTACCGATAGATCAATTGAAGATAGATCAAGTTTTTATAAAAAATGTCAAAAAAAATCAAAAAAATCTTGCTAT
>JAMOOV010000124.1 GCA_027065125.1 Campylobacterales bacterium | reverse complement strand
AACCCACCATTCAACCACTCCATAAGCTCAAATTTTAAGCTTATTAAAGCAACTCTATTGTTGCTATCTGCTAACTCATCTATCCAAATAGTCTCTCCAGCTTGATTATCAAGCCACTTCTCTACTCTACCTCTTTTTCTATCTCTACAGATGTTACACATTAAAGTTTCATCTTCATCTTCTTTTTTTTCAACTAATCTATTGTGACAAACTTGACAAATCCCAATAGCACCGTCTATGTTTTGAAGTTGGGATTTTAATGAATAATCAGCTTTCAAAAAGTTATCTTTTGCTTTTTTAAGTAAAGAGGTTAAACTCATTGTTCCTCTGCTTGGTTTTGTAAATCCTATATATGGATAAACCTCATCATTGAAGTTCTCTCTAAAGACTTCTAATATTTTATTTTTTATCTCATCATTTAAACCAATACCATCAGCTACTAAAAAATAAACCCCTGTCTCATCTCTATAAACTTCATTGCCAAGTGTATAGTAATTTTCAATAATATTTTTAATAACATCATCAAGCTCTTTTGATTTTTCACGATACCAAATAATATGAGCAGGTTTCAACCCTTTTTCAGCTAAAGAGAGTTTATCATACTGCACCCCTAAAATCTGCCATTTTATAGATTGAGGATTTGAGATATAATTTTGACTTTGTGTTGTATTTAAAAATATTCCTGCTATTGAGGCTTTAAACATTGTAGCACTCATATAGGCTTGGTCATATAAAGTTACATCGTTTACAGGAAATCGGCTATCACTTAAAAGATTGCTATACCATTTTTTTATTTTTTCAAAAATATAATCTCTTATTTCTTTCCAATTAGGATTTTGATAAAAATCATTAGTATTCAAAAAATTATCTAAATCTCTAAAAAAATCTTTTCTTTTATTATCAAAAGAGTTTACATCAACCACTTTTATAAAACTACCAAAAGCATTAGCTATCCAAAGACTATTTAACTGCTCTTTTGGGCTACCTTTATCTATTCCGGAGTTTATATTTTCACATCCTCTAAAAAATACCTTTTTTACTATATCGCTACTTGATACATCTCCTTTAAAATACTCTATCCATTTTTTATTTTCTCCATTAATCGAAATATTGATATTATCAAAAATAAAATATTTTAAATTTTGATTTATATTTTTTAATTCATCTTCAAAATAACTTTCTTGATAATAATTCTTATAGCTTCCAAATTGTGATGTTACATCTAAAAAATAATTTTTCCAATTTCCTATACCTATATGAGTTTTTCCAAGATTAAAAAGCAAACTCCCTATTTCAGCCTTTAAAATCTCATCTTTATTATTTTTTAAATTTTGCCAATCTAAACTCATCTCTTACTCCAAATACAAGTTGCTTTTTCTATTTTAAATTTACCCCAGCCAAGTTTAGTTTTTGCTCCAATCCCATTTTTAGCCACTTTTTCTATACATATTTGCAAAAACTTCAAATCATTTTCAGCTTGTTTTTTTATTTCTTCATCTTCTTCTAAAACTCCATCAAAAGGAATATAAACAATCTGCAGCTCTCCCTCTGTACCCTTTGGCACTACTTCATAATGAATAGGATTTGTTCCTGCTCTGGTTTTACGATTGTGTGGATTGATAACTTCAAGTGAAAGTCTGTCAAAATAGGTAGGATAAAATATGGCTCTTCCTTTTTGGACTTTGGACTCTTTGTATTGTTCAAAAATCTTTTTGACA
>JAMOOV010000123.1 GCA_027065125.1 Campylobacterales bacterium | reverse complement strand
TTTACCCTTCAAAGAAGAACCTGGTATATAAGGACGCCCAGTTAAAGGATCTTTTACAACAGGATTGTCTATTCCACCTATGTGAATCTCATCACTGCCGGCACCAATATGTAAACCTGTTTTTAAAACTATTTTGCCTGTTATCTTTTTTACTTTCATTAATTTCATTTTATACCTCCATTAATTAATCTTTTAAATACTGTTTTGAGTAAGCTACAACAGACTCAAATAGATCACAAAAAATCTCAAATTCTTTCAACTCTTTGATTTCGCCGATATTTCTATCTAAAAACTCTTTGAAGTTTTTGTCTATGTTTTTTCTTTTCGAGCTATAAGCGGCTTTTGCTAATATCATTTTTATATATGGAAGCTGTTTTTTAAATTCTCTTTTCTTATCGTTTGAAAGAAATATTTTCATTTTTATTCTTAGAACTTCATCATAGAACTTTCTAATTTGGCTTACCTTTGTTTTGTAAAAACTCTGTGCTATGCTATCTGCCTTATCGCTAAACAGATCAACCACAATATCTCCATCTTTATCAAAGTAATTTTTTGGAGATATTCCAGGATACTGCTTTTGCTGAAAGTCTGATCTTGCTCTGTTGTCTCTGTTTCTGTTTTGCATGTTATTTCCTCCTTCTTGTGGTATAAATGTAATAACTTAATGGCACAACAAAATCTCCTTTATATCTATCTATAAACTTCACAAAATCAGAAATTATCTTAGCCTTTTCTTTTTTGTCCTTTTTCTTAACATTCCTATAAAGATTATAAACAAGCAGCGGTTTCCACATCAAATCTCTTGCATTAGAACTACCTTCTGAAGCCTTGTCAGCTTTATCGGCAATATCAAACAGTGTATATTTTTGAACATTAGCAAGTATATCGCTGCTTAAAAGTTCTTCAATCCTTTTATCTCTCATCATTTTTTCAAACCTATCCCATTTCATAACCCTCCCAAAAATAGAGATTCTGTTTTTGTCTGCAGTTTTTGCTTTCTCTAAGTTTTCTTCTGCTCCATCGGCCATCTGATACACAGGCACCTTTGGTTTTACAAAATATATTCCACAACTTAAGTGTATATCGCTATTTTGCGTATACTCCTTTAAATGTTTATTAATTTCAAGCGCAAGCTCTATGATTTGATTAAAAGGACCAATCAAAAATAAATCATCGCCGCCACTAAATACCGTATAAACAGAAGGGAAGTCATTTTTTATTTTATGCTGCAGCCAACCTGTGAAGAAAAAATCTATCATTCTTGAAAGTGAAGCAATTTTTGAGATGCTTATCTCACTTTTTATGCCTTCAATAAAGATCCTGCCAAGATTGTCAACATCGGCTTTTAATATGCCAAGAAAACTCTCTCCAACAAACTTACCTTCTTGGTTTGGTTCTTTAGCATCTTCAGATATCATAGCAAATGTTTTAACATCGTTTATATTTGATTTTTCATCTTCATCCAAAGCATTGTATTTGCCTATTTCAACTTCTTCTTCTAAAACCTTTGGCACATAGCCTGTTATTTTGCTTTTTGCTATACCTTTAAAATCTCCTGTCTTATCTAAATCAAAAGCCAAAAGTGCGTTTTTAAAATTTTTTCTGTTTTTATCCGCAAAAGATAGCCTAAAGTTATCAAATATACTATATTCGCCATTCTCGCTAATTAAGAAATATCTTTTCTTAACCAGATTTTCCCCTATCCCTTTGAACTTTTTGCAATAT
>JAMOOV010000122.1 GCA_027065125.1 Campylobacterales bacterium | reverse complement strand
CTACCGATCTAATTAAGTGGTATAGAAATGCTCTTAAAAAAGCTCTCAATGCAAATGGTTTTGAGATAACCAATTCCAAAAAAGACTCCTCAGTGGTGATAGATATAAAGATAAAAAAACTACTGGCAACTTTCAATAAAAGCAAACTTACGAAAGCCAATCTTTTTGGAGATGTTAGATTAAAATTGATCATACATACCAAAAATGAAACCATAACAAAAAACATTTCTGAACAGATAAAGAGTTATAATGGTTTAATAGTTGACGATAAGGATTTTGAAAAAGAGATAAAAACTCTTCTAAACGATAGCATAAAGATGATAATAAAAGGACTTAAGTGAGAATCGAAAAACGAAAAAAACTTCAACCTTTTATAAAGTGGGTTGGAGGCAAAAGAGAGCTATTGTTTCAAATAGCACCTTTGGTTCCTGAAAAATTTAATGATTTTTTTTGAACCATAGAGTTGTTCAATGAACTTAAATATATATTCAACATTGGCAGATACCTATAAAAATAATTCACAGAAAATTAGAATATTAACGGAATATTGGGTAAGCCAAAATATTTTTTGTCCAAGTTGTGGTAAAATTGTATCCAAATATGAAAATAATAAGCCGGTTGCTGATTTTTATTGCTCTGATTGCAAAGAAGATTTTGAACTAAAAAGTAAAAAAAATAGTATGGGTAAAAAAATAGTTGATGGGGCATATTTAACTATGATAGAGAGATTGCAAAGTAGTTCAAATCCAAACTTTTTCTTTTTAAATTATGATAAAAAAAGTTTTGATGTTATAAATTTTCTTGTTATTCCAAAATATTTTTTTATACCGGAAATAATAGAAAAAAGAAAACCATTGTCCAATAGTGCAAAAAGGCATGGTTGGGTAGGTTGTAATATACTTTTGCACACAATTCCCCAAACCGGAAAAATATTTTATATTCACAACAAACAAATTCAAAGTAAAAGTCAAATATTAGAAAATTGGCATAAAACAAATTTTTTAAAACAGACAAAAAATATCGGAGCAAAAGGTTGGTTGTTGGATATTATGAAATGTATAGAAAAACTTGATAGGAAAAACTTTACATTAAGTGATATTTATCAGTTTGAAAATTATTTAAAAAATAAGTACCCCAAAAATAATAATATAAAAGTAAAAATAAGGCAACAGTTGCAAATTTTACGAGATAAAAGATATTTGCAATTTGTAGATACAGGAAAGTATGCATTAGTTTAATTTATAGTAAAAATTATAATTTTTAAAATTTGATTTTGAAGGATATTTATGAAAATAGATGTTAGAATTACAGAAATATTAACAAGAGTTGTAACTATTGAAGCTGAAGATGAAAATAGTGCGACAGCTGCTGTAGATAAAATATATAAAGACGGAAAAATAGTTTTAGACTATACTGATTTTGATGGAAATGTATCGATTGAAATAGATAAGCAAGTTAATGAGTTATAAAGTTTTATCAGCTATTTATTTTATAAAAATAATAGATGAACACTTGTTTATTTTCCAAAAGTGATGTATTGTCTTTTATGTGGAAATTTATCTTTTTCTTTGATATGCAAAGAGTGTAGAAGAGATTTTTTAAAACCGAATTTAACTAAGAGAATTTTACCAAATGGTCTTGAAGTTTACAGCTTTTACAAATATAGAGATATTGAAAAACTAATTTTAACAAAGCATAAATTTATAGGATATTTTATCTATAGTATTCTTGCCAAAGAGAGTTTTAAAAGTTTTAAAGATATATTGTCGATAGATAGAAAAATATATGTTTTGCCTATAGATGACAATGTAAAAAACGGATACTCTCATACGGCAATTTTGGCAAAAGAGATGCAATCCAGTTACATAAAGCCTATTTTTTCAAAATTAAGAGCAATAAATAGTGTAAAATATTCAGGTAAATCCCTCTCTTTTCGAGAAAGTAATCCAAGAGGATTTAAATATAATTATAAAAAGAATATAGATGTTGTTTTGGTAGATGATATAATTACTACCGGTACCACTATTCAAGAAGCCGATGAACTTTTAAAAAAATATAATGTTAATGTACTTTTTGCCTTGACACTTTGCGATGCAAGAGATAACTAAGCCAAAATAGGGTAAAATAAATACAACTAATGTAAAAAGGTATATAATGAGTGATATTTTTGAGCAAAACCAAGATATTCAAGATATAAATATAGAGGACTCTATAAAAACAAGTTATCTTGACTATTCTATGAGTGTTATTATCGGTCGTGCTTTGCCGGATGCAAGAGACGGTTTGAAGCCTGTTCATAGAAGAATACTATATGCTATGAGTGAACTTAATCTAAGCTCAAGAGCGACATATAAAAAGTCAGCAAGAATTGTCGGTGATGTTATAGGTAAGTATCATCCTCATGGAGATAATGCAGTTTATGATGCTCTTGTTAGGATGGCTCAACCTTTTTCTATGAGAGTACCTTTAGTCGATGGACAAGGAAACTTTGGTTCTATCGACGGTGATAATGCTGCGGCAATGAGATATACTGAAGCAAGGATGACTCCTCTTAGCGAAGAGTTGCTTAAGGATTTGGATAAAGATACGGTAGATTTTATACCTAACTATGATGACAGCATGAAAGAACCTGATGTTCTTCCAAGTAGAATCCCAAATCTTCTTGTAAACGGTTCGAGCGGTATCGCTGTAGGTATGGCTACAAATATACCTCCTCACAATCTTAGAGAAGTTATAGATGCTATCTTGCACATGATAGAAAATCCAAATTGTAAGATAGAAGATTTGATGGAGTTTGTTCAAGCTCCGGATTTTCCTACCGGCGGTATTATATTTGGTAAAAGAGGTATTATAGATGCTTATAAAACCGGTAGAGGCAGGATAAAAATACGAGCAAAAACTCATATCGAAAAGAAAGGACACAAGGATGTTATCGTTGTAGATGAATTTCCTTATCAAGTTAATAAATCAAGATTTATAGAGCAAGTTGTTTCGCTTGTAAAAGATAAGCAGATAGAGGGGATTTCAGAGATAAGAGATGAGAGTGACAGGGATGGTATCAGAGTTGTTATAGAACTTAAAAAAGATGCTATGAGTGAGATCATACTAAATAACCTTTATAAGTCGTCGTCTCTTGAAGTAACCTTTGGCATCATACTTCTTGCGATAGAAAATAAAGAGCCTAAGATTTTTAATCTTTTTGAACTTTTAGATCTATTTTTAAAACATAGAAAAACGGTACTTATAAGAAGAACGATATATGAGCTTGAAAAGGCAAAAGCAAGAGCTCATATACTTGAGGGTTTAAAGATAGCACTTGATAATATAGACGAGATCATAAAGATCATCAAAAAGAGCGAAGATGCTAAGAGTGCAAAAGTATCACTGATGGAGAACTTCTCTCTAAGTGAGATACAAGCTGGTGCTATACTTGATATGAAACTTCAAAGATTGACCGGACTTGAAAGGGAAAAGATAGAAAATGAGCTTAAAGAGTTGCTTAAAGAGATAGAGAGATTAAGTGCGATACTAAAAAGTGAAGAGTTATTAAATGAGCTTATCAAAGAGGAACTTATAGAGGTAAAAGAGAAGTATAGCACAAAAAGATTGACTGAGATAGAAGAGGATTATGGTGATATCGACATAGAGGATTTGATACCCAATGAACCTATGGTGGTAACTATAACTCATAGAGGATACATCAAAAGAGTACCTTTAAAACAGTATGAAAAACAAAATAGAGGTGGAAAAGGTAAGACTGCTTTGACTACTTATGATGATGATTTTATCGAAAGTTTCTTTGTCTCAAATACTCATGATACCTTGATGTTTGTGACAGATAGAGGACAACTCTATTGGCTTAAGGTATATAGAATTCCAGAGGGCAGTAGAACAGCCAAAGGAAAAGCGGTAGTAAATCTTTTGAGTCTGCAACCTGATGAGAAGATTATGGAGATCATACCTACTACGGACTTTGACGAAAGTAAATCTCTATCTTTCTTTACAAAGAACGGACTTGTAAAAAGAACAAATCTTAGTGAATTTAGCAATATAAGAAGTGTTGGGGTTAGAGCTATTACTCTAAATGATGATGATGCTTTAGTTACTGCTAAGATTGTTATGAGCGAAGCTAAATATCTATTTATCATCACGAGAAAAGGTATGTGCATCAAGTTTAATGTGGATGATATTAGAGAGATGGGAAGGACGGCAAAGGGTGTTACCGGTATCAGATTTAAAGAGGATGGCGATTTTGTAACCGGAGCTACTGTGATATATGATGATGAAGAGGAGCTTTTGAGTGTCAGTCAAAAAGGTATAGGAAAGAGAACTACGGCTTCAGAGTATAGACTCCAAAAAAGAGGCGGAAAAGGTGTGATAGCTATGAAGTTGACACCTAAAACCAAAGATTTGGTAGGAGTTGTTATAGTTGATGAAGATAAAGATTTGATGCTATTGACAAGTGTAGGAAAAATGATAAGAGTAGATATGAAGAGCATCAGAAAAGCCGGTAGAAATACAAGCGGAGTTAAGGTTGTCAATATCGAGGGAGATGACTATGTAGTCAGTATAGCAAGATGTCCTAAAAAAGAGCCGGAAGTAGAAGTGCTTGAAGATGATACACATTTAGTATTGGGATAATTCTTGGAACAAATATTGCTTAAAGATGACAAAAATTAAAAAGGTGTACAAATGAAAAAAAGTTTGTCAATATATATCACAATTGTCTTGGGTTTGTTGTTCTCAGGTTGTACTGTTACGACTGATTCTCCGCCTAAACCTGAAATTTCTAAACCTAAAACCATAGATTGTAATAAAAAAGTAGATCCGGTAGAGAAAGCTATATCCACGAAGAAAAAAGAGCTTGCTTTCTTAAATTCTACTCCTATTAAAGATTTTGTAGTAGTGGGAGAGGGTATTGCTCCTCAAAATACCATATCTCCTGCTCAAGCTATAGCTCTTGCGAAAAGAGCAGCGGTTGCAGATGCTTATAGACAACTTACCGAAAAACTTTATGGTGTAAAAGTCAATGCTAAAGATACAGTAAGAGATGCAGCTCTTAGCAATTCTAAAATCATTACTCAAGTAAATGGTCTTATAAAGAATGCTAATATTACTGAAACTTCATTTAGAGATGGTCTGTATAGGGCAAAAATGGAGTTAAAAATAGATAGTAAAACTTGGAAAAGAATCTTTTCTTACTAATTTTATTTTCATTATTGACTATCAAAGCGGATACAGAGTTTATATTTTCTCATAAACTCTGTGTTGAAAATGCAAAAGTACAAAGTGAACAAATATATATTTCAAAAGCTATGGTTTTGTCAAAATCAATTCCACAAAAAGTATGTACTTTTGCAGATGACAGAAGAGACGGAGAGAAGAATATAAATTTTTTACGAAGAAAGAAAAAAACTCTTTTAAAATGCTTTCAAGGAAGCCCTAAAATAGTATATTCTTACTCTAAAAATTACATAAACTCCTCATATTCTCAAATCATTCTAAAAACTTTACCTATAAGATTTACAGTAAAATTTAATAATCATTTTGCTATCATAAAAACCTATAAATAAAAATCGGTGGGTTAAATGAAGATCGCTATTGTTGAAGACGATATCAATATGAGAAAATCTCTTGAGTTGTCTCTTGATGAGTATGATGACTTTGAAATTTTTACTTTTAAAAATGCTAAAGATGCACTTAAAAAGATAGATGATAGTTTTGATTTGATTATAACTGATATAAATATGCCTGGAATAGACGGGATAGAATTTGTAAAAAGACTTAACGGAAAATATGAGATCATTGTTATCACAGGGAATGCCACACTTAATAGAGCTATTGAATCTATAAGATTGGGAGTAAAAGATTTTCTAACTAAACCTTTTGATGTAGATACTTTGGTAAATGCCATCCAAAGAAGTGCTAAAGTTCAAACGAAGATGAAAAATTTACAAAATCAAGATGATAAATCTTTAGATAAAAATAGTATGTTTATAGGTTTGTCTCCAGCTTTAGAAAAAAGATTGAGTATGGCAAAAAAAGCTGCAAAAAGCGATGCATCCATTATGTTACTTGGGGAAAGCGGTGTAGGAAAAGAGCTTTTTGCTAAATATATACATCAAAATTCAAAAAGAATCAAGATGCCTTTTGTCGCTATTAATATGGCAGCAATTCCTGAGAATTTGTTGGAGAGCGAACTTTTTGGTTATGAAAAAGGTGCTTTTACTGATGCAACTGCAACTAAAAAAGGTATATTTGAGTTAGCGGACAAAGGAACTGTTTTTCTTGATGAATTGGCGGAGATGCCATTGCCTTTACAAGCTAAGATACTTAGAGTTTTGCAAGAAAAAGAGTTGATGAGGGTTGGAGGTAGTAAGCCTATAAAGATAGATATCAGAGTGATTTCCGCAACAAATGCCGATCTTTTTCAGCGAGTAAAAGAGAAAAAATTTAGAGATGATTTGTATTATAGATTAAATACTATTCCTATTTTGATACCTCCTTTAAGAGAAAGAAAAGAGGAGATAGAAGAGATTGCAAAAGAAACATTGAAAAGAGTGTGTAAAAAATATAATTTTGAAAAAAAAGTTTTAAAAAAAGATGCCATTGATGCACTTTTTAGATATAATTGGCCCGGAAATATCAGGGAGCTTATCTCTGTTATCGAAAGAGCGGCGATACTTAGTGAAAACGAAGAGATAGATAAAGATGACCTCTTTTTGGAGAGTAGAAGTTAGTAAAAAGGATATAGAAAATGAGAAAATTTAATGTCGCGGTAGTTGGAGCTACCGGAGCTGTCGGTGAAGAGATTTTTAGAGTTCTTGAAGAGCAAAAATTTCCGGTAGGCAATCTTGTACCACTTGCAAGTGCAAATAGTGTAGGTAAAGAGGTAAAGCTTTTTGGAAAAACTTATAAAGTTCAAGAATTGACTGAAGAAATTTTTGACAAAGAGGAAGTAGATATAGCTTTTTTTAGTGCAGGAGGAAGTATTTCGGCAAAATTTTGCCCCATAGCTGCAAGTAGCGGGGCAGTTGTCATAGATAATTCCAGCCACTTTAGGATGGATAATGAAGTGCCATTGGTGGTGCCTGAAGTAAATCCGAAAGATATAGAAGCTTGGAGGATTAAAGGTATCATTGCCAATCCAAACTGTTCAACTATTCAAATGGTACTCTCTTTGAAGCCACTTGATGACTTATATGGTATAAAAAGAGTAGATGTTAGCACCTATCAAGCAACAAGTGGAGCGGGAAAAAAAGGTATGGAGGAGCTTGTTAAGCAGATGCAAGACTTTTTTGCTTTTAAGTTGGATGATAGCAAAAAAGAGGCTTTTGTTCATCAAATCGCACTCAATGTCATACCTCATATCGACACACCTCAAGAAAACGGTTTTACAAGAGAAGAGATGAAGATGGTAAATGAATCTCAAAAGATTTTACATAAAAATATAGAGATAGCTGCCACTTGTGTCAGAGTTCCGGTTCTTAGAAGTCACAGTGAGTCTATAACCGTCACTTTTGAAGATGATATAGATATCGATCTTGATGCGGTTAGAGCGGTTTTAAACAATTTTGAAAATGTAGAAGTTATGGATGATTTGAAAAACAATATATATCCTATGCCGATTATTGCAACCGATACTGATACCACTTTCGTAGGCAGAATAAGAAAAGATATATATAGAAGTAATGTTGTACACTTTTTCAATGTAGCCGATCAATTAAGAGTCGGAGCAGCTACAAATGCTGTTAGGATTGCTTTAAAATGGATAGAGTTAGAGAGCGATTGATGATAGAAAAACTTTTTGAAGGAATGATTTGGAGGAGTAGATTTGTTATTATATTGGCAGTTGTTTTCGGTCTGCTTGGAGCGATAATACTTTTTATAATAGCAAGTCTTGATATATACAATATATCGGTTTTTACCGTAAAGTCTCTTGTGCAAGGTATTCACCCTCCAAAAATGCATGAAAATTTGGTTTCGATTATTATCGGTGCGGTAGATCTCTATCTTATAGCCGTAGTTCTTTTTATATTTTCTTTTGGACTTTATGAACTTTTTATAAGCGATATAGACGAAGCGAGCAATGATGAAAAAACAAGTAAAATACTTGAGATAAAAAGCTTAGATCAGTTAAAAGATAAAATAGCAAAAGTTATAGTAATGGTGCTTGTTGTAAGCTTTTTTCAAAGAGTTTTACATACGGAATATAGCGGTGCAAAAGAGATGCTATATTTTGCATTATCAATTTTAGCACTTGCTCTTGGATTGTACTTTTTACATAAAAATCCAAAACACTAATAAAGGAAGATAATGATATTTATAGATGCATGTTTAGGAAAAGATACACCCTATACTCCTGTTTGGATGATGAGGCAAGCGGGAAGATATTTACCCGAATATATGGCAGTGCGACAACAAGCGGGAAACTTTCTAAATCTCTGTCACTCTCCTGAACTTGCGGCTGAGGTAACTTTACAACCTGTTGATATAGTCGGAGTTGATGCGGCTATAATGTTTAGTGATATTTTGGTGGTACCTAACGAGATGGGCATGAAACTTGATTTTGTAAAAGGTGAGGGTCCAGTTTTTGAAAAACCCATAAAAATAAAAGATAATTTAGATGCTCTATTGGGTGGAAAAGAAGCTGCTGATAGATTGACATATGTCTATGAAACAATAAAAATCACAAGACAAAAGTTGGATAAAGATAAAGCTCTTATCGGCTTTACCGGTGCTCCTTGGACATTGGCAACCTATATGATAGAGGGGCAGGGTACAAAAACTTATAATATTGTTAAAAAAATGATGTATAGAAACCCGAAACTTTTACATGAAGTTCTTTCAAAAGTAACGGAAGTAGTAAAACATTATCTTGCAAACCAGATAAGATCAGGTGTAAATGTTGTGCAAATATTTGATTCTTGGGCGGCAGCTTTAGAAAAAGATGCTTACTTTGAGTTTAGTTGGAAGTATATTAAAGATATAGTTTCATATATAAAAAAAGAGTTTCCGGATACTCCAATCATTGTTTTTCCTAAGGGAATTGGAGTTTATCTTGAAGATATAGACGGAGAGTTTGATGTATTTGGAGTTGATTGGGGTACTCCTATGGAAAAAGCCAAAGAGATACTAGGAGATAAGTATGTTTTGCAGGGCAATATGGAGCCATGCAGACTTTATAGCAAAAGTGCCACAAAAGAGGCTGTAGAAAAGATAAGTAAAGTTATGCAAAACAGAAGACATATCTTTAATTTAGGACATGGCATACTTCCTGATGTGCCGGTAGAAAATGCAAAATACTTTATCTCTCTTGTAAAAGAGGTTACCAAAAAATGAGA
>JAMOOV010000121.1 GCA_027065125.1 Campylobacterales bacterium | reverse complement strand
GATATTCGACCGTATCTTTTACGGTAAATTCTTTTGGAATAGTTTCCAAAGGAGTTGTCATATACTCTCCAACCGGTTTTTTTAAGTCCGATTTTTTTACAAATATTTTTAAAATATCTTTTACCGTAATGATACCTACAGAAAAACCATTTTCTTGAACTATAAGACAGTCATCTTTTTTGTTGCCTATCAATCTAATGGCATCTATCATTTCCGTTTTTGCAGAGATAAATTTTACAGGATTATTAAAAATAAAATTCTCTATCTTTTCAAATTGTGCCAATTCCGCAGGATCATAATTTGCTATCAAATCACTTTTTGAAACAATCCCTATCATTTTACCCTCATCTACTATGCCCAAATAATCAAAATCCACACCAAATTTTTTTATAGCATCGCCAACAAGACAATCTTTAGATACTTGATTGATCTCTGTAAGTTGGATTTTATCTATCTTATCGGTAAAATTAAAAGAATTTTGTTGAAGAATCTCTTTAATAGTTAAAATATAGTATTTATTGCTATTTTTATCGGATACGACTACATCTATCAGATTGTTTTTATACATTAAATCAATAACTTCTTCAAAAGTAAAGCTTTTATCAACCATAACAACATTTTTCGTAGCAATAGAGTATAAAGTAAGATTTTTTTCTATATGTTGCACCACCACCTCCATCAATTTTAATATTTAATACAATTATAATATATTATATCTAAAATTGGTTTTAGTTTAATTTTTTAAATGCTTTAGCAACATTTTCCGGAGCAATAGGATTGATATTTTGTCCGCTTTGAAGCTCAAAGCCTCCTATTTTATATAGTCTCGGAATAATCCTTATAAAAAAGCGAAAAATTCTATCCACATCATCAAAAAACTCTTCAGTTTGATAATCCCTCTGCATAGGTGTATTTTCTATGTAAAGATTGTAGTCAAATTCACCAAGCACACCCTTTAAACCGATAAGTGTATCTTTTAGTAAAGCCGACAACTCTCCCGTCAACATATCGTCAAGCTTTATAATACAACTTATATCTATCTTGGGAACAATCATAACTTCAAAAGCAAAACTGCTTGCATATGGACAAAATGCTATAAAATTTTCACTCTCTAAAAAGACTCTTTTTTGCTCTCTTATCTCAAAATCAACAATATCTTCAAATATTGATCTGCCAAACTCCTTATAAAAAGCCGCATATCTTTTTAAGTTCGATAACTGCTCTTTTGGCAATATAGAGGTTGCTATAAGTTGTGTATGGATGTGAGGCAAAGTGGCACCTGAGTTTTTTCCTTGATTTTTAAATATCGCAAAGTAGTTCAATCTTATATCTTTTTTCAAGTCCTCAACCCTCTGCTTCACAACAAAAAGCCATCTTTTCATCTGCTCTTTTGATAACTCCTCAAATTTAACTATATGCTTATCACTATCAATGATAATCTCATGTGCCCCAAAACCGTCTCTTTTTTCATAAATACCATCTTCAACACTTTCATCTATAGCCTCTATCTCAAAAGCTTTGTATAGATTTGGCACTACTCTAACACTCCAACTCTCTCCATCCTTTAGAGTATATATAGCAGGAGGGGTCATATCTTCATGCCCTTTGCAAAACGGACATTTTTTAGTATTTTTTAGTATTTTTTCATCTATGGGATACAACTCCGGTCGTCTAAGTCTTTGTGGTGCTATCACTACATACTTATCAAATATCCTATCATATCTTATCTCAGACATCAACCACCTCCACAGCCCCATCTATCACAAATTCTTTTTCAAAATCAAACAACAAAGAAAAACTAACTCCTTGAATCATCAAGTCATACCCCTTCTCACTTTTAGATACTGTTTTTAGAGGTGTCATTAAAAGTTCAAACTTCTTATCCATAGAAATTTTTATCATCTTTTGTGTATATCTATCGGCTAAGAAAAATTCACATATATCCTTTTTTTCAATATCATTTAAAACAGACTTTTCAAAAGAAAAAACATTTTTCAAATCTGCAAAATGCAAGTTAAATTCAAGAGCATATTTATATCTTTTTTCACTTGAAGTTTTTAAACTTATATTAAATTTTATACAATTTTTTAAAAATTTATACTTTTTTACAAGAGTTGTATTGTATTTTTTATCAAAATATATACCACCGTCTCTTTTGAATACCGCCTCATCTTTAAGCAAATTCATCTCAAACGGTTGATTGGCAAAATCCCCATATTCCCAAAAAGAGCATTTTTTAAAATTTTCCAAAGTAAAACTATCATTGCTAATATGATCTACAAAGGAGTTTTTAACATACCAGTCAAAACTAAGAGCCTCTCTTATATCATCACTTATCTTGACTTTTTGGTTGTGAATACTATCTATGCCATCACTATTTTTACCAAACTCTTTATCTTCTTTATATTCCAATATTTCCTTATGGTAAACTTCTTCTCTTCTTGTTAATGTATTTTGATAGTTAAAACTCTTATCCCTTTGCAAAAACTCCACCATCTGTCCGCCAAAATGAGTATCAAATCTTGCTATATAATTTTTCTTAACAATTTTTACCTCATCATATCCATTCATATCTACATCTTTTATCTCCACAGCCTCTTTGCTATATCTCATATTTTCACATTTGCAAAGATAAGAGTAGGCATTGTCTCTTAAATTGGGTAAATATATTCCGCCGAACACTCCGTGCCAAAAGACATCATTTGTTTGTAATCTAAAAAGATAATCTTTATATTTTTTATTTTTCAAAGAGTTTTTAGAAACCTCTAACATTCTTTTATGTAGTCGATTTGATTCATCATATTTTATAAAAAAGTTTTTCCAATTTCCACCTTTTACAAATTTGTCGATATCTTCATAACTCTTTTTGCACTCTTTCTCTATTTTTTTAAACTCTAAAGCCTCTTTGGTCGGCAAACTCCACTCTCCCATTTCACTATAAGATACATTTTGAAGATAAGCTAACCCTTTTGGTTTTTTATTTTTATAAAACTCTTTAAAATGCATACTTATTATCTCTTTATCTTCTTCAATAGCACTAAAAAACTCTTCAAGCCAACCACTCTCATAAACCCACTCATAAGTTTTTGGCCAAAGTCCAAATTTTTCGGCATCATCAAAAATGATAGCATTATCAAATCTCTTAATATCTTCAATAGCATCTTCAACTTTTTTAAAAGGAAGAGCATATCTTAACTCTTTATTGATAGGAAATAGAGCTATTTTTTCTCCGCTATCCTCAGTATAGTAGTATCCGTCCAATTTACTTTTATCAAAGCCGCTTGCTATAAAATGGTAGTCATCCACCATCACATACTCTATATCAGTCTGTCTTAAACTATCTATTATAGAACTTTCCCATACTCTTTCAGTCAGCCAAGCACCTTTTGGATTTTGAGAAAAACTTTTTTTTATCTTTTTATTAAGCTTTTTTAGTTGTTCAACTCTATCTCTTTTAGGGATAGAGCATAAAACAGGCTCATAAAATCCTGCGGTAAAAAACTCTATCACCCCACTTTTTGCAAGCTCTTTCATATCTGTAAAAAGTTCTTTATCTCTTTTTTCAATATATTCCAAAAGCCATCCACTACAATGAACAGCCAATTTAACTTTTGAAAAATTTTTCAAAACTTTAAAAAAAGGTTTATAACACTTCTCTATTGCTTCATTCACAGCCTCATCAAAATTATCCACCGGTTGATGCATATGCACCCCAAAAAGTAAATTACTACATTTTTTCACACTTTTTCCTATACAAACCAATTTTTTTCATAATCGTCACTACAAAGCTCAATATCACCGAATATCGGCAAGTATTCACTATTTCCAAATTTATCTTCAAACTCTATCTTCAAATCAATCTTTTTTTTGTTTTTATAAATTTTTTTATCCAATCTTATCTCAACTATTTTATTAATCATCATTTGCAAAGTATTGCTTTTAAAACTCTTTTGTACAGGAATCTCAGCCATATATTTCAACTTTTTAAAATGCAACTTTATCTTTTTATATTCTTTTAAAAATCTCCGGACATCTCCATCAAACCTAATGTAAAAATAGTTCTCATCCTCACCATAGTACAACTTTTTCATAACACCTCTTGCACCATCCATAGTGGAAAAAACTCTACTCTCGTCTATCATGCCACTCCCAAGCCACTCAAAAAACGAACTCTCTTTGCCGTCAACCTCAACGGTGATATTGAATTTCGGCTTTATAGAACTAAACTTTATTTCTCTACTTTCTCTGATAGGGAGTAAAACAGCAGTCGGAACCTTTAAGTCACAAATTCTGTATATAGCTGATAGATGGGATCTAAAAAGAGTATCAAAGTCCTCTAAAAAGTCACTAAAATGATCCTCTCCATACCACCAAAACCAGTCCGAACACTCACTTGCTAAAAAGTGCTTATCTATTAAAGCTCTCTTTTTTTCATCTACTTTACAACCGTTTATATCTCTTTTTGTCTGATATATCAACTCCCAGGCTCTATTTTTTTCACTATGTCCTGCCCAAGTATTAAAATTGCCGTATATCCAACTTCCGGGATGAAGTTTTTTTAAATTCTCACTTTTCAAAGAGGAAATTTCATCAAATGTTTTAGTTTTTATATGCTCATCTTTTGAAAGTTCTTCATAGAGTTTTATAAAAAAATCGTATCCATTGTTTTTATAAAATTCCCAAGCATTTTCACCATCGACTATAACTACGATATTTGCATCATCTTTTTTACTTTTTATCTCCGACATAAAGTCGCTAACCGCTTCATCATGTTTTTTATATCTATAATGAAAACCTATCTTATCACTTATCGCATGATCTCTAAAGCCTATAAACACACCATCAAAAGCATATCTTTTATACTTTAACTCCTCATCTTCTTTATTGATAGATTTAAAAAGTATAGCCTCATCCGTAGCTACCCACTTTATACCTTTTTGTCTATATAACCTCAAACTCTCCTCATCCACCGCACCCTCGGCAGGCCAAAAACCGGTAGGCTCTTTTTTAAAAATCTTTTTATACATCTCTATCGCCAAATCTACCTGTTTATAAGCATCATCTCTTAATGACATATACTTTTTTGGTAAAACAGTTTTTGGATTTGAAATCTTTGCATTTTTCATATTTAAAAGAAGTGGTAAAATAGGATGATTTAATGGAGTGGTAGAGATAGATATCTGTTTTTTTTCTAAAATCATTCTATAAAAAGGTAAAATTTTTGGTATAAAATTTATCAAACTTTTAAGCAATCTCTCTTTATCTTCTAAACTATATCCTCTTTGCTTTAAAATCAACTCTTGTACGATAGAGTTGTTTTTTCTAAGATAGTTTCCGCACCATGAAAGCATAAACAAAACTTCAAGATCATTTAACTCATCATCGCTATACTCTTCTTTATGATACAACTCTTTATATCTCTCAAAAGGTACAACCATAGTGTCAAATTGTGTGGACTTGCATATTTTGATAAGCGAAATTCTCTCTTTTTCATTCAACTCTTTTGTCTCTTTTATCCAAGAGATTAAAAAATTATCTTTTTTATATCCATATTTCTCATATATCTTTATTTGCTCCATCAAAGTCGGAGTTAAGTTGAAAGTAGCTTTCAAAGAGGGATATAGACTTAAAAGCCAAGGCATATCGTAGTAATCTTTTATAGAGTGCAAAAAAACCCAAGGCATTTTTAAAAATCCGCTATCATCCCTATAATCGGGCTGATGCATATGCCAAAAAAAGGAGATATTTTTACTCACTTATCCATCCATCTCTCTATCTTCTCTTTGTACATTTGACAAAGCTCTTCCCCATCTTTTTTTTGCTTGGCTTGAATATAGAGATTTAAATGATCGGAAAATTGATCTGGTATCATCAATACCCAACTATCTTTACTCTCCCATATCTTCACTCCGTCTATTGTTGAAGATTTTTTATCTTTTGCCTCTTTCAAAAATCTTCTCATAATTTTACCTTTTAGAGCTTGAGAGCACTCTATCTTTAACTGTTTATAGTAAAAATCATCAAATTTTTCTACTATTGAAGAGAGTTTTATATTTTGTCTTGAGAGCATTTTCATGATCTTTAAACTTGCATATAAAGCATCTCTATGAAGTGAAAATTCAGTAAAGGCGAAATTCCCGTCTATCGTAGCTATCAAATCATATTGTCTCATTTTGGAAGCTTTAAAGTTAGCATATTTTCCTCTTTTTATGATAAGATTTTGAAACTTATCATCCATAATATCAGGAGCCCATGTGGGTAAAAAAACAATCTTTTTCTTATCCGTTGCCTCCATATTGAGAAGATATAAAACTACCAATAAAGTCTTTATTTTATTCAACACTTCACCCATGTCGCTAACAATAGTCAATCTCTGTCCGTTAGGATACAGTAAGATACCAAGATTGCAACCAAGAGATTTTACTATAGCGGCAACTTCCTCTTTTGATTTTTTAATAACATGAGCCATATTTGCCATTTTATGATAGTCAGTATAAGCATTCAGTATGATATTATCCACTTGAATATCCGCCATAATCTCAGGCACTATATCCTTAGTTCCCCCATACATCAAATCAATAACTACTTTAAAATTATTTTTCTTTACAATTCTATGATCTATCGTATTTTCAATAGCATTTTTGTATCTGTAATGCTCATCTAAACGGTGTATATAATTCTCTCTTATTCTGCCGATTCGGTTATAATTAACTCTTCTAAATTTTTCTTGAAAAAAAGCTTTCTCTATCTTTTTTGCCATATCAGTATCTATCCTAAGCCCCTCTTCGGTAAAAAAAGTAAACTCCACACTTGTGGGATCATCCATATTTTGTCTGAAGTAAACCCCCGCTGTCAAGTTATCATCTTTTCCAAGATTGTATCTTAAAACCGCAGGAGGCATAGCTTTTATATCTATGATATTTATTCCACCCGAAAGTAAACCGCCAAGAAAAGCCCTTTTTAACATTCTTGCACTCTTGCTATGATCCCTCGCCACTATCACAGTACTTCCTATGGGCAGTTGAGCTGCAAAAGCTTCGGCAAGCTGACAAGACATTTCACACGAAAGCTCTATATTGCTCTTTCCCATAACTCTTCCATACTCAAAAATAGAGTTTTTATACTTGTTGCCCCAGATAACATTATTGTTTACCACAGAGGATGGCTCTATAATTTTATGAGGCCATACAGTAACATCTTGGTCAAAAACAGTAAGTTTTCCTATTTCACACTCTTCTGCTAAAATCACTCCAGCTTTTGCCATCACAAAATCTTCTATCTTGTTATCATTGCATATCACACTATTATCAAGTGTTACTTTTTTGCCTACTTCTATATCATTCCAAAAAACCGTATTTCTTATACGGCTATCTTTTTCGATGATAACATTATCGCCGATAACCACATTGTGTAGTCTAACACCCTTTGAGATTTTGCTTCCTTTTCCTATCACGACGGTATCTATGATCTCTACACTTTCATCTATCTCGCACTCTCCGGTCATGTATAAAACACCATCGGGATACTCTATCTTTTTACCCGGTATTTTAAAATCGACTCTTCCTTTAAATATATCATCATAAACTTCTCTATAACTTTCAGGATTGCCTACATCTCTCCAATATCCCTTAGCATCATAAGCCATAAGATCAATCCCTTCTCTCATTAAAAGAGGAAAAAGATCCTTTGCAAAATCAAAATTATCCTCTTTAGGGATATACTCTAAAATTTCTGGCTCTATGACATAAATCCCCGTATTTATAGTATCGCTAAAAACTTCTCCCCAACTCGGTTTTTCAAGAAATTTCTCTATTTTCCCATTCTCATCGGTTATGACGACACCAAATTGCAAAGGATTTTCAACAGAGGTCAAAGTTATAGTTAGTTTTGAGTCTATCTTGTAATGATGCTCAATAATTTTTTCAAAATCAAAATCACTCACCAAATCACCACTGACAATCATAAAAGTAGTATCAAGATACTCTCTTGCACACCCTACCGCTCCGGCTGTTCCGTAGTCTTCATCAGGAAGTACATAAGTTATATTTGCTCCTATTTTGCTACCGTCTCCAAAATGATTTTTTATAACTTCCGGTTTAAAATATAGCAAAACAATAATATCTTTGATACCGATATCAACAAGTTTTCTTAAAGTATGCTCCATCATCGGCAAGTTAAAGATAGGCAACATAGGTTTTGGCATAGAGTTGGTCAAAGGTTGTATCCTTGTACCAAACCCTCCCGCCATCATAACGGCTTTAATTTTGTGTGACATATCTGATCCTTTTATACTTCTATGGCGGAGTTGAACCCTCCAAAGCTATTTTGTACTTCCATGGCATCAACATCATTTTCCCAATATTTGCCATCTATAAAATATCTAAATTCATAAATCCGTCCTATGGGTAAAATTTTTGTTATATAAAAATCGCCATTTTTTTTCTTTTTCAAACTCTCTTCTTTCCAATCATTCCAATTTCCTAAAATTTTAACACTCTTTACATCTTTTTGTGGCTTATAAGTAAAAGTAACCCAAGCCCTATCTCCATTTTTTTTCACTTTCAACATTTTGACTCCTTATTGTAAAGTTTTTCGTAATATTCTCTAACCATTCTCGAAGCATCAAAATATCTCACATCTCTCATACCATTTTTTACAATTTCGATCCACCTTTGAGGATCTTCATAATATATGGGAAGTATTTCATTTTCAAGAATTTTCATCATATTTTCATAATCAATCCTATCTATCTCATCATTATTTAACTTCTCATCTGCATGATGAATTGTAAAGGAATTTACATCATCTTTATAGTACTCATCATGCCATCCGTCATCTATAGAGAAATGAATGCTTGCATTTGCTGTTGCACTCATACCACTTGTACCGCTTGCCTCTCTTGAGTATCTTGGAGTATTGAGCCATATATCACTCCCTTGTTTTAAAAGCTTTGAAAGTTTAAGCTCGTATCCTATCAAAACGGCTACGGTTTTATACTCTTTTGAAAGAGCTATCAAATCATTAAACATATTGATAGCACGATAATCAAATGGATAAGGTTTTCCCGCCCAAATGATTTGAACAGGTCTTTTTGTATTTGTTACAAGCTTTCTAAATCTCTCCTTATCATATGCCAAGAGCCAAGGTCTTTTATACTCGGCAAATCTCCTTGCCCAAACGATAGTCAAAACATCAGGATCAAAAAGTTTTCCCGTTTGATTTGCCACCTCTTCAAAGAGAATTCTTTTTAAGTGTTTTTTTCTACCTATAAGTTGATAGTCTTCATGCTCTTCAAACCAGCTAACAAGCTGTTTGTCCGCCCAATATCTCATATTTTGAGCATTTGTGATGCCTATGATTTCGCATTTTCCTTTGACATCTTTCCACATCTCATTTGCC
>JAMOOV010000120.1 GCA_027065125.1 Campylobacterales bacterium | reverse complement strand
GTTGGATTTTTATGGTGATAAAGCTATCGGTATATTTAGAAAACATTTACATCTTTATTCAAAAAACTTTCCAAATGCATCGTGTTTTAGAGATAGAGTCAATAGAATTGATGATGCAAAGTTATTAATAGAGCAGATTGAACGATTTTTTTAAAATTGTGCAGTAGTCTCATCGTCTTGACTAACTTTTTCACGGTAATTTGAAAGTTTATCATTTCCTACTTTTAAAAATTCATCAAGTTTTTCTCTATTTTGAGCAAATATCTTTTCAAAATCTTCATCTTTGTTAGAATCTTGAATGGGTTTGTCATTTACAAATTTATCAAGAAGTTGATTTGAATTTCCTGTTAAAATTAAATATTTGATATTTTTGTATTCAAGTATGACAGCACTATTTTTGCTATCTATCGCTTTTCTATATAAGATTTTTATATCATTTTCATCTTTACCGTTTTTAAATAGCCAATTGCTTGGAAGCTGTTTGGTAGTTTTTCTTTTGATATAAAATAAAAATAAAATCAATATTAACAAGATAATTAAAACAGCATAATATCTTCCGTTTTTGTATTGATATGTATCGTCTTGTATCGATTGTTTATGGATTTGCTTGGTATTTGTTTGAAAATTATTTTGTTTAGAGATATTTAATATAGTAGCTCTAATCCTTAAACCGAAGCCATCAGTTGTTTTTGAGGCAATTATGCCAATATCTTTATCTGTTTTAAATATAATTTGTAAATTTTTTTTATTTGGAATAATCTGTATCTCTTGTAAAATTTTAGAGTTTATATTTTTTGTGATTGTTTTATCGAAAATCACATTATCAATGGTAATAATATGATTTTTAAACTCTTTTTTTAAAAATATTTTTCCGTTATAAGGTGTATCAAAAGAGAGCATAAGATCAACTCTGTCATCTCTGTCGTAGGTATTGTAAGTTAAAAGAGTAGTAGCAAACAGGCTCACTTGTACAAAAAATAAAAAAAGTATATGTTTAATTTTCAAGTTAATTCCTTACTAAAATATTGAATGACGGATTTAGAATCAAGTATTTCATTTATCCTTACAGCAAGGTTTTTTTCGTAAACCATCACTTCACCTTTGCCGATAATTTTATTGTTTATAAAAAGTTCTACACTTTCTCCTGCAGGTTTTAGTAAATCAACAACAGAGCCTTTTGAAAGCTTTAAAATTTCTTCAATTTTTAAAGTTGTAGAACCAAGTTCTGCTGTAAAAACTACTGTAATATCGTCTAATTTTTCATATTCGTCTTTATTAAATTCAATCTCTTTAATTTCTTCCAACTACTCTTCCTCTACTGCTATCACAAAACACCTATTGTTAATTTTCTTTGCAAATTTTTTATCTATATTAAGTGCTTTTATATTTTCAATTGTTCCCAAATATTCAGGTGTGGAAAGTTTATATTGTTTGCTTTTGTCAGATTCTTCAATAAGTGTTTTTGCTGTTCCTCCTATGAGGTTAGCAATCTCCTTTAAGATATCTATCATCGTTTGCTCATCAGGATTTTTCTCAAAAAGTAATATGTTGGAGACAAGTTTGATAGTATCTTTTTTAAAGAAAAAAAGTATATCATATTGTGTCTCATTGGCATAAATAGAAACTTTAGAGTAAAAGAAGTTTTTATAACTATTTGTTTTGCATTCTAAAATATCCAAACCAAGAATATTGTTAAAAAAATTATCTGTAGCATTTTTTGTAAATTTGTAAACCAATTTTCAACCTTTAGAATTTGATAGTAATATTGTACACTATCAAATTTAAATAGTAGTTTAAAGAAATAATA
The DNA here is from genome assembly GCA_027065125.1 of Campylobacterales bacterium. GTDB lineage: Bacteria > Campylobacterota > Campylobacteria > Campylobacterales > JALSKU01 > JALSKU01. The sequence continues at coordinate 7,597 of JAMOOV010000120.1, read as the reverse complement.
GTTATCATAAGGTTATTAAATAAAATGGAGAAATATGTTTATATCATTATCAATTTTGGGCATTATTATAGGTTTTTTATCAGGTTTTTTTGCTATTGGCGGAGGTACAATGCTTGTACCGGCACTAATGTTTGCCGGATTTGATATAAAGACGGCTATCGGTATTTCTGTTACTCAGATGGTTTTTAGCTCTCTTTTTGGTTCGTATTTAAATTATAAAAAAGGAACACTCCATATAGGAAATTCTATATCTGTTGGCATAGGAGGATTTTTGGGAGCATTAAATAGTGGTTTTATTGTAACCCACTTATCTTCCAAAGTTTTAACTATTGTGTTTTTATCTTTTGTTATATTGGCTATTTATAGATTTTTCAAAGCTCCGCAAATAACCGATAAACTGGAAATAAATAATAATATCTTACTCTTTTTTATAGGATATTTCGTAGGAACTATGTCTATAAGTGTAGGCATAGGAGGAGCATTACTTATAACACCTATTCTTGTTGGATTTTTACATTTTCCTTTGAAAAAAGCTCTCTCTTCTGCTCTATTTTTTGTAATATTCTCTTCTATTTCAGGTTTTGCAAGTTTGTCATATTTTGGGCATATTGACTATACTAAGGGTTTTTTAGTAGGAAGTTTTTCTCTTTTGGGTGTATATTTTGGCATAATGTTTTCTCATAAGACTGATAAAAAAAGACATAAAAAGCTACTTTTAATCTTTTATGTTATTATATTGCTTTTAATACTCAATAAACTTTTTAAGCCATTTGGAGTATAAATGATAAAGATTTATAATGCAAAAGAGAACAATTTAGATATAAAATATCTTGAAATTCCGAAGAACTCCCTTGTTGTTGTGACGGGCATCAGCGGAAGCGGTAAAAGTACACTGGCATTTGATACGATTTATGCCGAAGGGCAAAGAAGATATATAGAATCTTTGTCTTCATATGCAAGACAATTTTTAGATAGGATCGGCAAACCTGATGTTGAAAGGATAGAGGGTTTGACACCGGCTATAGCGATAGATCAAAAAACAACAAGTAAAAATCCAAGATCAACAGTAGGAACTATAACCGAGATATATGATTATTTAAGGCTTTTATTTGCAAGAGTAGGGGAGCAGTATTGTTATAAGTGTGGTAACAAGATATCTAAAATGTCTGCAAGTGATATTATCGAGGAAGTTTTAAAACTTCCAGAGGGTGCAAAAATAGTTATAATGGCTCCTCTTATAAAAGAGAAAAAGGGTTCTTTTTTGGATCTTCTTGAGTCTTTGAGACATAGCGGTTATGTTAGAGCTATGGTTGATGGTGCAATGATAAGACTTGATGAAGAAATTGAGCTTAAAAAAACTAAAAAACATACTATAAAAGTTGTAATAGATAGGGCAATTATAAAAGATGAGAATCGCAGTAGAATAGCAGAAGATATAGAAAAAGCTCTCAAAGAAAGCTATGGTGAACTTGAGGTGGATATTTTAAATTATGAAGATTTGGATATGGATAGCGGACATATTCATTATAGTGAGCATAATGCTTGTTTTGATTGTAAGATTAGTTATGAGCCTCTTGAGCCTTTAACCTTCTCTTTTAACTCTCCAAAAGGTGCTTGTGAGATATGCGACGGTCTTGGCATAAGATACTCTCTTGATATGAGTAAAATTATAGATTATGATTTGAGTATAGAAGAGGGAGCAGTAAAGATACTTTATGGATTTAACAAAGGGTACTATTTTAAGTTTTTAAAGGCTTATTGTGAAGCCGCCAAGATACCTACTGATATACCTTTTTGCGAATTGCAAGATCATCAAAAAAAGGCTATTTTGCACGGAGGAGTGGAGATAGCACAATTTGTCTGGAAAAGACACAGACTCAAAAGAAAGTGGGAAGGTGTCGTAAAAATTGCATACGATATGCTAAAGGGAGAAAAGGATATAAATGAGTATATGAGTGAGAAAGTATGTAGCTCATGTAAAGGTTATAGACTTAAAAAAGAGAGTCTGTCTGTCAAAGTAGCAGATAGAAATATCGCCGATATATTGGATATGCCCATAGAGGATGCCTATACATTTTTTATGAATGAAAAAAATTTCCAATACTTTTCAAATTTACAAAAAGAGATAAGTTTGCCGATACTAAAAGAGATAAGAGACAGGTTGTTTTTTTTAAAAGATGTGGGACTTGGCTATATTACTCTCGGTAGAGATGCAAGGAGTATCAGCGGAGGAGAAGCTCAAAGGATAAGGATAGCCTCTCAGATAGGAAGCGGATTAAGCGGAGTTATGTATGTTCTGGATGAGCCAAGCATCGGTTTGCACGAGAGAGATACTTTAAAGCTTATAAAAACTCTTAAAAATCTTCAAAAAAGGGGTAATTCTGTTATAGTTGTCGAACACGATAAAGAGACTATAAAGGCTGCCGATTATATCGTGGACATTGGTCCCGGAGCGGGAGTGAACGGAGGCAAGGTTGTATTTGGAGGAACTTATGAAGAGCTATTAAAAAGCGATACTTTGACGGCTGATTATTTGACCGGAAGAAAGAGGATTGATTATAAAAAAAATAGAGAACAAAAAGAGTATATTGAGTTAAAAAATGTCAATATAAACAATATCAAAAATCTAAATGCCAAAATCCCTATAAAAAATCTTGTATGTATAACAGGAGTTAGCGGTAGCGGGAAAAGTTCTTTGATACTTCAAACTCTATTGCCTATCGCAAAAGAGTATTTAAACCGAGCAAAAAAGGTTAAAAAAGTAGCGGGAGTGGAATGTATCGGGCTTGAAAAACTTGATAAGGTTATTTATCTGGATCAAAGTCCCATAGGTAGAACTCCAAGAAGCAATCCTGCAACTTATACCGGAATAATGGATGAGATAAGAGTGCTATTTTCTCAAACAAGAGAGGCTAAAATCAGAGGATATAAAGTAGGAAGATTTTCTTTTAATGTTAAGGGCGGTAGATGTGAAAAGTGTAAAGGCGAGGGTGAGATAAAAATAGAGATGCATTTTTTACCAGATATTATGGTAAAGTGTGATACTTGTAATGGTACAAGATACAATGCCCAAACTCTTGAGATAAAGTATAAGGGAAAGAGTATAAGTGATGTTTTAAATATGAGTGTCGATGAAGCTACTATATTTTTCAAGTCAATACCTAAGATATACCATAAGTTAAAAACATTGCAAGATGTGGGTCTTGGATATATACTTTTGGGGCAAAATGCCGTGACATTGAGTGGCGGTGAGGCTCAAAGAATAAAACTCTCTAAAGAGCTTGGTAAAAAGGATACGGGAAATACTCTATATATCCTTGATGAGCCGACAACAGGACTTCACTTTGCAGATATAGATAAATTAAACAGGGTTTTACACCACTTGGTTGATGCGGGAAATAGTGTGATAGTGATAGAGCATAATATGGATATCATAAAAAATAGTGATTATATTATTGATCTTGGCTATGAGGGTGGTGATAAAGGAGGGCAAATAATAGCTGAAGGTAATGTTAAGCAAATAGTGTTAAACTATAAAAAAAGCAAAAGTTATACGGGGAAATTCTTAAAAGAGGAAATTGAAAATGATTGAAGAGTTGGTTAATAGGATAAAGTCAATACCGCCATTGCCAAAAACTTTTTTTGAAATTGAGAAGATATGCAAAAGTCCCGATGGAACTATTGCTCAACTTTCAAAAGTAGTAGAGCGAGATCCTATGCTGATTGCCAATTTATTGAAAATCGTAAATTCTTCTTTGTATGGCTTAGGAAAAGAGATAAATAGTGTTTCTCAAGCTGTTTCTGTACTTGGAATGAAAGAAGTTTACTCTCTTGCTGCTGTAGTTTCGATAAAAAAGCTTTTGAAAGTGGACATGGAGCCTTATGGTATTGAGCCGGAGAAATTCGCTCTTTTATCCAATATGCAAGGCTCATTGGTAAAAAATTGGCTTAAAAGATTTCAATCGAAAAAAGCAGATACTCTTTTTATGCCAGCACTTTTACAAGAAACTGGAAAGATTATTATTGCTGATAAAATTATTAGAAATAATGAAGTGTTTCAGTTTAAATCAGAAATTCAAAATACGATAAATGTAGCACAAGTTGAAAGAATATATGTAGATACAACATCTGCCATGGTAACTGCTAAGATATTTGAGCATTGGGGTTTCGAGGATTTTATAGTCAATATCATAAAATATGCAGATAACTACGAAGATGCTCCACAAGAGTATAAAGAGTATTCTATGTATTTAAAAGTGATAAAGACTGCAGTGGCTATAAACTCTCCATTATCAGAGAGAAGTATAGCATTGGCTGCTAATATATTGAAAAATGAGTCTATGGATGTGGATATGTTCTTGGAAGCCATAGAAAAGACAAAAGAAGATTATGGAGATGAACTTTGAAGACATTAACTATCATAGATACTTTCGGATTTTTCTTTAGAAATTATTTTGCTTTGCCTCACTTGAGAAACAAAGATGGTTTTCCTACGGGCTTGTTGACGGGATTTATAAACTTTATATCCACTATTGAAAAAGAGCACCCTGAGGGTTATATACTTTTTGCACTTGATAGCAAAGGTAAAAGTTTTAGAAATGAGATATACTCAGAATACAAAGCAAATAGACCTCCGGCTCCTGAGGAGCTTTTAAAACAACTTCCCGTTGCTATAGAGTGGATAAAAAAGATGGGTTTTCAAGAGTTGGAGAAAGATAAATATGAGGCGGATGATATTATAGCATCAGTTACAAAGGTGGCAAAAGAAAATGGCTTTAAAGTTCAGATAGTAAGTCATGATAAAGACTTGTATCAACTCATAGATGATGATAAAGTTGTTTTATATGATCCTTTAAAAAAAGAGAATATAAATGAAAAAGGGTGTAAAGAGAAGTTTGGTGTAGAGCCAAAATATATCATAGATTATCTATCCTTGGTTGGAGATAGTGCAGATAATATTCCGGGTGTAAAGGGTATCGGTGCAAAAGGGGCTAAAAAACTCATAGATGAATTTGGGGCGATAGAGGATATATATGAAAATATCGATAAAATTAGAAATGAAAGAACCAAAAAATTGCTTGAAGAGGGAAAAGAGAGAGCTTTTTTGAGTAAAAAGCTTGTGAGATTGAAGTATGATTTGTTTGATGAGGAATTTGATCTGCAAAAGTATAAAATCCCCAATGAAAATGTTATTTTAAAAATCAAAGAGGATCTTTTAAAGTACGATATCAAAGCCGTACTTAAGAGATTTGAAAAGAGTGAGAGTGCCGAAAATGAGAACGAACAGAAAAAAGAGTTTGAAGATATCTTGCTTGATGATAGCAAAAAGCTATTTGCCGTTATAGACTCTATAAAGAATGATGCGATAGTTGCATTTGATACTGAAACAACATCTTTAAATGTTAAAGATGCGAAGATTGTTGGTTTTTCTTTTGCATATGATAATAAAAAAGCATACTATGTTCCGATAGCCCACAGCTATCTTGGAGTAGGGGAACAAATCTCTCTGGATGATGCTAAAAAGGCTATAGAGAAATTGATGAGGTATAAAATAGTAGGACAAAATATAAAGTATGATCTGGCTATCTTGTATAATAATTTTGGATTTGAGAGGATAGTTCCTTATGCCGATACGATGATACTCTCTTGGCTACTAAATCCTGAAGTGAGTGCCGGTTTGGACAATATGGCCTATAGGTTTTTCGGCTATAAGATGAAAAAGTTTAAGCAGATGGTCAAAAAGGGAGATAACTTTTCAAGTGTCGATATAGAGTCGGCAAAATTTTATGCCGCCGAAGATGCCTGGATGACCTACAGACTCTACCAAAAGCTTATAACTTTGCTTGATGAGGTTTTGATAAATGAGGCAAAAAGTGTGGAATTTCCATTTATCAACACACTCATATCCATGGAGAGCGAGGGGATAAAGCTTGATTGTGATTTTTTTGAAAAGTTGTTAAAAAATAGCGAAAAAGAACTTTCAAAGTTAACAAAAGAGATATACGAATTAGCCGGAGATGAGTTTAATATAAACTCTACAAAGCAGTTGGGAGCTATCTTGTTTGATAAACTTGGTTTAAGGGTTATCAGAAAGACAAAGACCGGATATAGTACAGACGAAAAGGTTTTAAATGAGTTAAAAAATGATCATCCTATCATAGAGAAGATTTTACAATACAGGGAGTATTATAAACTCCAATCAACATACATAAAACCACTTTTAAAGTATGCTTATAACGATAAAAATCATAGGATTTATACCTCTTTTTTACAAACAGGTACGGCAACGGGAAGACTTAGCTCCCAAAATCCAAATCTACAAAATATACCTACAAGAAGTGAGATGGGAAAAGAGATAAGGAGAGGATTTGTATCCAAAGAGGGACACAAGCTTGTATCTATAGACTACTCTCAGATAGAGCTGAGGTTGTTGGCTCACTTTTCTCAAGACGAAGCCCTTATCAAAGCTTTTGAAGAGGATAAGGATATACATCTTGAGACAGCTAAAATGATCTTTAGTGAAGATGAGGCGAAAGAGAAAAGAGGTATCGCAAAGGCTGTCAATTTTGGACTTTTATACGGAATGGGTCCAAGAAAACTATCTCAAACGGTAAATGTTTCTCTAAAAGAGGCAAAAGAGTATATACAAAGATATTTTGACTCTTTTCCGACGGTTAAGGAGTATCTGACATCCATCCAAAAAAGAGCTGAAACGGATGGTTTTGTTGAAACTATTTTAAAAAGAAGAAGATATTTTGATTTTCAAAGAGCAAACCCTATGCAAAAAGCTAGTTTTTCAAGAGAAGCTCCAAATACCGTTTTTCAAGGAAGTGCGGCAGATCTTATAAAAATGGCTATGAATAATATAGATAATGAATTTGATAAAAATCAAGGAAAAATTTTACTTCAAATCCACGATGAACTTATATTTGAAGTGAAAGAAGAGCTAGTTGAGGAGTATGCCAAAAAGGCAAAAAATATAATGGAAAATATATATGCTTTGAATGTTCCTATTAAATGTTCTTTAACAATAAGTGAAAATTGGGGTGATTTAAAAAAGAGTAGCTAAAAAATAGTATTTGATACAAATGTATGGATATCTGCTTTAATAAGTAAAGATAGTTATTCAAGAGAATTGCTAAGATTGGTTTTTCAAAAAAAGCTCTTTTCTCAGATAAGTGAGGCTCTTTTTAGAGAGTATGAAGCGGTTACGAAAAGAGATAAGATAAAAAAACTTATACCGCTTAACCCAAAAGAGCAAGAAGAGCTTTTTAATGCTTATTTATCTACCGCCAAATGGGTTGATATTTATTATACTTGGAGACCAAATTTAAAAGATGAGGATGATAATTTTTTGGTTGAGTTGGCAGTAGCAAGTGGAGCAGAAGCAATTATCACATATAATGAAAAAGATTTTAAAAAATCGGAGCTGTTATTTGATTTTAAAATCGTTACTCCAAAAATTTTTATAAAGCAATCCTATAAAGAATAGCTTAAGCGGAGAAAAAAGTAAAAAAGACAATAGCATAGTAACAGTAAACTTTCAAAGAACACTTTCAAGAGTTTTTTAACTCTTGGAATTGTTTGATTTTTGAAG
>JAMOOV010000119.1 GCA_027065125.1 Campylobacterales bacterium | reverse complement strand
GACTCTACTCAAATCTTTTTGCTATGCTTCACTCAAATATTCCTTATTCACACCACTCTATAAAAGAGCTTGAATTACCGCGTAAAGAGTTGGAAATACAACTTGAAAAATCGATCCAAGATATCACAACAGCAGCACTTCATGCAAAAAAAATAGGTCTTGAAGTAGCAGCAGGACATGGACTAAACTATAACAATCTTGATGCAATTATGCAGATCAATGCCATTACAGAACTCAATATCGGTCAAAGTATTATTGCTAGAAGTGTTTTTACAGGTCTTGCAGAGGCGATAAAAGAGATGAAACGCCTTACAAGACGATAGATGAAAATGTTTCAAAAATCAGTTTTAAAAAGTATTTATCAAGATGAAACTCTCATTGCCCTTCGATGGGCAGAGTATCAAAAGTATTTAAAAAAACTTGACTTCATAAAAACAGTAAAAGAAGAGAAATATCAAGATGGATTTTTAAAAGATATTTTTGAAAACTGCTTAGGCTATACACTTGACAGTACTAATCCAAATGACTTCAATCTTGAGAGAGAAAAGAAAAATGAAACTGACAGCAAAAAAGCTGATGGAGTTATCTATGTAGATAATAAAGTTATCGGCATTATAGAACTCAAAGCGCAAGATACTAAAAACCTTGATAAAGTTCAGCAACAGGCATTTTGGTATTTAACACAACACTCTAATGCAAAGTATGTCATTATCTCAAATTTTGATGAGTTACGATTTTATTTTGATAAAAGCACAGAGTATGAGAAATTTTCACTTTTTCATCTAAACTATGAAGCGTTTAAAAAACTGCATCTGCTTCTATCCTATGAGAGTATCAAAAACAACATTCCACTCACACTCAAAGAGAAATCAGCTTCTTTTGAAAAAGATATATCAAATAAACTTTATAAAGATTTTTCGCTTTTTAGAACACATCTTTTTGAAAACTTAGTAAAAAATAATGATTTAGACAAAGCTTTACTCCTTAGACTTACTCAAAAACTCTGTGACAGAATTATTTTTATACTTTTTGCAGAAGACAGAGGATTACTCACTTCAAATACAATACAAGAGATACGAGAGCGACATAAGAATGACGGCTTTGGCGATAGAAGTATGTATGACTACTATAAACTCTATTTTGATGCTATCAATAAAGGAAATGAAAGATTAAATATTCCAAAATACAATGGCGGTTTATTTGCAGAAGACAAAATACTTAACAGCCTCATTATAGATGATGAATATCTTGATATGGAAGCTCAAAAATTAAGTAATTATGATTTTGAAAGTGAAGTTTCTGTAAATATTTTGGGACATATCTTTGAGCAGAGTTTAACAGAGCTAGAAGAGATCAATGCTTCCATCAATGAGACAGAATTTGATACAAAGAAGAGCAAAAGAAAAAAAGATGGTGTTTTTTACACCCCTGAGTATATTACAAAATATATAGTAGAAAATACACTTGGAAAACTTTGTTCTGATAAAAAAAATGAACTAAATATCATAGAAATTTCAAAACCTAAAAACTCAAAAAAACAAACAAAAAAAGAGCAAGTTCAAAAAGATAATTTAGAAATCTATCGAAACTGGTTACTCAATTTAAAAATTCTTGATCCGGCTTGTGGGAGCGGAGCATTTTTAAATCAGGCACTTGATTTTCTCATAAAAGAGCATCAATCTTTACAAAAAGATTTAGTTATTATGCAAGATCTAACAGCCTACTATGAGATAGAAAAGTCGATCCTTGAAAATAATCTTTATG
>JAMOOV010000118.1 GCA_027065125.1 Campylobacterales bacterium | reverse complement strand
ATGAGATGAAAAATATGGAAGGTGATCCTCTCATTAAATCGAAAATTCGACAAATTCAAATGGAAGCCTCCCGTAAAAGAATGATGGCAGAAGTACCTAATGCGGATGTTGTTATAACGAATCCTACGCACTATGCCGTTGCCATAAAATATGATGAAGCAAAATCCCATGCACCTTTGGTTGTTGCAAAAGGGATGGACAACATAGCCCAGCAGATTAAAAAGATTGCCAGAGAAAATAATGTACATATTGTGCAAAATCCTCCTTTGGCGAGAAGTCTTTATAAAGAAGTTGACGTGGACAAGCCCATACCTGAAGCATTGTTTAGCGCAGTAGCTGAAGTTTTGGCATATGTTTACAAGATGAATAAAAACAACTAGCCTATTTTAGGCACTTTATCGTATGTCTGTACCGTTTTTGTACCGTTTTTCTAAAAAGCCTATACTCATTTTTTCTTTTTTCGGTAGATAATGAGTGTATGTATCAAGTGTTATTTTTAAGTTTTCATGACCGAGTGTACTTGATACCCATAACGGCTCAATTCCATTATTTAGCATAATGCTTGCAAATGTATGTCTTGTATTATGCAAACTTCTTACTTCAATATTTAGCTTTTTTAGCAGATTTTTAAATATGTGCGAGAAATGCTCATTATTTATAAAGTGAGTATTTTTCGTATTTAAAAAAACAAAGCTGTTTTTTATTCCGGTTTGCAACTGCTGGCTTTTAAAAAACTCTTTTGCTTTTGAGATCATCTCTATATCTCTCTCGCTTGCGCTTGTTTTTGCAGTTCCTATTGTTCCAGCAGATAATGTTTTATTTATTGTGATCGTATCACTAGAAAAATCAACATCATCCCATCTTAAAGCAAGAAGTTCTCCGCTTCTCATTCCAGTAAAAAAAGAAATTCCTAAAAAGTTTCTAAGCTCTGTTTTTGAGTTTGACAATATTATATCTATCTCATCAAGAGTAAAAGCTTTTTGTTTTGCTTTTTTCTTTTTTATCTTTGGTGGAGATACCATTTTTATAGGATTTATGCTAATATACTCACTCAAAACTGCATATTCAAAAGCATCTGACAATATGCCTCTTAAATGGCTTATTGTGCTTTTTGAGTATTGTCTATCTACCATATAATCTTGAAAATTCTTTATATGTATAGGCTTTATTTCTAACACAATTCTATCTTTAAAGTATGGAACTATATGCTTATTTGCAAGTGTTCTATATGTGTTGATACTGTTTTGTTTTACAGTAGCTACTTTGTCATCTAAAACTATAGTTACAAGTGATACAATAGTTATACTCTCTTTATTATCATTGATATTCAACTCATCATCTAAAAGACCTTGTTTGAATTTACTTATGATAATATTCTTATTGATATTTGTATATTTTAATCGTGAAGATTTTAGTTTATCCCCAAAACCAAAATATAAAATACCGTTCCTATTTTTAAACCTTAGTTTCCTCATAAGCTATTCCTTTGTGAAGTTGATCCCTAAACTCAAAAATAGCATCCTCTATAAACACAAGGATTTTACCATTTTTTCTATAAAAGTGTCTACCTTCAACAAGTAAACCTATCTGAATATACCTGTTTATTGTAGATGGAGACTTGTTTAAAAACTTTGCAACTTCTTTTTTTGTAGTGAGAGGAGGAGCGTATTTTTTCATTCTGTCCTCCATTATTGCAACTTTTTCAAGAATAACCGGCAGGAGTTCTAAATTTTGTAATACTCCGAGTTCCATTTTTTTATCCTTTATAGTTTAAGTAGTAATT
>JAMOOV010000117.1 GCA_027065125.1 Campylobacterales bacterium | reverse complement strand
GATTTTACAAAAAACATCAACAAACTCTCAAAAAAGATTTTAAAAGGAGAATATACACCCGAACCACTTAAAAAGATAGAGATTGATAAACCAAACTCAAAAGAAAAACGACCTATAGCACTTAGTGCTATCAAAGATAAAATAGTTCAAAAAGTTCTTTATGAAAATCTCAACCCTTACTTTGACAATCTTTTTAGTGACAGGTCGTATGCTTACAGACCAAATAAATCAACCATTACAGCACTCAACAGAGTAACAGATGCCATTAACAAAAAGTATTTTCATATCTTACAACAACAAAACATAGCTTTTGTACGCTATGCTGATGATTTTGTGATGCTTTTTCAGAAGAAAAATGATGCTTTTAAGAGTTTGAAGATTTTAAAAAAGTTTTTGAAAACTTTACATCTCTCTTTAGAAAAAGAGAAAACAGCAGTAGTGCACATTAGTGATGGTTTTGAATTTTTGGGTATCTCTTTTGTTGGGAGAAATCGCTTTATTGAACAACAACGCATAGAAAAAAGTGTAGAAAAGTTACGCAATATTGCATCTTCAAATGCTGGTTTTGCAAGGTATGTAGAAGATGTAAATCTCTATTTGCGATCTGTAAAAAACTACTATCTTAAAATCATTCAAAAACATACACAGCAGTATATGTTACTACAAGATGCACTTGTTGCAAGTGTTGCTCATAAAGTGTACCTCAGTAAAAAAAATAAAACCATCAAAACAAAAAAAGTTTTTCGCAATCTTGTCTCAACTATTGACTTTGAAATACTTTTTGATGAGAAAGAGGCAGAGTCAGCAAGGGAGATGGCAATAGCTAGAGGGTATGAAACATATTTGGCAAACAAGTCATACAAAGCCTCAAAAAGTGTGATAAATAAGAAAAAAAACAAATATGCTCAAAAATTTGCAAATGAATCGACACTGCACATAAGCACTCCTGGTCTTATGCTGGGTGTCTCAAAAAACAAGTTTGTTCTTAAAGAGTATGGTCGTGTCAAAAAGCGTTATCAACTCAATAAGGTGCAACGCATCATACTAGAGGGAAAAGGCTTTACCTTGAGCAGTGATGTGATAAAAAAGTGTGTAGAAAATAAAATAGGCATAGATTTTATAGATACAAAAGCACTGCCTTATGCTACTTTAACAACCTACAATGCAGCAGTATTTCAAAATATTGTGAAACAATCTATGCTTTTAAATACACCAAAACAGTTGATGTTGGCAAAAGCATTTATTTCAGGAAAAGCAAAAAATCAGATAAACTATCTCAAATATATGAATAAATACCATCATCTTTTAGATAAACAGATAAAGAGCATGGAGCAAAATTTCATTAAAATAAAAACAGCACAAAGTGTAGATGTTTTAATGGGAATAGAGGGAAGTTTATCTGCAAGCTACTGGGACGGAGTTCGTTTGGTGTTAGATACTCCTTTTGAAAAACGCATTACACAGGGTGCAAGAGATAGAGTAAACTCTTCATTGAATTATGCGTATGCTATTTTATACGGGGAGATTCAGCGTGCTCTTATTCAGGCAGGATTAAGTTTAAATATTTCTTTTTTACACGCTCTTGATGGAAATAAACCAACCTTGACTTTTGATATGATAGAGGAGTTTAGAGTTTTTGTAGTTGATAGAGTTGTTGTCTCTATGCTCAATAAAGATGAACCTATCAAACTTGGCAATGATGGTCTTTTGACAAAGTTAAGCAGACAGCTTTTAGCACGAAACATTAAAGAAAAATTGGGTTCTTATACAATGTGGAAAAAAGAGTC
>JAMOOV010000116.1 GCA_027065125.1 Campylobacterales bacterium | reverse complement strand
CTCTAACACAAGTTTTACTTTAAATTCGCTACTAAATTTTCTTCGCTTATTGCTCATCTTTTGCCCCTTGTTTTTATTTTTATTATACTTTGAAAAAATTAAATTTATCTTTTTTCTTGGGGTATTACAGGATTAGGTAGTTTTGAAAGTTCTTTTAAAAACTTTTTTCTAAATTCAACCTGCATTTTCTTTTAGAGTTTGATAATATTTTTTTGCTTCACTTAAGGATAATTTTTCATCTTTTTTGTTTTCTTCCATAAATTTAAAAAGTGCAAAATTTTCTAATGTTTCAGTAATTTTTTCATAAGTCTGGATATCTAATTGAACAGCTATTTTTTGATTTTGATTATCAACTATATAATTTGGTTGAAGTTGCATAATATATCCTCTAAATTTTTTAATAAAACATTATACCAAAGCTTAAGTTTTATTTAACTTAAGCTTTGATAATTTTTAACCTCTCGGCGGAAATGAGTCATTTCCATGACTATCTTTTTGAGATATTTTGCCATCTTTATTATGTATTACAAGTTCTGTATTTTGATTTTCACTAACTTGTCTTGCATAATCTATTGCATCTTTTTTGTTTCAAAACATGCACTTGCTCGTTTTGCTTCATCTGTTTTTACACACCAACCTTTATCTTTATTTAGAACTACATGATGCTGAGTTGCCATTTTTAATCATCTGTATACCAACCGCCCATACCATCAGATCTGATATGCCCAGCAAATAAAATTGATGATAATACAATCATCATAAAAACTAATCTCTTCATTTGAGACCATTTTACAGTAAATATCCTCTATCTTATACTTTCCCCACAGATTATCGCTATCTATAGATATTGACAATACACTTTCGGCACTTATCCCCGTACTGCTTAGTATAACGACTTTAGTCATTTTCAAACACCATTATCTCTTTATCCGGCTTATCGCCGAAAAGCAAAAAGGGTAGATACTTTATTGATCTTAAAGATATTATCTCTTTTATAGTTTTAAAAGAGTGATAATATTGACAAATCAAGCCCTCTTCTCTCACATAAAACTCGTTTTTTTTATAAAAGTAGTTTATTTTAGTAGAGAAAATAGCATTGTCATAAACAGAATCCACACACAAAACTCTATCCGCTTCATCTTTTATGAAACTACCCTCCGCAACCTCTTCAAATCCATAGGAAGTATTTACATCGCAAATAAATATAGCTTTTTTCAAAAGCAACTCTTTGATTTTAAGCAAAAAACTTTGAAGCTCGTTTTTATCCATATAGTTCAAAACATCAGCGATACAGACAACGGCATCAAACTTATCAACCAAGTCGTAAATATTCATAAGATTGGCATTTAAGCCTTTGTTTATAGATATCCTAATCATCTCCTCGCTTATATCTATACCTATCCCTTCAAATCCTTCACTTTTCAATCTTTCTAAAAATCTGCCACTTCCGCAACCTACATCGAGAACTTTTTTTGCACCCGAACTTTTTAAAATCTTTATATATTCGTCATATAACCTGTCATAATCCTCATAAAAACCGATAAGAGGCTCTATCTTTGCATATAGATCAAGGCTACTCAAAAATTGCCCCTTAAAAAACCTTTAACCGCATGCCAATATCCATTACTATCGCTATATTTACTCCAAAGAGATCTTGAACCGTGATGTCCTGCCGTTTTTGGCAAATAGTAAGATTTTTCGGAAGTTATTACATCATATATGGGTTTCCAATACCCCTCTTCTTTCTTTGCGGAAGTTATAAAAATAGGAACTCTTAATTTTTTAGCCGACTCTTTTATCCAATCGGGAGCTTTGTCAAATTGTGTAAAGTACTCTCCCGGAGAAAAAGAGATAATCCTATCTGCCAAACCCTTATCATCAGCTATCATTTTGATAATCAAAGATGCTGAGTATGAACTTCCCCAAGCTATAAGCTCACCTTTTGCAAAATGTTTTCTTGCATACAAAAGAGCCGCTTTTATATCATTCATCGCATCTATATAGGTCGTATTTTTATTTTTTGATAGTGCATCCAACTTTGTCTTGTTTTTAATTCCAAGTACTTCTCCGCCGGATCGTAGATCCACTGCCATACAGTTAAAACCAAAAGCATTAAGCTTAACAGCTATCTCATTATACTCCCCTCTACTCCATCCAGCTCTATGAAAAAGGACTATAAAAGGTGTCCTTTTATCAAGATTTGTTATATACAAATCAGCAGTTATCATGACATTGTCAAGAGATTTAAATCTTATAGTCTCTTTAATAGATCCATATAAAAAAAGAGTAAAAAGAAGTAAAAGAAAAGTAATTTTTTTCATATCTTGGCAATAGCTTCTATCTCAATAAGAGCATTTTTTGGAAGTGTTTTAACCGCAACCGTACTTCTTGCCGGTTTGTGATCTCCAAAAGCTTTTGCATACACTTCGTTTATGGCAACAAAATCATCCATATTTGCCAAAAATATAGTTGTTTTTACTACACTCTGTAAAGAAGCCCCCGCTTTTTTCAAAACTTCGCTTAAATTTTGCAAAACCAATTCAGCCTGCTCTTTAACATCTCCATCAAGAAAAGTTCCGTCCGTTTTTAGGGCTATCTGTCCCGAAGTAAATACCATATCTCCTACTTTTATAGCTTGTGAGTATGGTCCTATCGCCGCAGGTGCTTTGTCAGTGTGAACATAATTCATTTTTTATCCTTTATAAAATTTTTTATTAAATTATCAAATATTATACACAAATCTTCCACTTCTTTCAAAGTGGTTCTTTCATTAATGGAGTGAATAGTATCATTTTTTACCCCAAACTCAACCGTATCTATACCGTATTCCCCAAAAAATCTTGCATCACTTGTACCTCCGGATGTACTAAGTTTTGGCACGATACCTAGACTATTTTCTATAGATTTTGAAATATTTTTAACTATTTTGCTATCTCTATCCGTTACAAACGGTTTTGCACTTTGGGATAATGATAATTCATAATCCAAACTCTTAAATTTTTTGGAAATAAATAATTCTATATCCTCTTTTGTTGTTTTTGTAGAATTTCTGACATTAAACATCATCTTCAAATCACTCGGAGTAACATTTGTTACTTCCATTCCAGCTCTAATATCCGTTATCACAAATTGACTCGGAGCAAAATTTTCATCTCCCTCGTCAAGATTTACTCCTGCTATGGAAGGCAATATGGGAGCTATAAGGTTGATAGGATTGATAGCTTTTTGCGGATAAGCGGCATGTCCTTGCTTGCCTTTTAATTTTAGAAGACCGTTTATAGAACCTCTTCGTCCGATTTTTATAGTATCTCCAAAAATTTTATCACAAGTCGGCTCTGCGACTACTGCAAAGTCAGGCAAAAAGTCTTTGTCTTTGAGGTATTTCAACACTTCAATCGTACCGAAAAAAGCATCACCCTCCTCATCACTCGTTAAGAGTATAGATAGAATTCCTTTAAAATTTTTACACTCTTTACAAGCTTTTAAAAATGCACAGACTCCGCTTTTCATATCTTGAGTACCTCTGGCATATATATATCCGTTTTTTTCAGTAGGCACAAAAGGATCACTACTCCATCCGTCTCCGGGAGGCACCACATCAATATGTCCGGCAAAACATAAATGTTCACCTTCTCCAAATTTTCTATATAAAAAAAGATTTTTCACCCCATTTTTATCCACTCTTACAGCTTCAAACTCTTCCATATATTTTTCAATAAAATCAAATGCCCCATCATCATCCGGTGTAACGGATTTAAACGAAAGCAATTTAAAAAATAACTCTTCAATATCCATATTTTCCCTTTTTTAAAGCTTTACCAATGTAGCTCCATATCCTCCAAGAGATATGGGAGCATCCTCAAATCGCTTTATCTTAGGATGCCTTTTTAAAAACTCTTTTACTGCATATGCCAATTTTCCAGTACCTATACCATGACTTATCAAAACTTCATCATAACCTGTTATCAAAGCATCCGATAAAAACTTATCAAGTTTCTCTATAGCCTCTTCAGCCCTAAGTCCATGCAAATCTATCTTTATAGATGAAGTTTGCGGTTTTTTAACTTTCACTTTTACCGAATTTTTTCTTTTTTTCTGCACTATGGTTGTTTTTTTAAGTTTATCAAGAGGAACTCTTAGTGTCATACCTTCGCATTTTACCATGGCCTCATTTTTTTTCATTGATATTATCATGCCTTTTTGATTGCCGTATTTTACACTATCTCCTACTTTCAACTCCTCTTTTTGGGCAACTTTTTCAACTTTTATATCTTTTTTTATTTTATTTATCTTATTTAATGAACGATGTATCTCTTTGGTATCATTTTGTTTTATCACTTTTTTAACTTCACTCATTAACTCTTTATATTTTATCTCATACGAATTTACTATGCTGTCTATCTCTTTTTGTGATTTATCTTTTAAATCTTTTATAGACTGCTTCTCTTTTTCAACCTTTTGTATCTCTTGAGATAATATTTTGTTTTTCTCTTTTAATTCCAACTCCAACTCTATATTTTTCTGAATCAAATCATTTAAATTTTCCTCTTCTTCTCCATAGAGTTTTTTTGCTTTTTGCACTATACCTATCGGGATACCGTATCTCAAAGCAGTTTCAAAAGCATAACTTTTACCGATAGTACCTTTTAAAAATTCGTAAGTGGGAACCCTATTTTTTTCATCATATAAAGCCGCATAAAGCTCTGTCTCATCGTGTGATGCCATCATCGAAGACAATCTTTTGTGATGAGTTGTAACTATGATTTTTATATCTCTTTGCATCAATTCCTCAAGAACTACTTTAAAAAGTGCCGCCGCCTCATCACTGTCTGTACCAAGTTCTATCTCATCTACCCCCACTATAGCTCCGCTAAGCCTAAATAGTTTGCCAAATTCCGAAACTCTACCTGCAAAAGTGGATATATCGTTTTTAACATTTTGAGGATCATCCAGTATGGCTTTGATATGCTTAAAACTTCCTACTTTCGAGTTCTTTGCATCTATACTCATAGGTATCAAATATTTAGATAAAAAAACTACCGAAAGTATAGATTTTAGCAGCATTGTTTTACCACCGGCATTAACTCCTGTTATAAAAAGTAATTTTCTTTCAAACTCTACAGATATGGACTTTGCATCTTTTATAGCGGGATGTTTAAAATCTTTTATAACCACATCTCTTTTGGAATTTGGCAACAAAAACTCATAATCAAAAGATTTAGCAAAAAACAGTCGTGCTTGATAGTGATCAAATCTATCGAACTCTCTATTGATAAATTTTAAGAATTTTAAGAATTTTAAGAAGATTTGAGATATCTTTTTTTCATATCTATGTTTTATCTCCTCTTTTTTGCTTAAATATTCAGCCTCTTTATCTTTAAGTTTTTTGACAGATTCGGGAATGACATAAAAAAAACCGCTACTGCTTCTTGCTATTACACTACCCTTAAGAACATGATTAAAACCGCCTCTTACCAAGATAGCCTCTTCTTCGTTTATATAGTGTATCTGTCTATCGGCAAGATATGGAGCTATCTTATTTGAGTCCATCACTCGCCTCAATGATAGTTTTAAGTTTTCTCTATTTTTAGATAGTAGATTTTCAACACTCAAAAACTCTTCATCTATATCACTTCTCAATTCTCCCTTTTCATCAAAATATCTCGATATCTCTCTTATCTCTTCAGGAGTATTTATGCCACTTATCCACTCGCCAAGCATTCCTTCAAAACCAATTTTTTTTAGATATGAAAAATAGTCTATGATCTTGATAAATTCATATATTTCATAAAGTTTCAAGACTCCCATCTTTTTTAAATGAATTATATTTTCATCAAGATTTGAAACTTCAGGAGGAGCTTTAAAGTCATACTTTGATAACTCTTTGATATATTTTAAATGAGCTTTTGAATCTCCCTCTATAAAAAGAGGCTTTTTTCTTGCAAAAAAGCTATAAAATTTATCTATAAATTCTTTGAGATTAAGTTTTTCTATGATTTGTTGCAAAATTTATCTCTTTTTTATTTTGCAAGTATCGACACTTATTATCAAACCTCTATCTTTTACATTGTCCGGCTTGGGAGAAAATGTCATAGTGCCACTAAGATATGAAAAAGTTTTATTGTTGACTAAGATATCCTCATCGCATATTAAGTTTCCATTTTGTAAAAAAATTTCAACTTTTTTCATATTGAGAGCTTCTTTTTTTTCAATATCTTTTTCATACATATATCCGACGGCAACAAGAAGTATCAATAAAATACTAAAAACAGCTTTCATATATGTGGATATCTCTTTATTTGAGTAAATCAATAAAACAATCGTTATAACAATAAGAAAAAGTATGATTCTCATTCACTACCTCTTAACTGGTATGTCAAGTCTCCAGCCCCAAATCCAATGATAAGCTCACTCTCTATCTCTTCTATACAACTGTCATTTTTGATAAGTTCTATCTTGCATTCATCTCTTTTTATTTTATCGGCAAATTTCGGATTGTAACTTTTAAATATCTCTTTAAAATCTATATCCACCCTATTTTCACCCGCACTCCAAACAGGAAGGATTGTCAATTCATTTACATCTTTAAAGCAAGTTTTAAATTTATCAAGATTGTCAAGAACTCTGGAGTATTTATGAGGTTGCCAAATAACCCTCACTTTATCGTAACCCATCATATCCGCATATTTTCTTGCGGATTTTAATGTAGCCTCTATCTCGGTAGGATGATGAGCATAATCATCCACGATAGCCCTTTTCTCATCACTCAAAAGTATATCAAATCTCTTTTTTATACCCTGATAATTTTTCAGTTTCTCTTTTATGGATTCTACATCTTGCCCCAAACTCAAAACCGCCAAAACCACCAAAGAGGCATCCAAAGCTATATGCCCTCCAAGTCCTCTTACTGTAAATTCTCCCAAATCTTTCAACTCGAATGTAGTATAAGGAAAACCATCTTTGATGATATATCTAACTCTTTTTATATCTTTTGAGGGATAGAGTCTGATAGCCTCCAAGTCCAAATCTTTTAAAAATTCATCCTCACCGTTTATCACTCTTATCTTCGCTTTTTCTAAAAACTTTTTATAAGCTCCGTAAAATCTATCCAAATCGTGTCCGTAATACTCCATATGTTCAGGCTCGCAGTTTGTTACGATAGCAAGATAGGGATTGGAGTTTAAAAAACTCTCATCACTCTCATCTGCTTCAAATACTATCTCATTGCCCTTTGTGTGTCTCATGTTGGATCCAAATTGATTGCTAATGGCACCTATGAGCATACCACACTCCATAACCGAAGAGAGCATAGCCGAAGTGGTACTTTTTCCGTGAGCTCCGGCAACCGCATAAACTTTTTTATCTTTTAATATAATCTTTAGAGCCTCTTTTCTACTTAAAACATTAAGATTAAGCTCTTTTGCTCTTTTATACTCGACATTATCCTTTTTTATTGCGGCAGAGTAGATAACACAATCCACATCATCTTTGATATTTTTCGCTGCATGAGGAATAAAAACTTCTATCCCCTCTTCCCTTAAACCTCTTGTGATGTCGGTATTTCTCATATCCGATCCACTTACTATATGACCCTTTTTTTTTAAAAATCTAGCCAATGCCGAAAGCCCTATGCCTCCTATGCCCACAAAATGAAATTTCAATCAATTTTCCTTTTTTGTTATGATATTTTATATTGATATATTGATTTATTATAGCAAATTTTTAATTAAGAAAGGGTATATGTTATAGTATCAGATGATTATTTCATCTATAGGTTTTGGCTTTGCAAAGTAAAAACCTTGATACATTTTACAATTTAACTCTTTTAAAGCCTCAAAATCCTCTTTTGTTTCAACACCCTCTGCGATTATATTCATATCAAAAGCTTTGCTCAAAACCAAAGCAGACTTTACAATGGCAAGATTTTTTTGATTTTTTTTGACATTTTTTATAAAAACTTGATCTATCTTCAATTGATCTATCGGTAAATCTTTCAAATATGCTAAAGATGAAAAGCCAGTACCAAAATCATCAAGCGATATCTTGACACCATTTTCTCTCAATTCATTCATTTTTTTAACAACTTGCTCAATATTTTTTATCAATATTGACTCTGTAAGTTCAACTTTTAACAACCCTCTTGGAACATTATATTTTTTAAAATATCGCAAAATCATAGGAACATAACTATCGCTATTGAATTCTTCAGAAGTTGCATTGATAGAGATAGTAAGATGCTTTGTTTTTTCATCTTTTTGCCATAAAGATAACTGTTTACAAGCAGTTTTCACTATCCATTCGCTAAGCTTTAAGATAAGCCCCGACTCCTCCAAAAACGGGATAAACTCCATGGGCGGCACGATAGTACCGTCTTTTTGTACCCATCGCATCAAAGCTTCCGCTCCTATCGGTTCAGCTTTATCATTGTGTTGGAGTTGATAAAAGAGTCTAAACTCCTGCTTATCAATCGCATCAAGTATTTTTGTGTGCATATTTACATATCTTAACGATTTATCTTGATATCTTTTATCATAAAATGCTACTCTTTGACGAGTCTCTTTTGCGATATTCACAGCACTAACACTCTGTTTTATAACCATTTCTGCATCTATTTTATTTTTACACAAACAAACATCTATGCCGACATAAGCAGCGATATCAATAACTTCGTTGTCTATATCATACGATTTTGTTATAATATCTAAAATCTTTTTCGCTTCATCTTTTGCATATAATTTAATTTCACTATCATCACTATACTCACATACAAGCCAGATCAAAAACTCATCAGCACCTATCCTTGCAATACCTTTTGCATATAAAAAATTGTCCAACAATCTTTTTGATATGGATTTTAATATTTTATTTCCAAAGTGAAAACCGTATGCCTCATTGATCATCTTAAATTTTTCGATATCAATACAAATAAATATACAACTTTTATCAGATTGGCTACTATCTATATTTTTATGAATCATTTCAACCATATATTTTCTATTGATCAAGCCTGTCAGTTGATCATATCTTTCAAGATACTGCAACTTTTTTTCCATATTTTTTTGCATACTTACATCAAAAAATGAAAAGACACAATATACGATATCTCCTCTCTCGTTGTGAACTGCTCTAACTATAAGTTTTACTGTCAATAAAGTTCCGTCTTTTTTACAAATAGTTACTTCACTGGAACAAAAATCATTGCTATCTAATTCACGATAAATACTTTTATAAAAAGCTTTATCTTGTACTTTTGATCTTAAAATATATGGTTTTTTACCAATAATCTCCTCCGCCTTATATCCTGTCAACTCTTCAAAAGCTCCATTTACCTGCAAAATTATACCTTTTGCATCCGTTATAATCATACCGTTATTGATCTCAAAAGCTACAGAAGCTATTTTGAGATTTTCATGAGAAACTTCAAGTCTTTCAAGCATAGTATTTATCTCTTCATAAAGCAGACCAAATTCATTATCCTCATTCGTAAAAACTCTTCTTGATAAAAAGTTTTCATCTTTTATATTCTCTAAAAATTTAACGAGCTTTAAGATAGGATTTGTAAAATCTTTTGCATAATATTTTGCAAGGATATAAGCTATCAGATTGATAA
>JAMOOV010000115.1 GCA_027065125.1 Campylobacterales bacterium | reverse complement strand
AGCTGTTGTAAATCTTTTTCAACCAAGGCTACTTTTTTACCGTTTTTTGCCGCAACGATGGCACCTGCATAGTTCAGTCCACCGCCTATATAAATTATGTCATACATTTTTTCTCCTTTGATTAGTTACTTGCAAAAACCACGCAAATGGTATTCGCTCTTGTTCAAGCCGACGATTGCTAAGTTGTTTATAAAGTTTTTTCTCTTGTAGTGTTAGATGTTGTAGCTCTTTAAAAGTAGCTTTTTTATCCTCTACAACAAAGTGTTGAAAAGTTTGCAATGTTTTTTCATCCATACATAGTGATTGAATATTTGCAAAATAACCCCGTATCTGTGAAAGTATTGCAAATCCTTCAGCATCTATATCTCCCCAATAGTAAACTTTTTTTTCTTGAAGCCACGCTACATCTTTTAATGCCCCAACCTTGTATCCACTTCCAAAAATCACTATACTCTCTTTTATATATGGAAATGCCAAAGTTGTCATTTTGTTCTCAACGATAAAAACCTCTTTACATGCTATATCTAACTTGGCAAACTCATCAATATTAAGGGTAATGTCACTCAAACCTGCTATAAAAAGGTTTTTATCTAAAATTCTAAAACGTATCTGTGGCAATGGATATCTTAAGTGGTATTTTTTTTCAAAAGCATACTCACGTAGACTCTTTAACGGATCAATCTGCATAATGCAAGAGAGGAGTGTATCGAGTATTTTTATATGTTTTTGTATATATTTTGTATCAATTTCCTCTAAACTTATCTCTCTTATGTAGAGATTTTGCTGTCTGTTATCTAAAAAAAAGTTCAAGATTAGAAAAAACTTCTCCCATTCACGCGCATACTCTAAAACAAAAAACGGTTTTTTTAAAAAAAGTGCTTGAAGTGCAGGATATTTTTGAATAATCATCGCATACAACAGTGTAAAGTTTTTATACTCTTTTGCTTTGTGTACAAGAGACAAAAACTGATCAAGCGTCTCTATCTCTATGCTTATGGGAAGTTTTTGTCTGCCAAGTGTTTGAAATGCATACTCTTTGTAAAGAAGCGGAAGTGGTGTTTGTTGCAGGGAGTGCAACTCTTTTGAAAAAAGAGCGTAGTTGTTTTGAATATCTTTTTGTTGCACTTTTTTCAAAGAGATCACCAAAGGAAAAAGTGAACTGTTTTCTATGTAACTTCTAAAAATATCACCATTGTCATAAAACTTCTCTATCTTTTTATACAGCTGCTTTATATCATAAAATTGCATCTATTTTTTCTTGTTTTTAATATAGTTTTCAATACTCATGGAGATCAGTGTCGAGTCCATTCCATCTTTATTATGTACAAAATGGACACTCTTTACAAATGGTTCTATTACATTGATTTTCTGTTTTGGTGTAATAACAAGCAGTTGCAGTCTTAGTTTTTCAAAAAGTCGCAATGCATAACGTGTACTCTCATCACTCCCTCGACCAAACGCTTCATCTATCATCACAAATCGAAAAGAACGACTTTGAATACTATTATGTTCAAGCCCAAACTGATATGCTAAAGAGGAGGCTAAAACTGTATAGGCAAGTTTCTCTTTTTGTCCACCGGATTTTCCGCCACTGTGTGCATAAAATTCTTTAATGCTCTCATCGCTGACATACTTCTCAACAGCACTAAAATCATACCAGTTTCGCACATCACTCACCAATGCTCTGTATTTTTTATCAACATCTACATAGTGCTCTCTACCGTTAAAGCGGTCAATAAGCTCTTTTATCTGTAAAAACTTCACCTCATCATAGACATTATTTTCATCAATAGTACCTGTAG
>JAMOOV010000114.1 GCA_027065125.1 Campylobacterales bacterium | reverse complement strand
TATAGCAATATTTTACTTGAAATTTAAAGCAAAATCCCCAAAGGCAAAGCGAAAAGATCTTTTCTAAAGCTCACTATGTCTTCTCCGCTATAAAAAACTATGCCTATCACCTCTTTTTGGCTTCTTTTTTGAAAATCAACTATATGTTTAAAATCACCGTTCGTAACTGTATAAGATGATTTAACCTCTATTGCCAATACTTTTTCGCCTTTTTGGATTATAAAATCTATCTCCTTCTTATCTTGAGTTCTATAGTAAAAAAATTCCATTACACTCTTGGAGTATGTGATATGCTTCAAGAGTTCGCCAAATACAAAAGTCTCAAACAAACTTCCCTTGTAACGAGAGTTTTGCAATTCATCTTCATTTTTTATATTTAACATATGAGAAAGTATGCCCGAATCCGTGAGATAGATTTTCGGGGATTTGATAAAGACTTTACCTATATTTTCATAGTATGGTTTAAGGAGATATATCTGATAAACTTTTTCTAAAAGCGAAATATAGTTTTCTATGGTTGCCATATTTAATTTTGTATCTTTTGCCATATCGGATCTATTTAAGATATTTGCGGTTCTTGGAGTTAGAACATTGAAAAACCTTATAAAGTTATCTATGTCTCTAAGTTCACCGATGCTTCGAATATCTCTTTCAATGTAGGTACTTATATAAGAGTTAAACCACATAAACCTATCTTTTTCATTGTGTAGCAAAAAACTCATAGGATAACCGCCCTCTATGATAAATTTAGAAACTCTTTTGCACATCTTTTTATCATATTTTATAGAGTTTATAGGAAACTCAAAAAGTATCTCTACGATATTTGTCGAAATATCTTGATTTTTCTCTTTTGCAGAAAATGGATACATAGTAAGCTCTATTAATCTTCCAGATAATGACTCATTTGCTTTTTTTAGATTTAAAACATTTGCCGAACCGGTTAGTAAAAAATCTCCATTTTTTCTATTTTTATCGATATAAAGTTTTATAGGGGTTAGCAGTTGGGGAATTTTTTGTATCTCATCTATCGTAACAGGTTTCTTTACCCTTTGTATATATCCTTGAGGATCGCCAATAGCCGCATCAAGTTGAGTAATGTCATCCATAACTATATAATTTCTATCATCAAGATCGTAAACGATAGTGCTTTTACCTATCTGTCTTGCACCGGCAAGCAAAACAGCCGGAGAAATCTTTAAAGCATTTAAAATCTCTTTTTTTACCACTCTTTCTAACATTATTTATACCTTAATAATATGATATTTATTATTATACTATAAATTTTCAAAAAATTAACTTTTTTGCAAGCCTTATTGCCTTACTCCTATGAGATAACTTTTTTTTAACATTCTCATCCAACTCCCCGAGAGTTTTGTCAAATCCTTCGGGTATAAACATAGGATCATAGCCAAAACCGTTATCCCCTCTTGCTTCGTCTATAACTTCTCCATGCATCCATCCATGCACCGTAAAAATAGCTCTATCCGTTGCGATAGCCATAGAAGCGGTATAA
>JAMOOV010000113.1 GCA_027065125.1 Campylobacterales bacterium | reverse complement strand
CTTACAAAACATCTCAATGACAAAATTGATGTTGTAACCCTCACAGCAAACGGTGAGCCTACACTTTATCCTTATCTTGACGAACTCATTGATGCAATCAATAAAATAAAAGGTCAAACAAAAACGCTGATACTCACAAACAGTGCAAGTCTAGTTGATGAAAAAGTTTTTACCTCGCTTTTAAAACTTGATGAAGTAAAACTTTCATTAGATGCCATAAGCAGTGATATTTTTAAAAAAATAGACAGACCTCATCCCTCTATAAAAATAGAAAATGTCATACAAAAAGTTATAGAGTTCAGCCAAATATACAGAGGAAAACTTTTTATAGAGATACTTTTTGTACATGGTTTGAATGATACAAAAAAGGAGATACAAAAACTGGACGAAGTACTGCATAAAATAAAATGTCAAAGAGTAGATATCGGCACCATAGATAGACCACCTGCATATCCGGTTATGGGTATAAGCTACAAAGAACTGCATGATATAGCCCTTTCTTTTGATGCTGATCTTCCCATTCATATAGCCTCAAGAGTACATGCGGAACCAAATAATATATACCACACAAAAGAAGAAATTCTTAACACTTTAGACAAGCGTCCGCTGACTATAGATGATATCAATTTACTTTTCGATGAAAAAAGCAAAGAAAATCTTAATGAGTTAATTACATGTAACGAAGTCACAATCAAAAAAGTCGGAAATTTAGAATTTTACATTCCTGCAAATAATTTAAAAAGAAAACGTACAAGCAACAAAGAGCTTTAGATGGAACATTACCAAATTTGGATTGAAGCATTTTCAGGATTAGGGCTTTTCCTTTTTGGTATGCTCTACCTAGAAGAGCAAATCAAATCTTCTGCAGGACGTGCATTCAAACAAATCGTCCAAAATGCGACAAAAACACATTTTAAAAGTCTTTTAACCGGTATTTTCTCTACTGCACTGTTTCAAAGTTCTTCCATTGTGACACTTATGGCACTTTCACTTGTAGGGGCTCAACTCATGAGCCTAGAAAGCAGTATAGCTATTATACTGGGAAGCAATATCGGGACAACTGTTACCGCATGGATTGTTGCTATTGTCGGCTTTAGTATGAACATTAAACTCCTTTCATATGCTGTTATCGGTATAGGAGGTTTAGGACAGGTTTTAAGTTCTGATGCATCAAAATGGAAAAATTATTTTGGTATTTTAGTCGGTTTTGGACTTATATTTTTAGGCCTTGAAGGGATGAAAGATAGTTTTGGCGATGTAGCCCAAAACTTTGATATATCAGTATATGCATTTTCCACTCCCTACTGGTATGCTTTAATAGGTCTGGCACTTACTGCTGTAATTCAATCTAGTTCTGCTTCTATTGCTATAGCACAAAGTGCCCTGTTTACACATGTAGTCGGTTTTGAAGCGGCAGCTGCTTTTGTTATTGGAGCAAATATTGGGACAACTATAACTGCTCTTCTTGGTGCTATTGGAGGCATTCCTGACAAAAAAAGAGTCGCCCTTGCCCATTTATTGTTTAATCTCTCAACAGGAATTGTCAGTTTACTCTTTTTGTATCAATTAATTGCAGTGGTAAATATTGCATTTTCCCATGTAGACGGAGTTATTAAAATTGCAATTTTTCATACCCTTTTTAATGTTTTAGGAGTTCTGCTATGGTATCCATTTATTGCATTTTTAACTGCTTTTACACAAAAATATTTTCATAAAACACAAGACAAGATGACAAAATTTATATGTAATGTATCTACAGAGGTTCCTGAAATTGCAATAGAAGCACTCAAAAAAGAGATAAAAAACCTCTCAAAAAA
>JAMOOV010000112.1 GCA_027065125.1 Campylobacterales bacterium | reverse complement strand
CATATTTTCGACCAACCCTCTATCTATCAGAAACTGCCCCTCATGTCTGCCTTTTCCTCTTAAACAATACGCTTTTTTTAACTCTATTGGTATTTTATCTGCCCATTTTTCAGGATATAAACCGATACGGGCTTTCTTGATGACCTCTGTATTTATATCAGTGCCAACAATCTCCCAATCCCCTCTTGCCATCGTTTTATCAAGAAGCATGGCTGTTGAATATGCCTCTGCACCGACACTAGCAGCTGCACTCCAAAAACGAAATTTCTTTTTAAAAGGGTGGTTTGGAACTATTTTATTTTGCAAAAATTCAAAATGATCAACCTCTCTAAAAAAATATGTCTCATTGGTTGTGATAAGATTGATCATCTCAATCCGTTCAGTACTGTTTATCTGCACTAAACGAATATAGTCAATATAAGAATCAAACTTATAAAAAAGCAATCTTTTCAGGAGACGACTCTGCACAAGAAGTTTTTTGGATGACTGCAAGTCGATACCAACTTCTCTAAAAATCAACTTTTGAATGGTAACAAATTCACTATCACTTAATAATATAGCCATTTTCTTATACTATCAATTCTTTGATTGCTTCACTCAAAGCAAGCATATTTACTTTACCTATGATCTTTTGTGCCCCAGC
Organism: Campylobacterales bacterium; assembly: GCA_027065125.1. Classification (GTDB taxonomy): domain Bacteria; phylum Campylobacterota; class Campylobacteria; order Campylobacterales; family JALSKU01; genus JALSKU01. The sequence goes on along the minus strand of JAMOOV010000112.1, from coordinate 9,116 downwards.
ACTTATAAGGGACTCTCCCATGTTGTCATTGGACATATTTGTATGCACTATGATATTTACAGCATCATATCTTTTGTCCGCACGAATTTTGCTTATAACATCTTTACCACCCATAACCGGCATCTCTAAGTCTGTTACAAAAAGTGCGATCTTTTCAGGTGCTATATCTTTCATGTCATCAATGAGAAGCTGACCATTTTCATATATTCTGTATTTCAATCCCATTTTTGTAAAAAGATTTTCTGCCATTTTTCTTATAAATTTACTATCATCAGCAAAAAGAATCATCTTGTCTGTATCTACTTTTTGTATAGTTTTTGTATCTTCCATCGCCTTTGTATCGATGTTATCAAAAATATCCAGAAGCATTTTGTCGCTATCAAAAATTATACACATTTTACTCTTTTGTCCAATGTTTACTTTTGTGATAAAGGATGTTTTTTCATCATTTTCAGAGTTATCTGCCATAGTTTCAGGAGGAATATTTACTATCAATTCTACTCGCTTTACGACGATACCAAGTCTATGGCCTCCATAATATGCTAAAATAACAAGCTCATACTCACTCTCATCCAAAACTTCATTGCCAAACCATTTATCAAAATTAACGATTGTCGTCATATTGCCACGGATGTCTGCAGTACCTAAGATCAAATCATTACCATGGGTTCTTGCTATATCTATATCTTTATAAACCAACAACTCTTCAATTTTGGATACATTTTTAGCATAAAGTTGAGTATCGCTTCCCTCAAATACAAGGTATTGACTTGTATCATTTGCATTCGCACTTACAAGAGCGACAAGATCTAACTCTTCTTCTTCATTATTATCATAGGCTACAATATTTTCTATTGTATCATTATATTCTTCCATAACTCCCTCTTTTAAACAACTATTTTCGACAATTCATCTATATCCAAAATAGTATCAGTATTTAAAATGGGTATGTACTTTTTATCATACTTACCCATCTTGAGTATAAATTTTGCATTAATTTTTGAGCCAAATTCAGGTGCTTTTTTGATATCTGAGGGGTCTATGTTATCCACCTCATACACTTCATCGATAATAATGCCTATTTGCATAGGAGTTTCTCTGTTGCGGTAGTTTATGACTACTATCGATGTTTTATCACTCTTTTGGATATCGCCAAGTCCAAATCTATCCAAAAGGTCAATTACCGGTACAATATTTCCCCTTATATTTGTAACACCTTTTACATAAGAGTTCATCATGGGAACCTTTGTTATACTGTTATACTCTACTATCTCACTTGCCTTTAAAGCCTCAATAGCATAAAGTACATCTCCTGCTAAAAAAAACAGATACTTATTTTCTGCATCAGAATCTTTAAACTCCAATACATCTTCTTGTATATTTTCCATAAGATATCTCTTTTAGTATCTATCAAAATTACGCAAATCCAAGTCAACTGATGCAGTTGGTTTACTTGAAGATGTTTGCATTTGTTGCTTTTGTGTTTGTTGTGCCGGAGATAGTGCATTAATGGAATTATTCATCGAATCTTCTTGGTTTATTTTAAAAAGGCTCATCATTTGTGCTAAAGAGTTTGCCTGTCCATTTAACTCTTCACTCGCACTTGCTACCTCTTGGGATGATGCGGCATTGGTTTGAGTAACCTGATCTAGTTGTGTCATAGCTGTATTTATTTGCCCAAGACCTATATCTTGCTCTTTTGCAGCATTTGCTATATCTTTGATGAGATTTGCTGTCTCTTGGATTTTTGGAACAACACTACTGATGAGTTCTCCTGCTTTTTCACTTATTTTTACACTATCGCTTGTGATAGTACTAATCTCTTGAGCTGCTACTTGGCTTCTTTTTGCCAGTTTTCTTACTTCTGCAGCAACAACAGCAAAACCTTTACCATGCTCACCTGCTCTTGCTGCTTCGATAGCCGCATTTAATGCAAGAAGATTTGTTTGATAGACGATATCCTCAATGATAGAGATTTTTTCCGAGATAAGCACCATAGCATCTACTGTTTTTTTAACTGCTTCGCCACCCTCTATAGACATAGTTGATGCATCTTCTGCGAGATCCTTTGTCTTTTGTGCATTTTTGGCACTCTCTGCTACACTTCCGCTCATCTCTTCAAGTGCCGCACTTGTCTCCTCTAATGAGCTTGCTTGTTCAGTAGCTCCTTGAGAAAGAGATTGAGAAGTAGCACTCATCTGTGTTGAGGCTGAACTGATTTTTGCCACTCCGCTATTTATTTTTTCTATTACTGTTTGAAGGTTATCTGATAGAGCATTAACAGAGGTTTTGATCAATTCCGTTTGACCGACAAAATCACCTGTAAGCCTTGATGTCAAATCACCATTTAGCATTGCAGTTGCGATATTACCTATATCCCGTATAATTACTTGTATCTTTTCAGCTGTATTGTTTGCAGCTTGTTTTATTGTATCAAAATCACCCTTATACTCTGTAGTAATCCTTTTGTCAAATTCGCCATTTTGTAGAGCATTAAGACCAAACATCATGTCTGCAAATACACCATCAACAATATTCAGTAAATCATTTGTTGCTTCTGCTATAGTTTTAAATCCGCCTTCCATTTCTTCTGCATTTAGTCTTGCTTTGATATCACCAGCTGAAATTGCATTCATTACCGTTTCAAAATTATTTGTAAAATTTTGGAAATCTGATTGCAATTTCTGAGCTGCTTTTTTAGCTTCTCTTGTCATTTCTGCAACATCTGTTTGATCTATTATATATTCAAAAGAACCGGTTATATTGCCATCTAAATCTTTTAAAGGTACACCAAAGTACTTAATATCTAAAGTTTTGTTTAAACCATTTGGTTCGGCTTGACATGTGCTATCGCACATCTTATCCGTTCTCATGGCTATATCGCATGCACAACTGGATGTTCTACAATCTTTTGCATGGAATTGATCATAACATTTTGTTCCAACCATACCATTTTTTCTATTATTGGTAATCTGCTCTGCTAAATCATTACCCCATTGTATTGTAAAGTTTTTATCAAAAGCTATCACGGGAATTGGTAATTTATCCATAAATCCACAATATGCACTATTCATAATATTTATATTTTCAACTATATTTTTAAATACTCCATCATATTTCGCACTATCGATTTTTGCATTTAATGAACCATTTAATACACTATTTGTAGTATCTCTTATGTCATTCTCCAACTCTTTTAACTTTGCTTCACTCTCTAAGCCTAATTTTATATAGGAAATAACTTCATCTTCTTTTATCCCTAATTTTTTTAAGTCTATTTTTACTTTTGCCATTTTTTATCCTTTTTTTTAATTTGTTTCTCTAATCTTATATTCCATAAGTTTAGGTATATCAAATATAAGAGCAATCTCTCCACTTCCAAGTATAGTTCCGCCGCTAATGCCGGGAACATTACTAAACACTTCTCCAAGAGGTTTGATGACTGTTTGAAACTCCCCAAACAACTCATCCACCCTCATCCCTACTTTATAATCACCATAACGAACAACAACAACATTTTCCCTTTTACTTTGTGATGCTTCTTCATTAAAATACTCTCTTATATCCAAAAGAGGAAGCATAGAATCACGAAGATTTATAAAATCATTGCCGTCCATCTCTTTTTTGTAGTGATCATCCAACTCTATACACTCTTGAATCATCTCTAAAGGAATGATATATTTTGTACTGCCAGATTGAACTAAAAATCCATCAATAATGGCAAGTGTAAGGGGTAATCTGATAGTAAAAACACTACCTTCTCCTGCCTTAGAATCGATATCCACAGTTCCTCTTAAACTCTCTATGTTTCGCTTTACAACATCCATACCAACACCACGACCAGATATGTCAGAGACTTTTTCTGCTGTTGACAAGCCTGCAGCAAAAATAAGATTGTAAATCTCTTTGTCATTTAGCTTTTGATTTTCAGAGATAAGCCCATTTGCTATGGCTTTTTCTAAAATTTTATCTTTAGGAAGACCTTTACCGTCATCACTAATCTTTATAACGATAGTTCCTGCATCCGGATAAGTTTTAAGAACAACATGACCTTTTCTGGATTTTCCAAGAGCTTCTCTTTCTTCGGGTGTTTCAATGCCATGGTCTATAGAATTTCTAAGCATATGCATTAAGGGGTCAGAAATCTTTTCCACTACCATTTTATCAAGCTCAGTATCACCACCCACTATCTCAAAGTCGATCTCTTTTTCCACTTTTTTAGCTATATCGTGAACAATTCTTTTAAATTTATTGAAACTATCTCCGACTTGAACCATCCTTATATTCATAATACCAGTTCGTATCTCTTCAAGCATATTACTAAGTATAATCGCGGATTCACTTAGTTCATTGTCATCTAATGTATCAGCTCTTTGTCGCACTTTTGCATTTGCTATAACCATCTCGGATATTTGGTTTATCAGTTGATCTATCTTGCTTGAATCTACTCTTAAAGAAAAACTTTTTCGCATCTCTTTTTTTGGTGTTTTTTTGCTATCTTTTATTTTTGGTGTTTCTTTGGCAATGCTTTTTTTAGCGATGGTTTTTTGTGGAGTGGACTCTTCTTCTTTATCCAATGAGGATAGATTTGAAAAACCGTTTTTGACCAATTTGTCCATCAAGTTTTCGCTCTCTTTGGAGTTTTCGATAAGAGTTCGTAACATATCCTTATCATTTGCTTTAAAAATGTGCAAGTCTATATCATCTATAACAAACTCGAAAATCTCCTCCAATTCAGAGTATGAAGCATCGCTTAAAAACTCAATTTCATATCCTATGTATGCTTCAGTCGGTTCTATATCTTTTATATCGGGTATATTTGAGTCTATAAAGAGAATTTTTTTGATTTCACCAAGCATAGGGAAAAAGTTTAATATACTAATTATATCCATACCACTTGAGAAAAAATTTGGTTTTAGCCTAAAAGAGATATGCCACAACTCTTTGCCCGTATTGTTATCTCCTGAGACATCATGTGTTGTACTCTCTGTATCACTCTCTTGTGGTTTTGCTCCCGGCATCATCTGTTTTAATATTTTGACAATCTCATCATTTGTTGCTTTTGTGGACTCATCAAGAGACTCATTTTCTATTGCTATATCTATAAGTTTTTGAACATGGTCTTTTACTTTAAAAAATGTATCTATCATCTCCTCTGTTAATTCTACCTTGCCATCCCTAACTTCACTTAGGAGACTTTCTGCTATATGAGTAAAACTTACCACATCATCAAAGCCAAACATTCCTGCTGTCCCTTTGATAGTATGCATAGCACGAAAAAGTGCACCTATGCCCTCCTCATCAACCCCATCTTCTTGCATGGCGATGAGAGCATTTTCCATAAATGTGAGTTGCTCGTCAACATCCTCACAAAAAAGTTTTAACTCTTCATTCATCACCATCTCCTATCAAAAATTCACAAGCTGTTTTTTTTAGTATATCTTTTACTTCACTATTAATATTTTGAAGCTTGAAAGTTTTTGAAGATTTCTTGGCACTTTTTTGAGCAGATACCAATAGTTGAATGATACTCATATCAATCTTGTGAACACTATCCAAGTCAATCACAACTGACTCGTTGTTGAATTCATCAAGAAGTTGTGTATGAATCTCTTGTACATCATAAATACTCAGTTCAGTTTTTTCTATGACCATAACAAACTCCTATACCAAAAGCTTTTTAACAGCCATAAAAAACTTGTTTTTATTGAAAGGTTTTAGCATCCATGCTTTTACACCAAGAGCTTTCCCTTTTGTTTTAAGTGTTGGATTTGATTCTGTCGTGAGCATAATGATAGGTATATATCTGTACTCTTCGTGCTCTTTTATATTTTCAACCATCTCCAACCCACCCATAACAGGCATATTGACATCACTAAAGATAAGGTCAATTTTGTATTCACCCAGCTTTTCTAATCCCTCTAAGCCATTTGATGCTACTATTGGTTCATGTCCTGCTTCTTTTGCTGCACTTGCAGCAACCGAACGAATAAGACTCGAATCATCAACAATTAGAATTTTTCCCATATTATCATAGCCTCCGATAAATTTTATTTATTGTATATCAAGTTTGCAACTACTTTTCATAGCTTTTAAAATATCAAGATGATTTTTACAAATCCTTATTTAATTATTTATTTTATTTAAATTTGTTTTAATTATTTCTTAATTTTTTCTAAATGTCAATTTTATCTTTAATTTTAGATACTATTTGCTACTCTTTGTACTTATTTTTCTTATGAGTAAATAATTGTAGGTTGACAACTATACAAGCCTCTATAGCTTCATAAAATTCTTAAATCTCTCCTAATAATTTTGAGATGATAGATTTTAATGTATTTATGGTTACCGGTTTTGCAACATATCCTACTCCATACTCTTTTGCTTTTTGGATAGTTTTATTATCTCCATCAGCTGTTAGTAAATAAATATTTGCTTTTATTTTTAATTTATCCAATTCTTCCAATACACCATAACCATCCATTTTTGGCATTCTCTTATCTAAAAAAACAAGATCAAATTGATTTGCTTTAAGTTTTTCAAGCCCTTCTATCCCATTTGTGGCTGTTTGAATTTTTGCCTGTTTATCAAAAGTTTTTATCATTGTAGATAGTACCATTCTGTTCATAGGCTCATCATCTATAATCAAATATCTATAACCATCTTTTTTTATCTCTTGCGAAGATATGATTTCTATAATCTCAAGTTCAGATATAGGAGCATTAATAACAGCATCAAAAACATTAGCATTTTTAGGATAAACATTATTTTCCAAAACTGCTATAAAATAGTTTTTTGCATCTGTATTCTTATGTATTTTTTGATATGTTTTAATAAAAGCTTTATCCATATCATCTTTTTCTATTTTATTTGGATATACGATAATGCTAGCTTTTATATCTTTATTAAAAATTAAAAACTGCATAAATTTATCCATATCATGAAAAAATGTTACTTTTGCACCAAGACCTTCTAAATGTTTTTGCAAATTAAAACAAAATTCAGTTTTTACCCCGTCTTTTAATATAACTATTCTATTATTTTTTAAAATATCTCTTGTGTAATTTTTATCACTTTTCTCAAATACAACCTCTATAAAAAATGTAGTTCCTTTATTTTCTTCACTTTCAAACCAAATATCCCCTCCCATTCTTCGAGCTAATTGTCTTGAAATATAAAGCCCAAGACCTGTTCCTTTTTCTTTATCTGTAGCTCTGCCAAACGGCTTAAATAAACCTTTTTGTTTATCTTTTGGTATTCCAATTCCATTATCTTTGATTTCTATACAAATCTTAATTTTGTCATCTATTTTTACAGAGTTTGCAATTATCTCTATTTTTCCATGTTCGGGTGTAAATTTCACAGCATTTGATAAAATATTATTTAAAATTTGTAAAAATCTATTTTTATCCCCTTTTACTTCATTTAATATTTTTATTTGATCATTATAAACAAACTCTATCTGCTTTTGAGTAGCACTTATTGAAGAGATTAAAACTGCATTTTTTATAATTTTAGTTGCCCAAAAAGGATTGTTTATCAAATCTAATTTTGAATTATTTAATTTTTGAGTATCTAAAAGGTCATTTATTAAAGTAAGTAAAATTTTTGATGAATTTTTTGCATAACTTACATATTTTCTCTCTTCTGCTGTAAGTGTTTGTATGCTATCTAAGATATCTAAATATCCTATTACAGAATTTAAAGGGGTTCTCATTTCGTGCGAAACATTCGCAAACATGGTGCTTTGTTGTTTTTGTAATTCTTGAATATTGTTTACTATTGAATTTAAAATATTTGTTACAATTTCACTACTATTTACATCATTTTCAAGTGATTTAAGTGAAGGTATTGTCATAGTTTTGATGACTTCAATTTTTTTATTTCCAAGTTTTGTAAGAATATATTGTGTTTTTTCTTTATTTTCACAATTATCCCATAAAAAACTTACCCATTTACTGTTCTCATTTATAAAAGAATCAAATAGTTTTTCTAAATAATTGCTATTTACTTGTCTAAATGTTGAATATTTTAATTTATATAAAAATTCCTTATCATCATAAAAAAGATATTTTATAGCACTATTTATATATTTCTTTTTATCTATATCAAAAAGTAATAATTCGTCTAAAAATAGATTTATAAATTTTTTAAAATCTTTATTGTTTTTTAAAATTTTTTCATAAAATTCCCTAAGCATCATTTTTCCTTAAAAAATATCAAATTCATTGTTTGATTTTGTAAAATTGAGCGAGTATGTATAGAATTACTTCCTATTTCTCCATAAGTTAAAAATCCTGCAAAAGGAACTTTTAAAAATTGATAAACTTTTTCTATTTCAAATTCTAATAAATCTTTGTAATAAGCATATCTTCCTACACAACTAAACATAAAAAGTCCATCACATTTTATATTTTGTAAGGAATTTTCTATAATATTCATCATATTTTTTTGATTTGTAGGAATGGTAATTTGTATCTTTTCATTTTCATAAATATATTTAAAAAATTCTATTGAATTATCTTTTCTATTTATACTTTTAATAGAAGCTAATGATGAATTCTCTTTATGTTTTACACAAAAAGGATGTAAAAAATTATCTATATTTTCCTGTTTAATTTTACCTATATGCTCTTCTACCACTTTTAAAGCCTCTTCATCATCTAATTCATATACAATATTTTTATTTGCTTTTGTTACTTTAAACTCCATTCCTATTGGTTTCCATCCATGAATTGCTACTGAAAAAAACTCTATTTTTTGTTGATTAAAAAACACACTAATAAGTCTATCATCAAAAAATTCTCCATTATAAAAACATCCATTTTTTTCATCTGCATATACACCACCATAAATATGATTCATATTTTGTTTATCTTGAATATAATCTAAAAATTGATTTGTATCATATTTAAATGGAAAAAATATTATTGAGGCACTATTATTATATTTTTGATAATCTTTTATAAGTTCTTCTTTTGCTTGTTCTATAAAATCTAAATTGTAAATAGAAATAAAAAAATCATCTATTTCAAAAGCTAAAATAGATATTTGCTCTTTTTGTATAATAAAAGGGATATTATTATTTAGATTACCCCCTTTTCCATTTACCCCTA
>JAMOOV010000111.1 GCA_027065125.1 Campylobacterales bacterium | reverse complement strand
ATATAAAACCAGATAGCAGTATAGATGAGCTTAAAAAGTATCTTGAGAGTGAGGCATTGGATGCAAAGATGCAGATAAGAAGCTTATTGACATTTGCAGATAGAAAACAAAACTATAAAGAGCTTTTTACAAAAGATGAAAGAGAGATATTTTTAGAAATAGCAAAAAAGATAGTAACAGATGGTTCTATCGAGATAGGCAAACTTAAGATAGATGAAGATTTAAAATTGAAAAAAGTTATAGATATATTTTGTGAAAAAGAGATACTTTTTTACAATCCTCAAACCGGTATCATCACTCCAAATAGCAAGATATATCTAAAGGGAATGGAGCAAATAGTAAGTAGTAAGTAGATTACTACCCACTCAATTATGCTATAATTCCACAAAAAGATAAAAGGCTTTATCATGACTATCAGCGAAGTTTTATCAAAAAAGGGTTATAGGTTATATAGAGGTGTTCCTTTTATAGACAGAGAAGAGGAGATAGAGTTTTTTAAAGAGAGATTTAAAGAAGAACCTCAAAAGACACTCTTTGTCTATGGACCCAAATCAACAGGTAAAACTACAACTATAGAGTATGTTGTAGAGAATCATCTTTTACAAGATAATTTATATAATGTAAAATATATTAATTTTAGAGGAAAGATGGTCGTTGACTATGACTCATTTATAGATGCTATCATAGAAGAAAAAGATGATGAGTATGATAAAGAGGAGGAGCTAAATAGAAACTACAATCTTTTAAATGCTTTTAGACTCGAAGCAAAAAGTATAAAAAAGTATAAACAAAAGAGAAAAAATCTATTTGATATACTCTTAGATGAGTTCAAAAAAACAGGCAAAAAAAATATACTCATTATAGATGAGATACAAATCTTGGAAGATATATACTTCAATGGAGAAAAAGAGCTTTTAAAAGAGTTTCTAAACTTTTGTGTTAGACTAACCAAAGAGTTGCATATATCTCATGTAGTCATCCTCACTTCAAATACTATCTTTTTAAACAGGATATATAATGACTCCAAGCTAAAATTAACAAGCGATTTTAAACTTATAGGGCATCCAAAAAAAGAGATAGCTATAAAATTACTCAAAGATTTGGAATATAGTGATGATAAGATAGATTTGGCACTTGAATATTATGGAACCACTTTAACTCTTCTTATAAAACTATATAGCTATATAAAACCAGATAGCAGTATAGATGAGCTTAAAAAGTATCTTGAGAGTGAGGCTTTGGATGCAAAGATGCAGATAGATGAAGTGCTAACCAATACAAAAAAATATAACTTACCTAAGATGATAGATGATGAATTTTTAATTATAGCCGATAACATAGTTAAGCGAGGATACTTTAACTATGGTGAACAAGATAGACAGACAAAACAAAAGCTATTACCCGTGGTAGAAGTTTTTAGTGAAAAAGAGATACTCTTTTACAATCCTCAAACCGGCATCATCACTCCAAATAGCAAGATATATCTAAAGGGGATGGAGCAAATAGTGGGTAGTGTGTAGCGAGTGAAGGGATGCGACTTCACTACCTATTCAATTTTGGTTACTTCTAAAACAGATCAAGGATGTCATCCGAGCGAAGTGGCATTTTTGTTTAAATGAGGACAATAGCGGTCTCTTAATTGTTCTTTTAATTCAAAAAATAAACTATATTTGCAAGATTTAAAACTTTAGTCCATATTTTTAATAATTTTGAAGTAAATTTTGGTACAATATTTTTCATAAAAAAAGTTCTTTTAAATTTATAAATTTATGATTTTTTGATATGTAATTAATGAGTGGCATCGAAGCAACCAAACAAATACTTAAAAACTTAACCTACACTCCAATAATTACTTTTACGGCAA
>JAMOOV010000110.1 GCA_027065125.1 Campylobacterales bacterium | reverse complement strand
ATGATAATGATAAAAGTGTGGAAGATGTGATACAAAGAGCTGATGAAGCTTTGTATATATCTAAGAAAAATGGAAGAGATCAGGCAAATTTTGTACCGCATAACAAAGCTTAGTTGATGATTGTTGGAGTTAAAGAGTAAGGGTTTAAATATGGCATCTTTGTATATAGATATAGGCGGTACTTGGCTTAGATGGGAGTGTTGTAAGCAAAAAGACAAGATACGAAGCAAAAAAAGAGATCTTGTCAAGTTTATAGAGAATTTTTTGCAAAAAAATGGAAGTATTAAAAAAGTAGCCGTATCTTTTGCCGGACAGGTAAACAAAGGAGAGATATTAGCTTCACCAAATATATCTATCAAAACTAAGAATATAAAAAAGTATTTTACAAATAAATACAATATAGTCTTTAAGATAGACAATGATTTAAACTGTGCTTTACTTGCTCAAAAAGATAGATTAAAAAGTGATAATATAGCACTATTTTTTGTTGGTACAGGAGTTGGTTGTAGTGTGCTTGAGGATAATCATATCGTAAGAGGTAAAAACAATCTTGCTTGTGAAGTGGGGCATATTCCTTTTAAAAAAGCTCCTTTTAGATGCGGTTGTGGCAAAGATAACTGTCTTGAGCTTTTTTGTGGAGGAGAAGGACTTAGAAAATGGTGTGAATATTATGGCTTAAAAGAGATGACGATTTTAGAGCTTAAAAATTCAAAAATAAAAGAAGCGAAAAAGATATATAAAAATTTTCAAAAAGCTATACTTTACGGAATAAGCACATTAATAACTTTGGCAAATCCGAAAATTTTAGTGCTTGGCGGAGGAGTTTTAGAATCAAATCCATATATTTTGGATATAATAGAGAAAAAGATATGCAGATATGCCCTAAAAGAGAGTTGCAAGGGTTTAAAGATAGTTATGAGTGAAATCGAAAATCCATCGCTCGAAGGAGCAAAACTATTATGAATGTACTATTTGTTTCAAGTGAAGTTACACCTTTTGCTAAAACCGGAGGACTTGCTGATGTGAGCGGAGTTTTGCCGAAATATTTGCAAAAAGAGGGTTGTGAAGTAAAGGTTGTGATGCCAAGATACTACGGTATAGATAGAGACAAACTTGAAAAACTACCTATGGCGATAGGTATAAACATGGGAGTTCTCGGGGAGTTTTGGATAGCTTTGTATAGGGGGTATCTGCCAAATTCGAAAGTTGAGATATATTTTATAGAGTATGAGAAGTATTACGGAAGAAGCGGTTTATACAATGAAAAGGGAGTGGCATATATAGATAATGCTCAAAGATTTGTACTTCTTTCCAAAGCCTCTTTCGAGGTGGCGAAAGCTTTGGATTTTAAACCCGATATCATCCATGCAAACGATTGGCATGCGGCAACGATCCCTATCCTTTTGCAAACTTCCTATAAAAACGATAGTTTTTTTAGAGATACGAAATCGGTTTTAACTATACACAATCTACAGTTTCAAGGAGTTTTTGATAAGGGTGTGATGGATATTTTGGGGATTGATTGGAAGTATTACAACCCTTTTGAGCTTGAAGCTATGGGTGCAGTCAATCTTTTAAAAGGGGGTATCGCATTTTGTGATGCTTTGACTACCGTTAGTCCCACTTATGCTAAAGAGATACAGACAAAGGAGTTTGGTTTCGGGCTTGAAGAGCATATTAAAGCACACTCTTATAAATTGACGGGGATTTTAAATGGAGTGGATTATGATGAGTGGAATCCTGCAAAAGATAAGTTTATAGCGAAAAATTACGATCTTAAAAATCTTGAGGATAAAAAAGAGTGTAAAAGAGATCTTTTGGAGAGTTTCGGACTTGAGGTGAACTTGGATAAGCCTTTGATAGGATATGTCGGTAGATTTGCCGAACAAAAGGGTATATATCTTATATCTCAAGTTATTGAAAGAGTTATGGATCTTGATATATCTTTTGTTATGCTTGGAAGCGGTGAAAGGTGGGCTGAGGAGTTTTTTGGAGGACTTAGTAGAAAATATCCCAAAAAATTCGCCTCATATATCGGATATAACAATGAAATGGCTCACAAGATAGAGGCGGGAAGTGATATGTTTTTGATGCCCTCTTTGTTTGAGCCTTGCGGACTAAATCAGATATATAGCTTAAGATATGCCACTTTGCCGATAGTTAGAGCTGTCGGCGGACTTGATGATACCATAGAAAATTATGATAAAGAGAGAGATAGAGGGGACGGTTTTAAGTTTTGGGATGCTACCGCTTTGGCACTCTATCATACCGTAAAATGGGCGGTTGAAACATACAGGTATGACAAAAAAGGTTTTAAAAATATGCAAAAAAGAGCTATCAAAAAGAGATTTAGCTGGGAAAAATCGGCAAAAGAGTATATCGGAGTTTATAAAGGTACTATGAAAAGGATGGTGAGAGATGATTAGAAAAGTTATAAAACCAAGTGAAGAGTATTTGCATATAAAAGTACCAAAAGAGTATATTGGCCGTGAGGTTGAAGTGTTGATTTTTGGTAAAAATGAGGCAGGTCATCATATAGAGCAATCTTTAAGGGAGAGATTGAAAGAGTTTGAGTATCTAAGTAGCCAATCCGTAAAACTTCCAGAAGATTTAAAATATAGCATAAAGATGGAAGATGAGATAAACGATGATCTATTTTGATACGAATATTTTAGTATATGCTACTATTTTGCAGGATGTAAGAAAACATCAAATCTCCATCGAAAGTATCAATAGTGCTATCTTGCAGGAGAATTTTTCTATCTCTTCATTAGTATTTAGTGAGTATGTTTTTACTTTGTCAAAACTAAAGATTATAGAAAAATGTGAAAAATATATAAAATTTTATCAACAGTACATATATTTTGATGTAAAAAAAGATTTTGTTATAAGGGCTTATGAAAAATGTAACACTATGGATAAGTGTAGAAACATCAATGATTTTATACATTTGGAAATGGCAGATAAATATTGTCGAAAATTGGTTACTTTTGATAGTGATTTTAAAAATTTGCAACAATATTATAGTGTCGATATATAAATAGTAGGAAAATAGATGAAACTAAGCACCAATAATATATCAAGATTTAGCGATTTTGATATATATCTTTTCAAAGAGGGGACTCATACCAAGCTTTATGATAAGCTGGGCTGTCACTTTATGGAGGGAGGAGTATATTTTGCTCTTTGGGCTCCCAATGCTAAAGAAGTTAGTGTTGTAGCAGACTTTAACGGATATGATCATACAAAAAATCCTATGATGAAAAGAGATGACGATTCGGGTATTTGGGAACTGTTTGTAGAGGGAGTGGAAGAGGGATTTACTTACAAGTATCATATAATATCGAAAGTTGAAGACAGAGTGCTTTTAAAGAGTGATCCTTATGCTTTTTACTGCGAAAAAGCTCCAAAATCCGCTTCGATAGGCTACGATATAGAGGGGTTTAAGTGGGGTGATGAAGAGTGGATAAAAAAAAGAGCATCTATAAACTCTCATGATAAACCTATAAATATCTATGAAGTTCATCTTGGCTCTTGGAGAAGAAAAGAAAACGGAGAATTTTTAAGCTATAAAGAGCTTGCAAAAGAGCTTTGTGAATATGTAAAGAGTTTAAATTATACCCATATAGAGCTTATGCCTATCACGGAGTATCCGTTTGAGGGTTCATGGGGTTATCAAGTAACGGGATATTTTGCTCCCACTTCAAGATATGGAACCCCTAAGGAGTTTATGGAATTTGTGGATACCTTTCATAAGGAGGGCATAGGGGTTATACTTGACTGGGTGCCTTCACATTTTGTTACCGACGGACATGGACTCGGAGTTTTTGACGGAACCTGCCTGTATGAGCATCAAGATCCAAGACTTGGGTATCACCCTGAGTGGAAAAGTGCTATATTTAACTACGGCAGAAACGAAGTGAGAGCTTTTTTGATAAGCTCAGCCTCCTTTTGGTATGAAAAGTATCATATAGACGGTATAAGAGTGGATGCGGTAGCAAGTATGCTTCATCTTGACTATGGTAGAAAAGAGGGCGAATGGATACCGAACCGTTATGGTGGCAATAAAAATCTTGAAGCTATCGAATTTTTAAAACAGCTAAATAGCTCCGTATATAAGGAGTTTGAGGGTATCTTGATGATAGCCGAGGAGTCCACGGCTTATCCTAAAGTGAGCCGTCCCGTCAGCGAAGGGGGGCTTGGTTTCGGTTTTAAGTGGAATATGGGCTGGATGCATGACTCATTAAAATACTTTTCACTTGATCCTATATATAGACAACACCATCAAGACAGACTCACATTTAGTATATGGTATGCTTTTGACGAAAATTTCGTATTGCCTTTAAGTCATGACGAAGTGGTGCATATAAAAGGTTCGCTCATCAATAAAATGGCTGGAAATATCGAGCAAAAATTTGCCAATCTTAAAGCCCTTTTTGCCTACATGATAGCACATCCGGGCAAAAAACTTCTATTTATGGGGGGAGAGTTTGCCCAGTATAAAGAGTGGGATTATAAAGGCGAGCTTGAATGGTATCTTTTAAACGACGATAAACATAGAGGGCTTTTGGAGATGATAAAAAAATTAAACTCTATTTACAAAAACGAAGAGGCTCTTTATAGTTACGATGGAGAGCATAGAGGTTTTGAGTGGGTAGAGAGGGTTGATAGCACTCACAACACTATCTCGTTTTTCAGGCGAGGTAAAAAAGAGAGTGTTGTAGTGGTTTGTAATTTTGCCGATAAAAAAAGAGAAAATTATCGAGTAGCTGTTCCGAATGAGGGAAGATACAAGATGATATTTAACTCCCAAGATGACAGATTTGGTGGATGGAGCTATGAAAACGAGGGGATTTATGAGAGTGAAAAAGTTTTAGCTTGGGGTAGAGAAAACTCTATCGGCTTTGATATGCCCGCACTTTCGGTTGTCTATTTTAAAAGGGTAAAAGATAACGACTGACATAGTTATACTTGGAGGTGGAGCGAGCGGGCTTTTTTTGGCAAAGCATTTAAAGGGTAAAAACTTTTTAATAATTGACAAAAATCAAACTCCTTTAAAACTCAAAATAAGCGGTGGCGGAAAATGTAACTTTACCAATGAATTTATCTCAAATGATAACTATATCGGAGATAAAAAACTTATTCAAAAAGTTTTAACTCACTATACCAACAAAGATGTTTTGAAATTTTTCAAAGATATAAACTACAAAAGGATAAAAAACAATCAATATTTTGCCTCAAATTCAAATGAAATCATAAAAAAATTAAATCAAAAAAAGTTTATCGCAGAGATATTGGATGTAGAAAAAAGAGATAATTTTATAGTGCATACTACAAAAGGTGATATAGAGGCAAAAAAGGTGGTAGTTGCAACCGGAGGGGTGAGTTATAAAAAGCTTGGAGCTACGGATATAGGATACAAGATAGCCGAACAGTTTGGACATGATATTATTTCGCTAAAACCCGCCCTTGTGGGACTTAGTTTGCAAAAAGAGCAGTTTTGGATGAAGAGTTTGAGTGGAGTTGGCTTTGAAGTTGAGATAAAAATCGGTAAAAAAAGTTTTCAAGACAATATACTTTTTTCTCACAGGGGCATAACCGGTCCTGCTGTGTTAAATAGTTCTTTATATTGGGATAGAGGAAAGATAGAGATAGATTTTATCCCGGGTTTTAAACCTTTAAGATCAAACAAGACTCTCTCAAATCTTTTAAATATCCCAAAAAGATTTACTTTGGAGTTTTTAAAAGCCCATAAACTCAAAGATGATACTTTGCAAAACTCAAAAAAAGCTATAGAACTTTTACAAAATTATAGCTTTGCACCTGCCGGATATTTTGGTTTTGAAATGGCTGAGGTTACCAAGGGCGGAGTGAAACTTAGTGAGCTTAAAAATTTTGAAAGTAAAAAGGTTAAAAATCTATATTTTATCGGAGAAGTTTTAGAAGTTACGGGTGAGCTTGGAGGATACAATCTCCAATGGTGCTTTAGCTCCGCAAAGTATTTGAGTTTATTACTTTGTAACTCTTGATTTGATAAAATCATAAACTAAAAATAGCAAGGAGCGAAATATGATATTTGATCTTTCAAAAGATGCGAAATTAAATGAGAACTATAAACTGATGGCACAAACTATACTTCCGAGACCTATAGCATGGGTTGTTACGGAAGATAACGGTGTGATAAATATAGCTCCTTTTAGCTATTTTATAGGACTTTCATCCGAACCTGCTACTGTCTTGATAAGTGTCGGACATAAATCGGACGGCACTCCAAAGGATACTCTGTCAAATATAAGAAAAACTAAAAAATGCACTATTTGTATGGTTGAAGAAAAAGATCTTAAAAAAATGCACTTTAGCTCCAAAGAGCTTGAAAAAGATATAAGTGAAGCTAAACTTTTTGATATAGAGACAAAAAGACTATTGCCATCTTATCCTCCCATGATAGAAGGAGTGCCTGCTGCTTACTTTTGTGAATTAAATCAAGAGATAGATTTGGGAGATAGTAAAACTATACCGCTTGTTTTAAGTGTTAAAGAGATATTTGTAGATGATAGAAATATTATAGATAAAAAAAGACTTACCATATTTTTCAAACCAGTTGCAAGGATAGGGAAAAGTTATGCTTTTTTGGGCGATGATATAGAAGCTCCAAAGATAGTATGATTATTTATATATGCCAGCATAGTAACAAAAAGTAAATGAAAATTGTACTATAATAACTCTAAAAAATTTCAAATAAAGTAGATATTATGAGAAAATGCACTAAAAAACTTATGTATACTGAAGAATTGATGGATATATTTTTAATTGCTTTTCCTCACCCAACTTTTAGCGAGAGCATAGATAGGGTTTCAAGAAGGGTGTAGTGAAGTTTACATTTTTAGGTACGAGTGCGGGTAAACCAACAAGAGAGAGAAATCTGTCGGCTATCGCTTTTAGTATGCAAAATGAGAGCGGTTGGAGTCTTTTTGATTGCGGAGAGGCCACTCAGCATCAAATACAAAAAAGCGATTTAAAGAGTGGGAGTTTAAATAATATCTTTATAACACATCTTCACGGAGATCACTACTACGGACTTTTGGGACTTATAGACTCTTTTAAAATGGAAGGTAGAAAAAAGGAGCTTAGTCTGTTCGCTCCAAGTGGCTTAAAAAATCTACTCTCATGTTTTATGGATACAAGTTATGAAAAATTGGGCTTTAAGCTGAATATTGTAGAGTATAAAAAGTATCAAGTTTTTAAGTTTGATAAATATAATGTAGAAGTTTTACCCCTTGTTCATTCGATAGAAAGCTTTGCTTTTTTGATAAAAGAGTATGACAAAAGCGACAAGATAGATAAAGATGCTTTGCAAAGGGACGGACTTTTGCCTTCAAAGGCTTATGCTGATATCAAAAAAGGCAAAGATGTGAGAGTTGGGCAAAAGCTTTATATCGCCAAAAAGTATCTTCTGGAGCCTATAAAAGGAAGAAGAGTGATAGTCTCAGGTGACAATAGTGAGCCGGAGATACTTGGTGAAAATTTGAGGGATTTGGATCTTTTGATACATGAAAGCACTTATACAAAAGAGGTTTATAAAAATCTCCCCGTGAAGGTTTTGCATACTACGGCTTATGATATAGGTAAAGTTGCAAAAGAGTATGGAGTAAAAAATCTTATAGTAACTCATATAAGTCCGAGATATAGTGATAGGGGAGAGTATCCTCTGAGACTTATAGAGGAGGAGATAAGAGAAAACTATAATGGCAATCTACTCATAGCCAAAGATTTTATGACATTTTATTTGGAACATAAAAGATAAGAGAGGTTGATAGAGCAGTTATGTCTGTTCTGGGGATTGATCTTTGCCTCTGATGGGTGGCAACTCTTTGATATATATATCTTGTTGAGGAAATGGGATATTGATATTTGCATCATTTAATGCTTTATAAATGATTTTTAAAAACTCCGAAGTGGTATATCTGGGTCTTAAGGTTAACTCCCCTTTTACCCATACAAAGAGTTCAAAGTTTATACTGCTGTCCCCCATAGAGGTAAATATGATACGAGGTTTTTTATCTCCTATCTTGTAATGAGGAAACTTTGAGTTTTTAAGAGCTACTAATACTATCTTTTCCACATCATCCGTGGAAGTTCCGTAACTTACTCCAAAAGGTATCCTAAATCTTCTTGAGTTATCATTTAGTGTCCAATTTGTGACAATATTTTGGATAAAGTTTTGGTTCGGCACTATAAGGTCTATATTGTCATTTGTCCTTATAGTGATGGATCTCATTTTGATATCGACTACCGTACCTCTTGTTTCGGCATCTATCTGTATATAATCACCTATCTTGATACTTTTTTCAAACATCAAAATAATACCGGAAATAAAATTTGATACTATATTTTGAAGTCCAAAACCTATACCTACCGATAATGCTCCTGCTATCAAAGTAAAGGAGCTTAGATTTAGTCCCATTGACTTTAGTGATATCAAAAATGCTGTGACAAGTATAAGATAGTAGCCTATATTTGCCAAAAGAGTTATAGTGGAGTTGCTTATATCTTGTTTTTGTTTTAATGAATATACACTTTTTTTATAATATTTTCCCATATATGATCCGAGTATTAGGAAAAAAATAAATATAAAAAAGTTTATAAGAGATATATCTTTTTTATCTACCGTAAAAAGAGGATAGTTTAATACTCCCCATATCCTATGTAAAGTCAATTTTATCTCATCAGTTGTTTTGTTTAGGATAAGTTGAGTATTGCCAAATCTCTTCTTTTCATAAAAATTAAGTAGTATTTTGTAAGCTTTTTTATCTTGAGTAGTGTATTTTTCTATCAAAAATTCGGTTTTAAAGGCTGTTTTATCTCTATCTTTTATATTTTGGAAAAATATATCAAGATAGCTATTTGCTATTTTTTCCAATATATATCGTTTTTTTGAAAAATTGTCTTCAATCTGTTTTGTTACAACTTTGATCATCCTCTCATTTTCAGCAATTTTCCATTTTTCAAGATTTATATTTAGTTGTTCGGTCTCTTTTTCCAGTTTTTCAAATTTTTGGAGGTATAATTTTATATTTAACTTATCTTTTTTTAAATCGAACTTTGTATCAAAAAGTTTATCATATAGTGATTTTTTCCATTTCGGTAAACTATCTTTTATGTAACTTTTTTTGTTTTTTGCGATATCGATAAGTTTTTTATAGTAGAGATATTCTAATTTTTGAGTAGGTGTGTCTAAAGATGATAAAATGAGTATTTTTTTATGAAGTTTGTTGATGTGATTGTTTGAATTTGCTAAAAATTTTGTGTAAATTACTAATTTTTTAAAAGCTTTTATATATGAGTGCCCATCTTTGATGGTGCTGGTGCTAAATGTATCTTTGATAAATTTTAAAGTTTTTATCTTTTTAGCATATAATAAATCCAAACTGTATTCGGGAGAGTTTTTCGGTATAGTTTTTAGTATGGTTTCGACATTTAATTTTTCTTGAGAAGAGTAAAGAGATGTCACTATTAGTATTAAAAATAAAATTTTATTCATATTATCCTTCCAATATATTTTATTTTAACATAAATGATCTTAAAGATGGGCACCATCAACCCAACTGTGTAAATCCAAAAACTTGGTTAAATTTACAAAAGGATTTATACTATGAGTTTAGTAAACAAAGAAGAGATAGCCAAAGCCATAAGGAGTGGTAAAGGTATCAATATCGAAAAGATATTGGATGAATTTAAAAGTATGCTCAAAGAGGTATATCAAACAGCTACAGAAGTAGAACTTGCAGACCACTTAGGTTATGAAAAGTATACTAAATCTAATAATTCTAATTATCGAAACGGACACAACAAAAAAATATTAAGAAGTAAATATGGAGAGTTTGATGTATCCATACCAAGAAATAGAGACGGAACATTCGAACCACAGTTGGAGTGAACTATCTACTTTTTATAAATATCCGGAGGCTATTAAAAAGTTGATTTATACTGCAAATCCTATAGAATCATTAAATTCAAATATCAAGAGAAAAATTAAATCCAA